>NZ_JBVJKN010000017.1:64741-155147 GCF_055585225.1 Streptomyces sp. NPDC053673 | reverse complement strand
TCTCCCCCAGAGCTGCGCCTGGGAGGTGCCCCCACCGCCTTGCGATTGCACGCACCGGACGCCGCGCGCCCCGCCCTGCGGGCGGACGGCGCTATTTGTCAGACACGACCTAGCCGGTCCCCGCAAGGAATCCGGGCATCGCCATGGAATGGACCCTCGAAGTGATCGTCGTCCCGGTCAGCGACGTCGACCGGGCCAGGACCTTCTACGCCGACCAGTGCGGCTTCACGGTCGACCACGACAGCAGCATCGGCAAAGGCGTCCGCATCATCCAGCTGACCCCGCCCGGGTCGCCCTGCTCGATCGTCATCGGTGAGGGCATGCCTCCGGCCCCCGGCCAGACGGTGATGGCCCCCGGCGCCATCCAGGGCCTGCAACTCTGTGTCCCCGACATCGAGTCGGCCCACGACGAGTTGCTCGCCCGCGGCGTCGCGGTCAGCGCGGTCCAGCATGTCGCCGCCACGGGCTGGGCCCAGGGCAGGGGCGAGGCGTGGAACTCGTTCGTGTTCTTCCAGGACCCCGACGGCAACGGCTGGGTCGTCCAGGAGGCCCCGGCGCCCCTGTCGGACCGCCGCCACTAGCGCCTGTCCGGTGGATCGGGCTGGATCAGGCGGCCCGACAGCGAGGTCAGGTCAGGTCACCTCACTTGGCCGCCTCGAAGGCGGAGGGGCGCGGGGAGTTCGACGTCGGTGCAGCCCCGGCGCTTGGTGATGTCGTCGACGTACGCCCGGGAGAGGGTGGCCCCGCAGTGCCGACGGGACGTCATCGGCTCTCCGCTGCCTTCGACTGCTCGGAAAGGCGACTGCGCATCAGCAGCAGCGCATCCGTGGCCTTCTGGCGAGTCTCCGCCAGCCTCTCGGGCGGGCCGCTCACGTAGACGGAGACCGTGGTTTTCCCTGTCCGACCGATCAGCACGATGTAGGGCAGGTTCGCCTTACTGCCGTCATCGTAGGTGGCGAGCCTTCCTTCCTCGGAGATCACCTCGTCAAATCCGGACAAAGGCGGGGCGATGGCTTCGTGCACGTCGTCCCAGCGGGATTTGCCCATGCGCTGAGTGGTACAGCGATGGGTCGTGTTTCTGTCGTCGGCGAGGGATTCTCGTGCCGTGGCGTCGTCCACGTACACCGCCACCAGGGAACTGGTGCTGAAGCCTTGCAGGTTGTCCTGTGCTGCACGGCTGACCCCGGCAAGTGTGCCCGCCCGCAGGGGTTTCCGGTACAACTCGCAATTGGGCCGGACCGCTTCTTCCAGAGCCGGGTCCTCCTCGTACGGGTCGCTGGGAACGAACCCCGGGCCCCAGTCCTGGGGTGAGAGCGCCACCGCCAATGCGATCCTGTGCGCCTCGGCGGCTTCGGACGCGGTGTCACGCGGGGACGGTGAAACGGATGCGGTGTGATGGGGGGAAGGCGAAGTGCCCCCTTCCGAAGGACCCCTTCCACCGCCTCGAAGCAGCAGCACCAAGCCCAGCAACAGCACCAGCACCACGGCCACCCCGGTGATGAGCGGAACGAGGCCTCGCCGCGAGCGCCACCAGGATGGTTCGGGGCGCGGACCTGGGCCGGCCCGATCGGGCGGAGGGCGCGGAGACAGGGGACCCGGCGGCGGGCCCGGTCCCTCGGCGACAGCCGGCTTCTGCGCGGTGGGGCGCTCTGACGGCAGCGTCCAGTCCGAGAGCGTCGCTTGCTGTGCCGGGTGGGGCTCGGCGGCGATGACGGGGACGAGCCGCCGCGCAGCCTCCTCCCCCTCCATCCGCTGCGCGGGGTCCTTGGTCAGCAGCCCGAGCACGACCGGAGCCAGCTCCGCTGCCCCTCTGGGCGGGGTCGGCTCCTCGAAGAGCAGGGCACCCATCGTGGCGTAGTCGGTCTCGCGCTCGAAGGGCCCGGTCCCCTCGAGCGCGAAATACAGGGTGGCGCCGAGTGAGAACAGGTCGGAGGCCGGCGTGGGCGGTTCGCCACGGGCCCGTTCCGGGGCCATGAAGCGCGGGGTCCCGACGAGTTCCGACGTACCGGTCAGCCGCGGTTCGCCGGAGCTCGGCTCCAGCGAGATGCCGTAGTCGGTCAGCAGCACCTGCCCGCCCCTGGTGCGGTACCCGGGCCGCGGGTCGGGGCTGGTCAGCAGGATGTTGGCAGGTTTGACGTCCCGGTGCAGGACGCCGAGCCGGTGGCCCTCCAGCAGTGCGTCCAGGACCGCCAGCCCGATCCGGGCCACCTCTGCGGGCGGCAGCGGCCCGTGCTCGCGCACCACCGCCTCCAGGTCGGTGGCGCCGGGGATGAACGCCATGACGATCCACGGCAGCCCGCCGTCCTCCACGATGTCGTGCACGGTCACGACATGCGGATGGTCGCGCAGCCGGGCGGCGCGCCGCGCTTCACCGCGGGCCCGGGTGATCCGGGCGCTCACCTCGCGGTCCGGGACGGCCGGCGGCAGGGCGATCTCCTTGAGTGCGACCTCACACGCGAGTTCCTGATCGTAGGCGAGCCACAGGCGGCCCATGCCCCCGGCAGCCAGCTGGCGCAGGAGCCGGTAGCGCCCGGCGATCACTCGCCCGGCGGCCTCGTGTGCTCCGGTCATGGCGCCACTTCTTCCAGGTGGCCGGCACGGTTCCCGGCGATCATGGGACCCCCCATCCCCAGGTATCGCATTCAGCCGAATGGCGAGCAACTCGAGCCCGTGCGTTTCACGTGCGACAGCGCCTGGAACAGAAGTGCACAGCGAAGTGCCTGCTGCCCTGCCGTGCCGCTGGGGCACGACGCCTCCGGGCCGACGGTCGGTGACCGTCGGCCCGGAGTGTCGTTCAGCCTCAGTAACTGCGCTGACCTGCGCTTACAGCACCGGCAGGTTCTTCCGCAGCTCGAAGGCGGTGACCTCGCTGCGGTACTCCTCCCACTCCTGCTTCTTGTTGCGCAGGAAGAAGTCGAAGACATGCTCCCCGAGCGTCTCGGCGACCAGCTCGCTGCGCTCCATCAGCGTGATCGCCTCGCCCAGGTTCTGCGGCAGGGGCTCGATGCCCATCGCGCGGCGCTCGGCGTCCGACAGCGCCCAGACGTCGTCGTCCGCGCCGGCCGGGAGCTCGTAGCCCTCCTCGATGCCCTTGAGGCCCGCGGCGAGCAGGACCGCGTAGGTCAGGTAGGGGTTGGCGCCGGAGTCGATGGAGCGGACCTCGACGCGGGCGGAACCGGTCTTGCCGGGCTTGTACATCGGGACGCGGATCAGGGCCGAGCGGTTGTTGTGGCCCCAGCAGATGTACGAGGGGGCCTCGCCGCCGGAGCCCGCGGTGCGGGCCGAGCCGCCCCAGATGCGCTTGTACGAGTTGACCCACTGGTTGGTGACGGCCGAGATCTCCGCGGCGTGCTTGAGCAGGCCGGCGATGAAGGAACGTCCCACCTTGGAGAGCTGGTACTCGGCGCCCGACTCGTAGAACGCGTTCCGGTCGCCCTCGAAGAGGGAGAGGTGGGTGTGCATGCCGGAGCCGGGGTGCTCGGAGAACGGCTTCGGCATGAAGGTGGCCTGGACGCCCTGCTCCAGCGCGACCTGCTTCATGACCAGGCGGAACGTCATGATGTTGTCGGCGGTCGACAGCGCGTCCGCGTACCGGAGGTCGATCTCCTGCTGGCCGGGCGCGCCCTCGTGGTGGCTGAACTCCACGGAGATGCCCATGGATTCCAGCATCGTGATGGCCTGGCGGCGGAAGTCCATCCCGACGTTCTGCGGCGTGTGGTCGAAGTAGCCGGAGTTGTCCGCGGGGGTGGGGCGGGTGCCGTCGAGGGGCTTGTCCTTCAGCAGGAAGAACTCGATCTCGGGGTGGGTGTAGAAGGTGAAGCCCAGGTCCGAGGTCTTGGCCAGGATCCGCTTCAGGACGAAACGCGGGTCGGCGAAGGACGGAGAGCCGTCGGGCATGAGGATGTCGCAGAACATCCGGGCCGTGCCGGGGGCCTCCGCGCGCCAGGGCAGGATCTGGAAGGTGCCCGGGTCCGGCTTGGCGATCATGTCGGACTCGTAGACCCTCGCGAAACCCTCGATCGCGGAGCCGTCGAAGCCGATGCCCTCATCGAAGGCCTGCTCCAGCTCGGCGGGTGCCACGGCGACCGATTTCAGGAAACCGAGCACGTCGGTGAACCACAGGCGTACGAACCGGATGTCGCGCTCCTCGAGCGTGCGGAGCACGAATTCCTGTTGCTTGTCCATGAGCCACATCCTTGCAGTTCAGACGGCCTGTGCACCACCGCCAGGGCGTAGAGGGAAGCTTCAGTATCACGACCCGGGGTTTCGCCCAGATTACGCACCCCGTATGACATGCGGCACGCTCCCGCCATTACCATCTCCGCCCATGGGGGGCCTGCGGCACTACCGCATCGCGCGCACCGCGCGTCCCATGGCACTCGGGAGCGCCGTGGCGACGCTCCTCGCCGCGCTCTTCATCTGCCTGGGCCAGGCGGGCACCGGCGCGGCCACGGGTACCGCCGAGGGAGCGCACGGCGCCGGCACCGGCGTCCACCGGGTGCTCACAACGGCGTCCACCACCCCGTCCGACGCCGAGTACAGCTGTCCGTACGACCGGGGCGACTGCGGCCTCTTCCGGCATCTCAGCCCCGCCGTGCTCACCGCCCCGCCCCTGGACGGGCCCCTCGACAGTGCCGGACTGCCGCCCGGCCCCGCCCAGGCACACCACGCCGCCCGGGTGCCCCGCACCGGAGTACTTCCCCGGGCTCCGGATCTCCACGTCCTTCAAGTGCTGCGGACATGACAGGACCGGTTCCGCCGAATCCGCCCCCAGGGCGGGCTGTCCCTGTTCCCAGACGCACCTGACGCACCTGACGCAGAAGAAGGACGAAGAAAAATGGCTACCAGGACGAACGACCGCCGGGCCCGTATAGAGGAGATGCGCCGGGCCGAGCAGGCCCGCGAGCGCCGCAACCGCATCATCACCATCTCGGTCAGCGGCCTCGTGGTCGCGGCCCTCGTCGGTTTCGGTACGTACGTACTCAACAAGGAAGGCGAGAAGAAGGAGCAGGCGGAGGCCACCGCCAAGGCGCCGATCAAGGACGAGAAGTCCTGGGACGCGAAGAAGCTCGGCCGCAACCACGTCAAGACGCCGGTGACGTACCCGATGAAGCCGCCGGTCGGCGGTGACCACCACCAGGCGTGGATGAACTGCGACGGCAACGTCTACGACAAGGCGGTCCCCGAGGTGAACGCCGTGCACTCGCTCGAGCACGGCGCGGTGTGGGTGACGTACAACGACAAGGCCCCGGCCGCCGACGTGAAGAAGCTGAAGGACAAGGTCGGCGAGACCTCGTACTCGCTGATGAGCCCGGTGCAGGACCAGGCCGGGGCGATCATGCTCAGCGCCTGGGGCAAGCAGGTCACGGTGGACAGCGCGGACGACCCGCGGGTGGACCAGTTCTTCACCAAGTACGTGCAGGGTGCGCAGACGCCGGAGCCGGGTGCCGCGTGCACAGGTGGGCTGGGCGCGTGACCCTGAAACTCAGCCGGACGCACTGGGCCTCGATCACGGCCGTCGTGCTGGCGCTGCTGTTCGCGGGCGCGGCCACGGTCGCGTCCACGGGCGGGGACGGTGCCGCGGACGGTGGTAGGGAGACGGCGACGGCCCCCGGGGCGGACTCCCCGGAGGCCGGCTTCGCCCGTGACATGGCGGTCCATCATCAGCAGGCGGTGGAGATGTCCTTCATCGTCCGGGACCGTACGCAGGACGAGGAGGTGCGCAGGCTCGCGTACGACATCGCCAACACGCAGGCCAACCAGCGGGGCATGCTGCTCGGCTGGCTGGATCTGTGGGGGCTGCCGAAGGTCTCGGCCGGGACCGGGCCGATGGCCTGGATGAAGTCCGCCGAGGGTGGTCACGGGGGGCACGGCGGCCAGGACGGGCATGACGGGCATGAGGTCCGGGACGGCTCGCTGATGCCCGGGATGGCCACCAGGACCGAGCTGGCGCAGCTGGCCGAGGCGAGCGGCAGGCAGGCAGAGATCCTCTATCTGCAGCTGATGACCGACCACCACAAGGGCGGGGTCGCGATGGCCCAGGGCTGTGCCGACCTGTGCACGGTGGACACGGAGAAGGACCTCGCCCAGGGCATGGTCGACGCCCAGCAGTCCGAGCTGGACCTGATGGCCGACCTGCTGAAGAGGCGCGGCGCCGCGCCCCGGAGCTGACGCCGGACCGGTGCGGAGTCGCCACAGCCGGCAGAGCAGGCAGAGCCGACAGAGCTGGACGGCAGACTCCGCACCGTTCCCGGGCCGAGCCGGGCCCGGGAACGGGAACGGGAAACGGGACCGGGACCGGTTCAGCCTTCGCCCGCCCAGGCGCGCCACACCACCCGGGGCGGGCGGACCGCCGCGCTCAGCGGCAGTCCGTGGCCGTCGGTCAGCCCGAGCGTCGCCTCGGCCGCACCCGCCACCACCAGCTCCGCCGGAATGTCGGCGAAGAACAGCTTCGCCCGCCGGAACATCGTGAAGGTGCCTCCCGCCGGCAGTTCGCCCCAGGTCAGATACAGGAACCGCTCGCCGCGTCGCCCCTGTACACAGGGCCCGCGGAAGTCGGTCGTTCCGTCGGGCGCCTCGACGGTGTCGGCGGTAATGTCGAATACGGCTTCCTCGGCGTCCGCCGGGACCAGCTGATCGGGTTCCTTGCCCCGCTGCGTACCTACGTGCACGTCGGAGAAGTCTCCGCAGTCGCGGCCGGGCAGGTCCCGGCCCGTGATACGCAAGAGCAGCCGGGCCATCGGAAGGCTCCTTCCCACCCGTTCGGCGGAACCGGGTGACATCGGTGGCATCGGGTGGTACTGGGCAGCATCGGGCGACATCGGATCGCGTGGGCCGCACCCAGGAGGTACGAACCCAGGAGGTACGAACTCCATGACCATCGCCAAGGACATCATGCATCGCGGGGCCCAGTGGATCCCGTCGCACGAGACGCTCGACCGCGCCGCGCAGCTGATGCGCGAACTGAACGTGGGTGCACTGCCCATCGCCGATGCCGATGAACGGCTCTGCGGCATCCTGACCGACCGTGACATCGTCGTGGGCTGTGTGGCCATGGGCCATGACCCCTCGAAGATCACCGCGGGCGACATGGCCAAGGGCACCCCGCGCTGGATCGACGCGGAAGCGGATGTGGACGAGGTGCTGCACGAGATGCAGGACCACCAGATCCGCCGGCTGCCGGTGATCGAGAACAAGCGCCTCGTGGGAATGATCAGCGAGGCCGATCTGGCCCAGCACCTGTCGGAGGACCAGATCGCGTCGTGGGTCGAGCAGGTGTACGCGCGGGGTTGACCCGCTCCTCCCCCGGCATCAGGACCGCCCGGGCCACCGCGTCCGGGCGGTCCAGCATGATCAGGTGGCCCGACGGTTCGACGACCTCGAAGCGGGCGTCCCCGAGCCGCCGGGCCAGCGCGCGCTGCCGCTCCAGCGCGCGCAGCGCGAACCGCCCACCGCCTCCGTCGTATGCGGCGAGTACAGTCACCGGAACCCCGTCCGGGAGCGGGAACCGCTCGCGCAGGGCGAGCAGTTCGGCGGCGACCGCCTTGTAGTGGGTGTTCTCCAGCAGGGCTCCCTGCAGCACGCGCGCGGTGCCGTAGCAGCGGCGTACGAGCGCGGCGGGGGCCGGGTCGCCGCCGCCCGTACGGGAGAGCCGGATACTGGCGCGCCGGGTGAGCGGGCCGAGCGCGGCGGGCGCGCCCACGGCGGTCAGCGCCGTGCCGACGCCGCGCGCCACGGCCGTACGGACCGCGGGGGCGGCGGGCACCCGCGCATGCTCCTCGACGCTGGAGTCGACCAGTACGATGCCGGCCGCACGGTCGGGGTGGAGGCGGGCGAACGCCTCCGCGTGGAAGCCCGCGATGGAGTGGCCGACGACGGTGGCGGGCCCTTCGCAGCCGACCGCGTCGAGGAGTGCGGCGATGCGGTGAGCCTCGCCCGCGGCGGACGGGGGTACGGCGGCCGGTCCGCTCAGCCCGTGTCCCGGCCGGTCGAAGCGCACGACGGTGCGGTGCGGCGCGAGCAGGGGGACGACGGGGTCCCAGTCGAACCAGCTCATCCCGAGGCCCGCGCTCAGCACGCAGACGGGGCCGCTGCCTTCGACGACGACGTGATGGGGCACCCCACCGATCTGTACGAAACCGCCCGGCCTTGCTCCCTGCGTCATATGCCCCGCCCCTCCCGTGCCACCGAATACGCCAGTACTGCCAGCCACACTGCCACCAGCAGTACTTGGAGCCGCTGACCGGCCCCCAGCAACCAGGTGCCGCGGTCCGTCTCGAACGCGGCGACGGCGGCCAGGGTCCAGACGGTGGCGGCCAGTTCGAGGGCGAGGAGCACCGGACCGGTCCTGGCGAGCGGCGCCCACCAGCGGTAGCGGCGGGCGGCGACGGTGAGCGCCACGATCCCGGTGACCGCGCCCAGGACCGCGAGGCTGCTGCTCCAGGCGTGGGCCGTGTGGGTGGCCGGCACAAGTCCGGCCTCCTCGCGGGCGGCACACTCGGGATCCGCCGTCGCGGCGCAGCTCAGCGGCAGCCGCGAGTCGGCGGCGGTCGCGGCGCCGAAGAGCAGCAGCCCGGCCCAGCCGACGACCGTCCAGGGGCGTTGCGGCAGCCGCACCAGTGCACAGCACGCTCCGGCGAGGACGAGCAGTCCGGCGACCAGGTCGGTGGCACGGAACAGTCCGCCGAAGGGCTGGTCGGCGGCGGCGAGTTCACTGACGTACGTCTGGACGGGGTCGAGGCCGGTGGGGAAGGCCAGTTCGAGCACCCAGGCGGTGTACGCGGCGGAACCCAGCGCGATCAGCAATGCGACAACTTTGGGCATACCGATCGTTCCAGGCATCGGTGACTATGTTATGACGTGTCGTGACGAATCGGTCCGAAAACAATACCCGGCGGGGGTAGTCTGCCCGTATGACGACCGACGGAGGGCCATGGACGGGCAGTTCCTCATAGGAAGCGGGTCCGCATACGCAGCGGGTCCGCCCGGACCGGCGGCGCGAGCATCGGCAGGCCGCGGCCGCCGCTGCCCGTAGGCCCGAATCCACCACCCGCCGGACCGTCCCCGCCGCCCTGCCGGTGCTGCGGATGCAGGAGCGCGTCCGGCCGTCCCGTCCTGCCCGGACGGCGGTAGCAGACGCACGCCTCCCCACGCTCTCCTCCTCATCCACAGCGAGGTGCACATAGTCATGCGCATGGAGCACACCCGTCAGACCTCTCACACCCGCCGCGCCCTGCTCGGCGCCGGGATCGCCGCCGCAGGATCCGGACTTCTGGGGGCCTGTTCGGGCAGCGGACCGGACGGCGGCGGCCCTCAGGGGGCCCCGGGCGCCAGGCCGGAGAGAACCGCCGCGCCGGACGGCAGGAAGGCCGACCCCTCGGACACACCGAGCGACGGGGCACGGGTCCATAGCCGCACCTTCACCGCCACCCCGACCACGGTCGAGCTGGGCGCCGGGCGCACCTTCAGGTCCTGGACGTACAACGGCGAACTGCCGGGCCGGGCGGTCCGGATCACCGCGGGCGACACTCTGGCACTCACCGTCGCCAACCATCTGCCGGTGCCGACCACGGTGCACTGGCACGGCATCGCGCTGAGCAACCACATGGACGGCGTGCCGTACGTCACGCAGCCGCCCATCAAGCCGGGCGGGGCGCACGACTACCGCTTCGAGGTGCCGCATCCCGGGACGTACTGGTTCCATCCCCACATGGGCGTGCAGGTCGACAGCGGGATGTACTCGCCGCTGATCGTGGACGACCCGCGGGAGCCGCTCGCGTACGACCACGAGTGGATCGTCATCCTGGACGACTGGATCGACGGGGTGGGCGGCTCCACCCCGGACGATGTCCTCGCCCAGCTCCGCAAGGGCAGGCCCGCCATGGGCCACGGCGCCGGGCACGACGACCACGACGGCCGCGACGGCCGCGATGGCCACGAGCGGGCGCCTTCCGGGCCGGTGGGAGCCGGTGGCGGGGGGCTGGCGATGGCGCAGGCACCGGACGGGAAGGCCCCGTCACCGTCGCCGTACCGCGGGAACGGCCCGAAACGGCTGATGACGGGCGCCACGAGCAAGCTGCTCGGCGGCCACGCGGGCGATGTCGCCTACCCGCACTACCTGATCAACGGGCGCACGGCGGACGATCCCACACAGTTCAAGGCCAAGCCCGGCGACCGGATCCGGCTGCGCATCATCAACGCCGGCGGCGAATCGGCCTTCCGGGTGGCGCTCGGCGGCCACGAGCTGACGGTCACCCACACCGACGGCTATCCCGTCCGGCACCACAGGACCGACGCACTGCTCATCGGCATGGCCGAGCGGTACGACGTGATGGTCACCGCGAAGGACGGTGTCTTTCCGCTCACCGCGCTCGCCGAGGGCAAGAGGGGCTCGGCGATGGCCGTCCTGCGCACGGGAAGCGGGCCGGCCCCCAAACCGACCACGCGCCCCGCGGAGCTGGACCGGAAGATCCTGACGTCGGCCGCCCGCCTCCGGCCGGACGAGTCCGTGGCCCTGTCCCGGCGCCGCCCCGACCGCCTCCTCAAGTTCAAGCTGACCGGCGGCATGAAGAACTACGACTGGGGCATCGACCACAAGCCCTACGACCCGGACACGCTCCACAGGGTCGAACGCGGCGAGCGGGTCCGACTGGTGATCATCAACGCCACGGACATGTGGCACCCCGTCCATCTGCACGGCCACACCTACGCCCTGACCGGCGTCAACGGACGTGGCGCCCGCAAGGACACGGCGATCGTGCTGCCGCACCACAAGCTGGTGGCGGACTTCGACGCGGACAATCCGGGCCTGTGGATGCTGCACTGCCACAACATCTACCACTCGGAATCCGGGATGATGACGACGCTCGCGTACGACGAGTAGGGCACGCCCCGGCCCTTCCGGGGAGGGGCCGACGCCCCTCCCCGGGCCCCACCCGGCTGGGCATCGGGAGTGGGGCGGCCCACACCCCCGCCCCAGGACATCGCGTCAGAGAGACGATTACACTGGGCCCGTGCCTCAACTACGCCTCGCTCTGAATCAGATCGACTCGACCGTCGGCGATCTCGCCGGCAACGCCGAGTCGATCGTGCACTGGACCCGGCACGCCGCCGAGCAGGGGGCGCACCTCGTCGCGTTCCCCGAGATGGTGCTGACCGGCTACCCCGTCGAGGACCTGGCCCTGCGGTCGTCCTTCGTCGAGGCGTCACGGGCCGCCCTGCGCGCGCTCGCGCTGCGGCTCGCCGACGAGGGGTACGGGGAGATCCCCGTGATCGTCGGCTATCTCGACCGTTCGGAGAAGGCCCAGCCGCGGTACGGGCAGCCCGCCGGCGCCCCGCAGAACGCCGCCGCGGTGCTGCACCGCGGCACGGTGGTGCTGACGTTCGCCAAGCACCACCTGCCCAACTACGGCGTCTTCGACGAGTTCCGGTACTTCGTACCGGGCGACACCATGCCGGTCATCCGCGTCCACGGCATCGACGTCGCGCTCGCCATCTGCGAGGACCTCTGGCAGGACGGCGGCCGCGTCCCGGCCACCCGTTCGGCCGGGGCCGGGCTGCTGGTCTCGATCAACGCCTCGCCGTACGAGCAGAACAAGGACGACACCCGCCTGGAGCTGGTCCGCAAGCGCGCCCAGGAGGCCGGCTGCACGACCGCGTACCTTGCGATGATCGGCGGCCAGGACGAGCTCGTCTTCGACGGGGACTCGATCGTCGTCGACAAGGACGGCGAGGTCATCGCGCGCGCTCCGCAGTTCGCCGAGGGCAGCGTGATCCTCGACCTCGAACTGCCGGCCGCCTCCGCCGAGCCCCCGACGGGCATCGTCGACGACGGCCTGGCCATCGAGCGGGTCGTCCTCTCCGAGGAGCCTCTACCGGCGTACGAGCCCGAGCTGACGGGCGGTTACGCCGAGCGCCTCGACGACGACGAGGAGGTGTACTCCGCGCTGGTCGTCGGCCTGCGCGCGTACGCCGCCAAGAACGGTTTCCGGTCCGTGCTGATCGGCCTCTCCGGAGGAATCGATTCAGCGCTTGTCGCGTCGATCGCCTGCGATGCGCTCGGCGCGCAGAACGTGTACGGCATCTCGATGCCGTCCAAGTACTCCTCGGACCACTCCAGGGGCGACGCCGCCGAGCTGGCCCGCCGCACGGGCCTCAACTTCCGGACCGTACCGATCGAGCCGATGTTCGACGCGTACATGGGCTCGCTCGGTCTCACCGGTCTCGCCGAGGAGAACCTCCAGTCGCGACTGCGCGGCACGATGCTGATGGCCGTCTCCAACCAGGAGGGCCAGATCGTGCTCGCGCCGGGCAACAAGTCCGAGCTGGCGGTGGGCTATTCGACGCTGTACGGCGACTCCGTCGGTGCATACGGCCCGATCAAGGACGTCTACAAGACCTCGGTCTTCCGGCTGGCGAAATGGCGCAACCGGGCGGCCGAGGAGCGCGGGCAGACCCCGCCGATCCCGGAGAACTCCATCGTCAAGCCGCCGAGCGCCGAGCTCCGCCCGGACCAGGTCGACACCGACTCCCTCCCGGACTACGACGTCCTGGACCGGATCCTGGAGCTGTACGTCGACCGCGACCAGGGCAAGGACGCGATCGTGGCGGCCGGTTACGACGAGGAGCTGGTCGCGAGGACCCTGCGGCTCGTCGACACGGCCGAGTACAAGCGGCGCCAGTACCCGCCGGGCACCAAGATCTCGACGAAGGTCTTCGGCAAGGACCGGCGCCTGCCGATCACGAACCGCTGGCGGGAGACGACGACGCACTGACCTGGTGGTCCGCCGCCGTGAGGGGGCTTCCCGCGACGACGCGGGAGGTCCCCTTCGTCGTACGGTCCAGCAGTCCGGCAGCCGCCGCGACGGCAAGGCCGACGACGGCGAGCGCCGCGCCGACCAGCGTCGGGGAGGTCCAGCCCCAGCCTGCGGCGATCGCCGCGCCGCCGAGCCAGGCGCCGCCCGCGTTGGCGAGGTTGCATGCGGAGTGGTTGGAGGCGGCGGCCAGGGTGGGGACGTCCTGGGCCTTGTTCATCACCAGCATCTGGAGCGGGGTGGTGGTCATGAAGCCGACGGCCCCGATGAGGACGACCGTGGTGAGAAAGACTCTCAGATGGATTGTCCCCGCACATGAACGGGTGGTTGCGGGGGATGCTCGCCACCGATCGGGGGGGAAAGGTCAGAGCTTGACGCGAGCCGCGATCGGGAGGTGGTCGCTCGGGGTACGGGGAAGGGCCCACGAGGAGACCGGCTCGACGCCCTTCACCATGATCTGGTCGATCCGCGCCATCGGGAACGACGCCGGCCAGCTGAAGCCGAAGCCGTTGCCCGCTGCGCCCTGCGTGGAGCGCATCTGGGACGTGACCGCGTTCAGGGAGCGGTCGTTCATCGTGCCATTCAGGTCGCCCAGCAGGACCACCTTGCCCACCTGGTCCCGGGCGATCGCCTCGCCCAGCGCGTCCGCGCTGGTGTCACGCTGGCTGGCGGTGAAACCCGCGTTCAGCTTGACCCGTACCGACGGAAGGTGCGCGATGTAGACGGCGACGTCGCCCTCGGGCGTCGCCACCGTGGAGCGCATCGCGCGGGTCCAGCCCAGCCGGATGTCGACCGGCCGGGTGTCGCTCATCGGGTACTTGCTCCACAGTCCGACGGTTCCCTGCACCGAGTGGTGGGGGTACTGCGCCGCCAGGGCCTTCTCGTACGTCGGAACCGCGTCCGCCTTCAGCTCCTCCAGCGCGATGACGTCCGCGCCCGAGGCCGCGACCACGCGGGCGGTTCCCTCCGGGTCCGGGTTGTCGGCGTTCACATTGTGTGTCGCGACCATGAGTCCGCCGCCGCCGCCCGACTTGTCGGTGAGGAGTCCGCCGAAGAGGTTCAGCCAGACGATCGTCGGCAGCAGCAGCGCGATCAGCGCGGTCGCCGACCTCCGAACGACCGCGAGGACCAGCAGCACCGGGACGAACAGCCCCAGCCACGGCAGGAACGTCTCCGTGAGGCTGCCCAGGTTGCCGACCTTGTTGGGGATCTGGGCGTGCAGGATCATCAGCAGGGCGACGACCACGGCGAGGCCCGCGAGCACGATGCCGCGCCGCCAGATCCCAGGATCGTCCCGCCAGCGGTCGAGCAGGGCACGGACCCGGGATCCGGAGCGGGGGTCCTCCGCGCCGCCGTTCCCCGACTCCGTCATGTATGCCTGCCCCTGCCGCATGTGCGTCGTCCTCACTGCCTTGCCGTGCACGCCGTACCCGCCCCCTGACACTAGGCGATGACCGGCGCCCTTCTTCCGTACGGGTTCGAGGACGACCCGGCGGCGCGGCGGGTTCCGATCAAGGGGGCCGGCACGACGGCTGTGACAGAACGTGCATATTGCGCGTCAGTGGACGGTCGGCGGACGCAGCCCCTCCAGCGCCACCGAGACGATGCGTTCCGCCAGGTCGTCGGCGAGCGGGGCGTCGGGCCGCATCACGGCGCGTACGAGCATGGGGCCGACGATGAGGTCGTTGATCAGGTCGATGTCGACGTCGCCGCGGATCTCCCCGCCCGCGATCCCGCGCCGCAGGATCTCCAGCACGGTCACGCGCCGGGGATCGATCACGGTCGCGACGTACGCCGCCCACAGCTTGGGGTGGCTCTTCATCTGTGCCAGCACGTTGTGCAGGAGCGCGGAGGAGCGCTGCGCGAGACCGCGTACGCGTACGGACTCCAGCATCACGACGAGGTCGTCGCGGGCGGAGGTGCCGGGCAGTTCCGGATCCGGCGGCTCGATGTCCCTGAGGACCTCGACGAACAGCTCCTCCTTGTTGCCCCAGCGCCGGTAGATGGTGGCCTTGCCGACTCCCGCCGTGCGTGCGACGCGCTCGATGGAGATCTCGCCGAGCGGAACGCCCTCCTCGAGGAGCGTCGCCACGGCGGCGCGGATCGCCCGTTCGGACGCCTCGCTCCGGGGGCGGCCGCGCCCCGCCGCTCTGCCGGGGCCCACGGACCTGCCGGCCGCCACTCCCACACCCGCGCCCGCGCCCACGTCCGTACCCGCGCCTCTCACCGTCTCGACCTCGCCCCGCACTCGTCTTCGCCTCCGCTCCTGCGTCTCGTACCGGCCGGCAGACACCCGGCGACCGGGCCCAGCCGTTGGATCCCACCCGTCGGATCTCACCCCCGGGCCGCCCCCGCCGCCGACCGCTCCTCCGGCTCCCCCGGCCCTCCTGGGACGGACGGCGCCTGCGCCGGCCCGGGAAGGGTGCGCCCGGGGAGGTACAGCGCCACGACCACGACGCCCACCAGCGTCGCTGCCGCCGCCCCCAGCGACGCGAGGTGCATGGCGCCGATGAAGGCGTGGTACGCAGGCCCGATCAGGACCTCTCCGGACGGCCCGAGCTTCTCCACCACACTCAGCGTCGCCTCGATCGACTCCCCCGCCGCCGCCTTGGCCCCGGCGGGGACGGCCGCCGTCGCGTCGAGGGCCGGCTCGATCCCGGTCCGGTACGTCGCGGACAGGATCGAGCCGAGCACCGCCACTCCCAGCGCACCGCCGATCTGCCGGAAGGTGTTGTTGATCGCGGAGGCCACACCCGCCTTCTCCCGAGGCAGCGCCTGCATCACCGTGGTCGTGACCGGTGACATCACATGCCCCATTCCGGCGCCCTGGACGAAGAAGGCGATCTCGATCGCCCACAGCGGCGTCGTGGCGTCGAAGAAGGCGAAGGAGGCGAGCCCCGCCGCGATCATCAGCATTCCGGCCGTGCAGGTCGCCTTGGCGCCGAACCGGCCGACGGCCAGCCGGGCGCGCGGCGCGAACGCCGACTGGGCCACCGCGAGCGGCAGGACCAGCAGTCCGGCCTCCAGCGGGCTGTGGTCGAGCACGGTCTGCAGATAGAAGACGGAGAAGAACGCCACGCCCATCATCGAGAGGAAGGCGAGTGCGGTCGCGGTGATCGCGGCGGAGAACGCGGGGTTCCTGAAGTACGAGAAGTCGAGCGCCGGATGGTCGATGCGCAGCTCGTACAGCACGAATGCCGTGAGCACGGCCAGTCCGCCGAGCAGCGGCAGCAGCACGCCCCTGTCGGTGAGGGAGGCCAGTTGGCCGCCGCGGATGATCCCGTACACCAGCAGGACGAGTCCGACGATGGAGAGCAGTACACCCACGGGGTCGATCCGGCCGGGGTCCGGGTCCCGGGAGTCGGGGATCAGCAGCAGCATCGCGGCGAAGCCGACGATCACCACCGGGACGTTGACCAGGAAGATCGAGCCCCACCAGAAGTGTTCGAGCAGCAGCCCGCCGGTGAGCGGGCCCAGGGCGATGGCGATGCCCACGGCACCCGCCCAGATGCCGATGGCCTTGGGCTGCTCGTCCCTTTCGAACACGTTCATCAGGACGGCGAGCGTGGCCGGCATGACGAACGCGGCGCCCACGCCCATCACCGCGCGGTACGTGATGAGCTCGGCCGAGGACCCGGAGAAGGCGGCGAGCGCCGAGCCGATGCCGAACACGACCATGCCGCAGAGCAGCGCCTTCTTGCGACCCGTACGGTCACCGACCAGCCCCGCCGTGAAGAGCAGCGAGGCGAAGACGAGCGTGTAGGAGTTGATGGCCCATTCCAGCTCGGCCTGGGTGGCGCCGATACCGACGGGCGCGGGGGTGGCGATGGTCTTGACCGCGACGTTCAGGACCGAGTGGTCCAGCACCATGATGAGGACGGTGAACATCAGGACGCCGAGGATGGCCCAGCGGCGTCGGTGCACGGCTTCCGGTACCCGGGGCGGGGCCGCGAGGGCCCCTGGTGGTGTCGACATGGTCCCAGTTGTTCCCGGAATTTCGATACGAGACCGTTTCGTATAGAAAGTGCACCGGGATGGCCCAATCATTGCGGGGGTGTGAACGGCCCCACTTCCCGCGACGGGCGCCGGGATGCCACCATGGATCCGGTCCGGGGACGCCGTAAGGGCGCCTCGAGATGACGAAGGAGCCGTTCACCATGACGCTTCAGGCTGCCCCGAAGCAGCCCGCCGACAGCAGCAGCAAGGCGCTGTACGGCGGCAAGGGCACTCGCCGCATCACCGTCCACGACATCGCCGCCGCCAAGGAGCGGGGCGAGAAGTGGCCCATGCTCACCGCCTACGACGCCATGACCGCGTCCGTCTTCGACGAGGCCGGCATCCCGGTCATGCTCGTCGGCGACTCGATGGGCAACTGCCATCTCGGCTACGACACCACCGTGCCCGTCACGATGGACGAGATGACCCTCCTCTCCGCCGCCGTCGTACGGGGCACGAAGCGCGCCCTCGTCGTCGGCGACCTCCCCTTCGGCTCGTACCAGGAAGGCCCGGTCCAGGCGCTGCGCTCGGCGACCCGGCTGGTCAAGGACGCCGGCGTCGGCGCCGTGAAGCTGGAGGGCGGGGAGCGCTCGCTGCCCCAGACCGAGCTGCTGGTCCAGGCCGGCATTCCGGTGATGTCCCACCTCGGCCTGACCCCGCAGTCCGTCAACACGATGGGGTACCGGGTGCAGGGCCGCAGCGACGAGGCCGCGCACCGGCTGCTGCGCGACGCCAAGGCGGCCCAGGACGCGGGCGCCTTCGCCGTCGTCCTCGAACTCGTACCGGCCGAGCTGGCCGCGGAGGTCACCCGTTCACTGCACATCCCCACCATCGGCATCGGCGCCGGTCCCGACACGGACGCCCAGGTCCTCGTCTGGACCGACATGGCCGGGATGACAGGCGGGAAGGTGCCGCGCTTCACCAAGCAGTACGCGGATCTGCGGCAGACGCTCGGCGACGCGGCGAAGGCCTTCGCGGACGACGTCGTCGGCGGGGCGTTCCCGGCCGAGGAGCACACCTTCCACTAGCAGCACCACGCACCACGCGCTCCAAGCCACTACCGGCACCAACGACAGCCCGCCGATCCTCCCCCGTCGGCGGGCTGTCGGCGTGCCGGGGACGTCTCCGGCACCCGGGCGTAGCCTGAAAACGGACTCGGGATCCGCCGCTCCTTCCAGGAGGTGGCTGACCATGGCCGGAATCTTCGCCAAGAACTTCGACTCCGCCGACGAAACCCGGCCTTTCGAGGACGGCAAGGGAAAGGTGGAGGTGCTCGCCACAGACCGCGGCCCCGTCGGCCGAGGAGTCTTCGAACCGGGCTGGCAGTGGTCGAAGCACGTCAAGCCCGTGGCCGGCGGCGAGAGCTGCCAGGCCACGCACTCGGCGTACATCATCAGCGGGCGAATGAAGGTCGTCATGGACGACGGCGAGTCCGCTGAGGCGGGGCCGGGCGACTACCTCGGCGTCGCGCCGGGGCACGACGCCTGGGTCGTCGGGGACGAGCCCTGTGTTCTCGTCGACTGGACGGGTTTCGGGGACTACGCCAAGCCCGCGTAGGCCTCTCGCAGACCTTTCGTCGTCCCCCGGTCCGCACGTCATCCCTGCGCAGACCCCCGCGTCATCCCTGCGCAGACCCCTGCGTCACGTCGTGCCGGTGCGGTTGTCCACAGGCTGTCGGCCGTCTGTCGACAGCCTGTCGGTGGCTCGTCGGCGGCTTGTCGGTGGGTTGTCGGTGGCGGCTGCGACCGTGTACGGCATGACGCGAATCGACAAGAACGCCGTCGAGGTACGAGGCCTCGTGAAGCACTACGGCGAGACGAAGGCGCTGGACGGGGTGGACCTCGATGTCCGTGAGGGCACGGTTCTCGGTGTCCTCGGGCCCAACGGCGCCGGCAAGACCACCCTGGTCCGCTGCCTTTCCACACTGATCAAGCCCGACGCGGGCCGCGCCACCGTCGCCGGATTCGACGTGCTGCGCCAGCCCCGCCGGCTGCGCCGCGCCATCGGCCTCACCGGTCAGTACGCCTCGGTGGACGAGAAGCTGTCCGGCTGGGAGAACCTGTACATGATCGGGCGGCTCCTCGATCTTCCCCGCAAGGACGCGCGACGCCGAGCCGACGAGCTGCTGGAGCGGTTCTCCCTCACGGAGGCCGCGAAGCGCCCGGCCTCCACGTACTCGGGAGGTATGCGGCGCCGCCTGGACCTGGCCGCCTCGATGATCGGGCAGCCCGCGGTGCTCTTTCTGGACGAGCCGACGACGGGCCTCGACCCGCGGACCCGCAACGAGGTCTGGGACGAGGTCCAGCGGATGGTCGCCGAAGGCGTCACCGTCCTGCTCACCACCCAGTACATGGAAGAGGCCGAGCAGCTGGCGAACGAGCTGACGGTCATCGACCGCGGCCGGGTCATCGCCGAGGGCAGGATCGACGAGCTGAAGGCCAGGGTCGGCGGCCGCACCCTGCGGATCCGGCCGGCGGACGCGGCGCAGTTGCCCGCGATGTCCTCGGCCGTCCGTGAGGCGGGGCTCGACGGCATCGCTGGCGCGCAGGCCGTGCCGGACGAGGGCGTGCTGTACGTCCCGATCCTCAGCGACGAACAACTGACCGCCGTGGTCGGCCTGCTGGGGGCCCGCGGCTTCGCCATCGCCGACATCGGCACCGATCTGCCCAGCCTGGACGAGGTGTTCCTGGCCATCACCGGCCACAAGACGGCGCCCGTCACCGACACGATCCCCCAGGAGGTCGCGGCGTGAGCGCCACCACCGTCAGCACCAGCACCGTCAGCACCAGCCCCCTCGCCGCCGAAGGCCGTATCGGCCTGCGCGGCAATCTGCGGCACATCGGCGCGCTGGTCCGCCGCAATCTGCTGTGGATCCGGCAGGACCCGGAGTCGATGTTCGACGCCGTGTTGATGCCGATCGTCTTCACCCTGCTCTTCGTGTTCGTCTTCGGCGGCGCGATCTCCGGCAAGGGCAACCAGGACGCGTACGTCAACTATGTGGTGCCCGGCCTCATGGCGATGCAGGGCATGAACATCGCGATGGGTGTCGGCACCGGCTTCAACCAGGACTTCCAGACGGGCGTCATGGACCGCTTCCGGTCCCTGCCCATCGCCCGGTCCTCCGTCCTGATCGCCAAGATCGTGGTCGAGATCGGCCGGATGATGGTCGCCATCGCGATCCTGCTGACGGTCGGCTTCCTGCTCGGGCTGTCCGTGGCGGACGTCCCCGGGCTGTTCACGGCCATCGGACTCGCGCTGGTCTTCGGGGCCTCGATCATGTGGATCTTCCTCACCATGGGCGTGACCATGAAGAACGCCCAGGCCATCCAGGGAATGGGGTTCCTCGTGCTGATGCCGCTGCAGTTCGGGTCCTCGATCTTCGCGCCGACCAGCTCCATGCCGGGCTGGCTGCAGACCTTCACGGACTACAACCCGCTGTCGTCGCTGGCCGACGCGGCCCGTGGGCTCATGAACGGCGGCCCGGTGGCCCACGACGTGTGGGTGACGCTGATCTGGTCGGTGGTGATCACCGTCACGATGGCGCCGATCGCGATACACAAGTTCCGTACGAAGTCCTGATCTACGGATCCTGATCAACGCGGCTGGGCATCAGCAAGGCGCTGTGGCGTCGCACGCGGCACGGTGTCAGGTCCTGGCTTCGTCACGCCGGTTCCACGGCACACCGGTGCCTCACGCCCGTGCTTCGCCGGCCGTCGTGGTCCACGCCTGCACCAGGGCGGCGGCCTCCTCCAGAGTGAGGTCGCCGCCTTCGGCGTACCGGGCCTCGAACTCCGCCTCGGTGAGAACGGCGCGGGTGGCCCGCTCGGCACGGACGCGGCCCTCCCGTTCCTGGGACGAGGCCACGACGTGTCCGGCCGGCAGCACTTGCTCGTACGCGCCGAGCAGCCGGGCCGCGTCGCCCGCCGGCTCACGCCCCAGACCGGCCAGCGCCTCGGCCGCGGTCACCAGCTGAACCGCGGGCATATGCGGCGCGATCACCAGCGACAGCGGCGTCAGCGCGCGCTCCAGCGCCTGGCCGGCGCGGCCCACGGCGTCGCCGTACCGGGCGTCCAGACAGTCCAGCCAGGCGAGGCAGCCCAGCCGGACTCCCTCGAAGATGGCGAGTGCGGACGGACTGAAGTCCTCGGCCAGCAGCTCCAGTTGTTCGCGCGCTTCCGCGGTGCGCCCGGTGCGGCCGAGTTCCAGGCTGAGGAAGAGCCGGGCCGCGGGCACGACCTCGCGGGCGCCGACGCCCTCACGCGCGGCGGCGAGGACGTCCCGAAGGATGGCCTCGCCCTCCTCGCCACGGCCCAGTTCGGGCAGCACACCGGCCAGCCTGGACCGCAGCAGCGGGACCTGGCTCTGCGCCCCCAGCCGCTCGGCCCGGTCCACCGCGGCGGCGAAGTCCTCGGCGGCGAGCCGGAACTCACCTTGCCGCTCACGGGACTCGCCCCGGGCCGACAGCGCTTCGGCCGCACCCCACAGATCACCGAGCCGGTCGAAGATCTCCAG
Source organism: Streptomyces sp. NPDC053673 (assembly GCF_055585225.1). Classification (NCBI taxonomy): domain Bacteria; kingdom Bacillati; phylum Actinomycetota; class Actinomycetes; order Kitasatosporales; family Streptomycetaceae; genus Streptomyces; species Streptomyces sp. NPDC053673. The sequence continues at coordinate 133,827 of NZ_JBVJKN010000017.1, read as the reverse complement.
GCTGCGGTCGGCGTCGGCGACGGCGTCGCCCGCCCATTCACTGCGGTTGGCCAGGACGTTGGCGCGCATCTGGAGCGCGGCGGCGAGCGACCACTCGTCACCGGACTCCTCGCAGCCGCTCACGGTCATGTCGACCACATGGCGCAGCTGGTCACCGTCGCCGGTCAGCATGATCGCGTAGAGCCAGAGCGTGCCGGGGAAGCGGCAGGTCTGCAGCAGTCCCGGCCGGTAGACCGTGGCCACCCTGCGCAGCCACTCCAGCCGCTCGGGCGTCATCCAGTCGTCGATGCCGTGCTCCATGCTGACCATCCCGATCAGCCTCACTCCGCGTCGCGCCTCCAGGAGCTGCTCGGGCTCGAACGGTGGCGGAGCGTCGGTGGCCGGTGCGTGCAGCGGCGGGGCCGGGACGAGGGGCGGTTCGAACGGATCGGGACCGAGGGCGGCGGCGGCCAGCGCCCAGTGCCGGGCGTCGCTGCGCAGATCCCGCATCTGCCAGTACCAGGCCAGGGAGAGCACCAGGCAGAGAGCTTCCTGCTCGTCCCCGGCGGCGGTGGCACGGCGCAGCGCGGTACGCAGATTCTCGTACTCGAGCTCCAGCAGGGCGATGGCGCCGATCTGCTCCGGTCCTCGGAGCAACGGATCGGTGCGGCGGGCGAGTTCGCGGTAGTAGGCGAGATGGGCACGCTCGGCGTCCGCCCGGTCGCCCGCCTCGTCGAGCCGCTCGGCGGCGTACTCGCCGACCGTCTCCAGCAGCCGGTAGCGCATGCCGCCGGCCGGTGAAGGCGCGGCCACGACCAGTGATTTGTCGACGAGCGCGCCGAGTACGGGGACGACGTCGAGGGCGGCCTCCGTCGCACAGACCGACTCAGCGGCCGCAAGGTCGCAGCCGCGGGCGAAGACGGAGAGGCGGCGCAGTACGGTGCGTTCGGCGTCGTCGAGGAGGTCCCAGGACCAGTCGACGACCGCGCGCAGGGTCTGCTGGCGCGGCAGGACGGTGCGGCTGCCGCTGGTCAGCAGCCGGAAACGGTCGTCGAGACGGTCGGCGATCTGGCGCGGAGTGAGCATCCGCAGCCGGGCGGCGGCGAGTTCGACGGCGAGCGGCAGCCCGTCGAGGCGGCGGCAGATCTCCTCGGCCGCCGCAGGGTCGTCGTCGATCCGGAAGAGGGGGTTCGCGGCCGCTCCCCGGTCGGCGAAGAGCCGCACGGCCATCGGGTCGGGCAGGGGGCCGACGGGGCGCACCGCCTCGCCCGGCACACCGAGGGGTTCGCGGCTCGTGGTGAGGACCGTGAGCCCCGGGCAGCGTTCCAGGAGCCGCTCGCACAGGTCCGCGGCGGCGGCCACGACGTGCTCGCAGTTGTCGAGGAGAAGCAGCATCCGGCGGCGGGCGCAGTGCTCCGTGAGGCGTATGAACGGGTCGTCGCCGTGCCGGTCGGACGCCGCCCGCAGCCCCTCCGCACCCGCACCGCGCAGGACCGTCTCGCGCGCGCCGAGCGCGGTGAGGACGGCTTCGGGCACATTGTCCGGGTCGCCGACGGGCGCGAGTTCGACGAGCCACACACCGTCCGCGTACGCCCCGGCCGCCCGTTCGGCCGCCTCCTGCGACAGCCGTGTCTTCCCGGCTCCGCCGGGCCCCAGCAGCGTGACGAGCCGCGCCCGGCCGAGGTCTTCGCAGATGGCGTCGATGTCCGACTCCCGCCCGACGAAGCTGGTGAGCCGCGCCCGCAGATTCCCCTGCGGGGAGCGACGGGGTTCCGGTCCGGTGGCCCCCGCTCCGTCCAGGCCCGCACGACCGCCCGACGTAAGACCGTCCGACGTACGGCCACCTGCCGCACGACCACGTGCCGCGGGCCCCTCGGGTCCGGGCACGGGCACGGATCCGAAGTCCGGGTTCAGCAGCTCCGCGTGCAGCGCGCGCAGTCCGGTCCCGGGGTCGGTGCCCAGACGGGTGGAGAGCTCGCGGCGGACCGATTCGTACGCCGCGAGGGCCTCCGCCGTGCGGCCCGCGGCGCGCAGGGCGCGGATGCGGAGGGCGTGGAGGGATTCGTCGATCGGGTGGTCACCGCAGAGCGCGGCGAGCTCGGCCAGCGTCTCCTCCGCCCGGCCCAGGGCGAGTGCCGCCGCCAGACGGGTGCGGCGGGCGGCCAGGCGCCGGGTCTCCCAGCGGGCCGCCTCGGCGGTACGGTCCGGCAGATCGGCCAGCACCGGGCCCCGCCACAGCGCGAACGCCTCGTCGAGCAGTTCCACGGCCTTGCCCGGGTCCCCCTCCGCGAGCGCCCGCGCTCCCTCCCCCGCGAGCCGCTCGAACCGGTAGAGGTCCACGTCCTCAGGCTCGACGTGCAGCCGGTACCCGCCGTCCGCGGAGACCACCGCACCGTGCCCGAGAGCCCGCCGCGCCCGCCCGACGAGGGCCTGGACCGCCCCGACCGCGTCGGCCGGCGGTTCGCCGTCCCACACCTCGTCGACGAGGACGGCGACCGGGACGGTACGCCCGCCGCGCAGTGCCAGCACAGCCACCAGCGCACGCAGCCGCGCCCCGCCGAGCGCGGCGGGGGCGCCGTCGTCGTGGGAGGCCCGGGTGGTGCCGAGTACGGAGAAACGCACCCGCCCATTGTCCCCGGTGCTGTCCAGCGGCCAGGACCGGCATGGCCCGTGCGTCGGAAGACCGGCTGCGCGGGAGACACCGGAACGCCAGGAACCCGTCGCACCTCGCAGGACGTTCCTCCCGCGTCACCGGTACGGTCTACTCGCGCCGCCCTCCCCCAGCCTCCGGCAGGGGAGACCCCGTCCCGCCCCGCTCGCCCCGCCGCACCCCAGGAGCCCCGCCCATGACCTCCGCCACCACCCGCAGCACCGACCGGAGGATCTCACCCGTCTTTCTCGGCATCACAGCGATCATGGCAGTCACCGGCTGGGCGGTCTGGACCGGCTTCGCGCCCAATGCGGGCTTCGCGGTGTTCCTGTTCGTCACGGCCGCGTGGATCGTCTCGCTCTGTCTGCACGAGTACGCGCACGCCCGCACCGCGCTGCACGGCGGCGACCTCACCATCGGCGCCAAGGGCTATCTGACGCTCAATCCGCTCAAGTACACCCATGCGCTGCTGAGCATCGTGCTCCCCGTGATCTTCGTGATCATGGGTGGCATCGGTCTGCCGGGCGGCGCGGTCTTCATCGAGCGGCACCGCATCCACGGCCGCTGGAAGCACAGCCTGATCTCCGCAGCGGGCCCGCTGACGAACGTCCTGTTCGCGGTCGTGTGCACCGCTCCGTTCTGGCTGGACGCGCTGGACGGCGTTCCGATGGCGTTCCGCTTCGCCCTGGCGTTCCTGGCGCTGCTTCAGGTGACGGCCGCGATCCTGAACTTCCTGCCGGTGCCGGGTCTGGACGGCTACGGGGTGATCGAGCCGTGGCTGTCGTACAAGATCCGCCGCCAGGTGGAGCCGTTCGCACCGTTCGGTCTGCTCGCCGTCTTCGGGGTTCTCTTCATTCCCGAGGTCAACCACGCGTTCTTCGACGCGATCAACGCGGTCCTGCGAGGGCTCGGGGTGTCCGAGCCCGAGACGTACTGCGGGTTCAACCTGTACCGCTTCTGGACCGGGCAGAACCCGCTCTGCGAGGCGGCCCTCAGCCAGTGATCACGCCTGCTTGGCGATCTTCGCCCGGCGGATGTAGTACACGGCCATGTTGGACGACACCCCGGCCAGCAGCACCCAGATGATCCCCAGCCAGCTGCCCTCGACGAAGGACACGACCGCCGCGGCGACGGCGAGGAGGCAGATGACGATGGCGTAGAGGGCGAGGCGGGGCATGGGGGTCGGCTCCTGTCCGGTCAGTGGTGTTCCGGACCAGTGTCCCCCATGCCCGTACGCTCCCGTACGACGGCATCTAGTGCCCCTCCCGGCAAACATTGCCGGTCGCGGCACTAGACGTCGGTGACGCGGAGGCCGGCGTGCGCCTTGTAGCGGCGGTTCACCGAGATCAGGTTGGCGACCAGCGACTCCACCTGGTGCGCGTTCCTCAGGCGGCCCGCGAAAACACCCCGCATGCCCGGGATACGGCCCGCCAGCGCCTGCACGATGTCCGTGTCCGCACGCGCCTCGCCCAGCACCATCACATCGGTGTCGATCTCCTCGATCGACTCGTCCTGCAGCAGCACCGCCGACAGATGGTGGAAAGCGGCCGTGACCCGCGACTCGGGCAGCAGGGCGGCGGCCTGCTCGGCGGCGCTGCCCTCCTCCGGCTTCAGCGCGTACGCGCCCTTCTTGTCGAAGCCGAGCGGGTTGACGCAGTCGACCACGAGCTTCCCGGCGAGCTCGCCGCGCAGCGCCTCCAGGGTCTTGCCATGGCCCTCCCACGGCACGGCCACGATCACGACATCGCTGCGCCGCGCGCACTCGGCGTTCTCGGCGCCCTCGATGCCGAGGCCGAGCTCGGCGGCGGCGGTACCGGCGCGTTCGGCGGCCCGGGATCCGATGATCACCTTCTGCCCGGCGCGGGCGAGCCGATAGGCGAGGCCACGGCCCTGGTCACCGGTGCCGCCGAGGACACCGACGACCAGACCGGAGACATCGGGGAGGTCCCAGGGGTCCTTGGCGGGAGCGGCGGGCTTCGGGGCGGCAGCGTTGTCGTGTGAGGTCATGGACTCGACATTACTGGCTGGTCGGGTGGGCCCGGACAGGCCGCCGCTCGACGCGATCGACCCACACGATCCAGCCGAACGCGACGAGCATCAGCACCGGCCCTGCCAGCAGTCGCAGCGCGTACCAGTCGGTCCGACCGACCCCTGCCAGGTCGAGGACACCCTGCACGAGCGCCCCGGCACAGGCCGCGAACAGCAGCCAGCCGCGGGCCCTGAGGCCCCGCGGGCCGACACGCCGGCGAAGCCAACCGGGCGCCTTGCCGAGAAACAGCAGCACCGCGAGGGGCAGCACGACGGCCGTCCATGCCGTCACCCAGATCCAGGGAAAGCTCATGGCGGCATGATGCCCGGGGACGGCGGCGCCTCATAGGGGTGAGCTGTCGCCAACCGCCTGCCTTCGCCCCGTCGTTCGGGCAGGATGCGGGGCCATGGATGCCGTACGCGTCGCACTGCTGCGAGAAGTCCTCGCCGGGACCGAATGGCCCGCCGCGGCCCGACGGTTCGCCGGAGCGCTGCGCTCGTCCGTCGTCCCGCAGGGCGGGGGGCTGCTGCTGGTCGGGACCGCCGAGTACGAGCCGTGGCATCTCGCCGCGCATCTGGTGGACGAGGCCGCCTGGTCCGGGCAGCCGGAGCTGGCTCCCACGCTCGTCCGGCACCGGGTACGGGCCGGGGACCCGGCGCACCTGGCCGTCGGGCTCGGCCGTGTCGAAGCGGCCAGGCGTGGCGAGACGCTGCTGGTGGTGGCGCCGCAGCGGCCGGACGGGGGCCTGCTGGAACGGGTCCACGACGCCCGTCGCGCCGGGGCGACGGTGCTGGCGCTGGACGCCGGGGACCCGGAGGTGCACGGCCTCGCGCACGAGGCGCTCACCGTCGGGGGCGCGGCGGAGGTGGACCTCGACACGGTTCAGCACCTGGTCAGTGCGGCGGCCGGTGAGAACGTACTGCCGCCGGCGCCGCGCGGCCGCCTCCGTCTGCGCGACCGCCTCTCCCGGCTCGCGGACCAGTTGACGGCTCCGCCGCCGCCGCGCTGGTAGCAGGTCCGGGGGGAGCCTGCGACGGGCCCTTTCCCAGGGGGATCACCCCAGACCCCCGACGTACGTCCCAGGGGCATCGCCCCAGACCCGTACGGCTTTCGGCCGTGTCCTCGATCTCGCCCGGAGCTTCGCCGGGGCAGCCCCCAACGGGCTCATTTCGGAGCCCCGCACGGCCGCGGCCGGGGTCGGAAAACCGGTTGCCGCCGTTCGCGTCGCGCGCGGAGCATGACCAGTCATGGCATCACGAATCGGCGCGCTCCTCCCCGATCTGGCCCCATGGCGGTCATCGCGGGACTTCCGGTTGCTGTGGGCCCAGGGGCTGGTCGCCTACTTCAGCAGCTTCATGGCGTTGGTGGCGCTGCCCCTGCAGATCAAGGAGCTGACCGGGTCACCGCTCGCCGTGGGCACGATGGGTGCCGTCGAGCTCGTACCGCTGGTCGTCTTCGGGCTGTACGGCGGCGCGCTCGCCGATGCCGTCGACCGGCGCAAGGTCTTGCTGCTCACCGAGGCCGGGATGGCCGCGATGGCGACGATTCTGCTGGTCAACGCGCTGCTGCCGACACCGATGCTCTGGCCGCTGTATCTCGTCGCGGCCGGTGTCTCGGCGCTCGCCGGGCTCCAGCGGCCCGCGCTGGACTCGCTGCTGGCCCGCATCGTCCCGCACGACCAGCAGACCGCCGCGTCCGCGCTCAACGCCCTGCGCTGGCAGCTCGGCGCGATCGCGGGACCCGCGCTGGCCGGCCTGGTCGTGGCGTACGCGGGCCACGCCTCGGCGTACGCCACGACGCTCGCAGGTCTCGTCGTCTCCGTACTGCTCTGCACTCGGCTCGCCGCCGCCCCGCCCGCGCACGACGCCGACAAGCCGTCGCTGCGCGGCATCGCGGAGGGCGCGCGGTACGCGTGGAGCCGGCCCGTGCTGCTCGGTACGTACGCGGTCGACCTGGCCGCGATGTTCTTCGCGTTCCCCAACGCGATCTTCCCGTTCCTCGCGGACGAGCTGGACGCCGAGTGGTCCCTGGGCCTGATGTACGCGGCGGGGTCGGTGGGCTCGGTCGTGCTGAGCCTGACCAGCGGCTGGACGTCACGGGTGCGGCGGCACGGGCTGTTCGTCGTCTTCGGGGCGGCCGGGTGGGGGCTGGCGATCGCGGCGGCGGGCTGGTTCACGAACGTCTGGCTGGTGCTGCTGTGCCTCGCGTTCGCGGGGGCGGGCGACATGCTGAGCGGTCTCGGCCGCTCCACGATCTGGAACCAGACCATCCCGGAGTCCCTGCGCGGCCGCCTCGCGGGCATCGAGGTGCTCTCGTACAGCGTCGGCCCCCAGCTGGGCCAGGTCCGCGCGGGTGCCATGGCCGGCTGGACCGGTACGCGCGCGGCCTTCTGGACCGGCGGCCTGGCGTGCGTCGCTTCGGTCGGGCTGCTCGCCGCGGTCCTGCCGAAGCTGTTCACCTACGACGCGGAGACGGACGAGGACGCCCTGCGCCGCCGCGCGCAGAAGGAGGAGGCGGCGGCGCAGACGGAAGCGGCACTCTGATCAGGACGTGCGTCTCGATCGGACGCGTCGCCTCAGCCGGACGCGTCGTCTCAGCCGGACGCGTCGCCCCCGCCGCGGGGAGCGTCGTGCCACTTGGGGTCGTTCTCCCACTCCAGGTTCCGCTCACGCGCGGTCTCCATCGCGTGCTCGGCCTCCCCGCGGGTGGCGTACGGGCCGAAGCGGTCCTTGGCAGGGCACTCGGGGCCCTCCTCGACCTTCTTGTGCTCCAGGCAGTAGTACCACTCGCCCGGCTTGCCCACCGTGCGCTTCTTGAACAGGGCCATCGTCGGCTCCTTCCTCTGACGCCATGCTGCCCCACCGGCCCTGGTTAGACTCGCTGACATGTCTGGCCAGTCGCTGCTCGTACCAGGGGAGCTCTCTCCCACCCGCTCCGTTCCCGGAAACATCCGGCGCCCCGAGTATGTCGGGAAGCCCGCGCCGACGCCGTACACCGGGCCGGAGATCCAGAACGCCGAAACGATCGAGAGCATGCGTATCGCGGGCCGCATCGCCGCGCAGGCGATGGCCGAGGCCGCGAAGCTCATCGCCCCCGGTGTGACCACGGACGAACTGGACCGCGTCGCGCACGAGTTCATGTGCGACCACGGGGCGTACCCGTCGACGCTCGGCTACCGCGGCTTCCCGAAGTCGCTGTGCTCCTCCATCAACGAGGTGATCTGTCACGGGATCCCCGACTCGACGGTGCTGCGCGACGGCGACATCGTGAACCTGGACGTCACCGCGTACATCAACGGTGTGCACGGCGACAACAACGCCACCTACCTCTGCGGCGACGTGGACGAGGAGTCGAAGCTCCTGGTGGAGCGGACGCGGGAGTCGCTCGACCGGGCCATCAAGGCGGTCAAGCCCGGCCGCCAGATCAACATCATCGGCCGGGTCATCGAGTCGTACGCGAAGCGCTTCGGCTACGGCGTCGTGCGCGACTTCACCGGGCACGGCATCAATTCGTCGTTCCACTCCGGGCTGATCATCCCGCACTACGACAGCCCGCACGCGACCACCGTCATCCAGCCGGGAATGACCTTCACGATCGAGCCGATGCTGACGCTCGGCACGCATGAGTACGACATGTGGAAAGACGGCTGGACCGTCGTGACGAGGGACCGCAAGCGGACGGCCCAGTTCGAGCACACCCTGGTGGTGACGGACAGCGGGGCCGAAATCCTGACGTTGCCCTGAGGCGTAACAGGGGTAGCGTTTTACCGACAGGCCGTCGGGAACCGGTTGACTTAGGTAAGCCTAAGTAGCAGGATCTTACCGGTTCCCGTCCCCATCGGTCCCCGGAGGCCCGCCTTGGACACGCTGGACACGCCGTTCTCGACCCTGATCCGTGTCGCGTCGCACGAACAGCACACCGAAGCGGAAACCTCGACCTTCATGAGCGATCTGCTCGGCGGCCGGCTCACGGTCGGCGCGTACGCCCGCTACACCGAGCAGCTGTGGTTCGTGTACCGGGCACTGGAAGGCGCTGCCGAGACGCTCAAGGACGACCCCGTCGCCGGCCCGTTCATACAGCCGGAGCTGTTCCGTACGGCCGAACTGGAGCGCGATCTGGCGCATCTGCGTGGCGCGGACTGGCAGGAGGGGCTCCGACCGCTGTCCGCGACGGCCGCGTACGCCGCGCGTGTCGAGGAGTGCGCCCGTACCTGGCCCGCGGGGTACGTCGCCCACCACTACACCCGCTACCTCGGAGACCTCTCCGGCGGCCAGATCATCCGGGACAAGGCCGAGCGGACCTGGGGGTTCAACCGCAAGGGCGACGGCGTCCGTTTCTATGTCTTCGAGCAGATCCCCAACCCGGCCGCGTTCAAGCGGGGTTACCGGGAGCTGCTGGACCAGGTGAAGGCCGACGACCTGGAGAAGCAGCGCATCATCGACGAGTGCAAGCGCGCCTTCGACTTCAACGGCGCGGTGTTCAGGGAGCTGGGCCAGGAATTCCCGTTGAGCGCGTAGGCCCTGTCCGGGCGACAGGGCCCAGACGAGTGAGTCCTGTCTCCCGCCTGCTTCGCGCCGCCCTCCGGGCGGACGACGGGAGACAGGACTTACTCGTCTGGCCGTTCAGTGGGCGGCGAGGCGTACGCGGCCGCCGAGTTCGATCGTGCCGTCGGGGCCGGGGGCGGTGAGGATCTGCGAACCCCGGCCCTGCATGATGTTCAGGGCCCGGCCCAGCTGCGCGGTGAGCAGCAGCGCCGCGGCGCCGGTGGCCTCGTCCTCGTCGATATCCCCGGTGCAAGCCCCGGCTCCACTGGAGCGGCTGCCGCCGCGCTCGTCGATCCTCCCCGGGAAGGCCCGGGCACGGACCCGGCCCGCGGCCTCGTCCTCCCAGCCCCACGCATACGACCTCCCCCACAGCCCTTCGGGCGTGGGTGGTGCCCCCACCCTCTGGGGCGGCACCTCCAGCGCCTCGACCTCGGCGGCCGATCCGTACTGACACAAGGTCCACGACGGGGCCCACTCGGCGCGGGCCGTGATCCAGGTGAACTCGCCGTCGGACCGCACCCACACCTCGCCGACGGGCGGGTTCACCACCTCCAAGTCGAGCAGCCAGGCCGCCCCGACCAGAGGATTACCGGCGAACGGCAGCCGCAGCCCCGGCGTGTGGATGTCGACGGCGCCGCGCTCGGGATCGTCGACGAACACGGTCTCGCTGAAGCCCAGTTCGGCGGCGAGCGCCTGCCGGGACTTCTCGTCGGGGTACGGACGCCCGTCGCGTACGACTCCGAGGGCGTTGCCGTGGCGGCCGTCGGCGGCGCAGAAGACATGGAGGACGTCGATGCCGCGGGGTCGTTCGTGAGTCACGCGGGCATTCAAACATCCCCGTACGACAGCGATACGACGGCCGGCAGCCGGCCGAGGTGCTGCCGCATCGGCGGACCGGGGCTCCCCCCGTCGCACCGAAGCGCCACATTTGACCGGGACTTGACCGTCCCGTGATCGGGGCGTTTCCGCAGCCCGGTCGTGAGAGCTGAATCACTGGACGAAGGGGTATCGCTCAGGTAAGCCTCGGTTAAGTTAGGTCAGCCTCACCGCCGTCCCACCCCCGTCCCGTCCTTTGTGGAGCCTGTATGCGACCCGTCCGCCTCTCCGTCGTCACCGCCGCCGCGACAGTGGCTGCCCTGACCGCCATCACGGGCTGCGCCGAGAAGAGTGACGCCAAGGCCGGTGACGGTGCCGTCACCGTCACCGCGAAGGACGACTCCTGCGAGGTGTCCAAGAAGGAGTTCCCGGCCGGGCACGTCCAGCTGGACATCGAGAACAAGGGCGGCAAGGTCACCGAGGTCTACATCCTCTTCCCGGACGACCGCATCGTCGCCGAGCGCGAGAACATCGGCCCCGGCACCAAGGCGAAGCTCACCGCCGAGGTGAAGGCCGGTGACTACGAGATCGCCTGCAAGCCCGGCATGAAGGGCGAGGGCATCCGTCAGCAGGTGAAGGTGACCGGCGGCAAGGCCGCGAAGCGGTCGCCCGAGATGGACAAGGCGGTCGCCGAGTTCCGCACGTACGTGCAGCAGCAGGCCGACGAAACGCTGCCCAAGGTGAAGGTGTTCACCGACGCCGTGCGCGCCGGCGACATCGAGGCCGCCAAGAAGGCCTACGCCGACTCCCGTATCGGCTGGGAGCGCACGGAGCCGGTCGCCGAGTCCTTCGGCGACATCGACCCGAAGGTCGACCTCCGCGAGGACGGCGTGGCCGACCTCAAGAAGGGCGAGCAGTGGACCGGCTGGCACCGCCTGGAGAAGGCGCTGTGGCAGGACAAGAAGCTCGGCGCCGAGGAGAAGGCGTTCGCCGACACCCTCGACAAGGACCTCGCCGACTGGGCGAAGCGCGTCGGTACCGCCGAGATCTCGCCGACCTCGATGGCCAACGGCGCCAAGGAGCTCCTCGACGAGGTCGCCACCGGCAAGGTGACCGGCGAGGAGGAGCGCTACTCCCACACCGACCTGGTCGACTTCAAGGCGAACGTCGAAGGTGCGCAGAAGTCGTTCGAGCTGCTGAAGCCGGTCGCCGCCAAGAACGACCCGAAGCTGGTCGCCGAGCTGGACAAGCAGTTCGCGGCGATGAACACGCTGCTCGACAAGTACCGCACGGACAAGAGCTCGTATGTCTTCACGTCGTACGACAAGGTCACCGAGCCGCAGCGCAAGGAGCTGTCGGACGGCGTGAACGCGCTGGCCGAGCCGCTGTCGAAGCTCGCCGCGGCAGTGGTGAAGTAGGAGGCCGGCACGATGACCGAGAACACCACGAGCACGGCCCGGACCGAGGACTCCACAGGCACGTCGTCCGGGACCGAGGACTCCACAGTCGCGTCGTCCGGGACCGAGGACTCCACAGGCACGGCCCGGACCGAGGGCACCGCAAGCACGTCGTCGTCCGAGGCCGCGTCGCCTTCGCGGCGCGCGGTGCTCGGCTGGGGAGGCGCGGGGCTCGCGCTCGGCGCCGCCGCGGCCGGCGGTGCGGTGGCCGCGACCCGCTCCGGCGGCGAGACCGTCCCCGCCGCGATCAGCGGCGCGGCGGTGCCGTTCCACGGCGCGCACCAGGCGGGTATCGCGACCGCCGTGCAGGACCGGCTGCACTTCGCGGCCTTCGACGTGAAGACCAAGGACCGTGCGGAACTGGTCCAGTTGCTGAAGGACTGGACGCGGGCCGCCGAGCGGATGACGGCCGGGCAGGCGGTCGGCGAGGGCGCGTACGGCGGTCTCGCCGAGGCCCCGCCGGACGACACGGGCGAGGCCCTCGGCCTCAAGCCGTCCCGGCTGACGCTCACCATCGGCTTCGGCCCCTCGCTGTTCGACGACCGCTTCGGGCTGAAGGACCGCCGGCCGGCCGCACTCGTCGACCTGCCCAAGTTCGCCGGCGACAACCTGGACCCGGCCCGCAGCGGTGGCGATCTGTGCGTGCAGGCCTGCGCCGACGACCCGCAGGTCGCCGTGCACGCCATCCGCAACCTCGCCCGGATCGGCTTCGGCAAGATCGCGGTGCGCTGGTCGCAGCTCGGCTTCGGCAAGACCTCCTCGACCACGCCCGAGGAGCAGACGCCGCGCAACATGATGGGCTTCAAGGACGGCACCCGGAACATCTCGGGCACCGACGCCGCCGCCCTCGACAAGCACGTCTGGGTGTCCGAGAAGGACGGCCCCTCCTGGATGGCCGGCGGCTCCTACCTGGTGGCACGCCGGATCCGGATGAACATCGAGGCCTGGGACCGTACGCCGCTGCAGGAGCAGGAGGACATCTTCGGCCGCGACAAGGGCGAGGGTGCCGCCGTCGGCAAGGCGAAGGAGCGCGACGAGCCGTTCCTGCCCGCCATGCTGCCGAACGCCCATGTGCGGCTGGCACACCCGGACTCCAACGGCGGTGCGAAACTGCTGCGCCGGGGCTACTCGTTCACGGACGGCACGGACGGACTCGGCCGCCTCGACGCCGGCCTGTTCTTCCTCGCCTACCAGCGGGACGTCGCCAAGGGGTTCATCCCGGTGCAGCGCAACCTCGCCGCGGACGACCTCAACGAGTACATCCAGCACGTGGGTTCGGCTCTGTTCGCCGTTCCGCCGGGCGTCCGCGGCAAGGACGACTGGTGGGGCCGGGCGCTGTTCTCGTAGTCAGAAGGGACCCGCCGTGTTCGGCAATTATCTGATCGGCCTCCGCGAGGGTCTCGAGGCCAGTCTGGTCGTCTGCATCCTCATCGCGTATCTGGTGAAAACGGACCGCAGGGACGCCCTGAAACCGATCTGGCTCGGTATCGGGGCGGCCTGTGCGCTGGCGCTCGCGTTCGGCGCGACGCTCGAATTCGGCTCGCAGGAGCTGACGTTCGAGGCGCAGGAGGCGCTGGGCGGCACGTTGTCGATCATCGCGGTGGGGCTGGTCACCTGGATGGTCTTCTGGATGCGGCGCACCGCGCGGCATCTGAGGGCGGAGCTGGGCGCCAAGCTGGACGCGGCGCTCCAGATGGGCACGGGGGCGCTCGTCGCCACCGCGTTCCTGGCGGTCGGCCGCGAGGGGCTGGAGACGGCGCTGTTCGTCTGGGCGTCGGTCCGGGCGGCCACCGATACGAGCGGCTCGTCGGCCCCGCTGACCGGTGTGCTGCTCGGGATCGCGACCGCCGTCGTGCTCGGCTGGCTGTTCTACCGGGGCGCCCTGCGCATCAACCTGGCGAAGTTCTTCACCTGGACCGGCGGAATGCTGGTGGTCGTTGCCGCGGGCGTGCTCGCGTACGGCGTGCACGATCTGCAGGAGGCCCGTTTCCTGGGCGGCCTGGCGGACAAGGCGTTCGACGTCAGCGCCACGGTCCCGCCGGACAGCTGGTACGGCACGCTGCTGAAGGGTGTCTTCAACTTCCAGCCCGACCCGACGGTCCTCCAGGTCACGGTGTGGGCGCTGTATCTGATCCCGACGCTCGCCCTGTTCCTGGCCCCGGTAGGGTTCGGACGGTCAGTGGGGGTCGAGGAGCAGAATGCAACCGATGAGCAGGCTGGGTCGGGCGGCGACGGGGCTCGCGGCGGCGACGGTACTGTCGCTGACGGCGAGCGGGTGCGTGACGGTGCACGGCGAGCGGGAAGTCGTACCGTCGGCGACGAAAGCTGAGGCCGCACAGGCCCTGAAGGACTTCACCGACGCCTACAACAAGGCGGACAAGGCCTACGACCCGGCCCTCGACGCGGGCCGGGTCACGGGCGCGCTCGGCGCGATCAACCAGGCGGGTCTGAAGGCGCGCAGCGTCACGACGCCGGGCGGCAATCCGGAGCACCGCCCGCTGGAGCTGACGGACGCGAAGTTCTACGTCCCCAAGAAGGCGGGCTGGCCACGGTGGTTCCTCGCGGACACCGACAGCAACCGGGACACCGACACCGGCCAGCAGGACACCCGCTGGGTGGTGGTGTTCGTCAAGAACGGCAACAGCCAGCTGTGGGAGGCCGCGTACCTGGCGATCCTCTCCCCGGACGAGGTGCCCAAGTTCCGTACGGACAAGGACGGCTGGGCGGAGCCGGTGGCGCCGGACTCCGCGCAGACGGCGGTCGCTCCGCGGAATCTGAGCGAGGAGTACGCCTCGTACCTGGCGAGCGGCAAGCCCGAGCACTTCGCGCAGGGCGCGCACACCACGGGCTGGCGCGAGGAGCGGGACCGGAGCAAGCGGCGGCCGGGGCTTTCGACGCAGTACGTCGACCAGCCGCTGGACACCGGGGACTTCGCGCCGCTGGGGCTGGTCACGGAGGACGGCGGGGCGCTGGTGTTCTTCGCCACCCGCTACTTCGACCAGCAGACGGCTGCGAAGGGCTACCGGCCGAAGGCCGGCGCGGACGTGAAGGCGCTCATGACGGGCGAGTTGAAGAGCACGCTCACGAAGGAGTGGGTGTCGAGCCAGGTCGTCCGGCTCGCACCGAGCGGCGGCAACGGACCGGCGGTGACGATCCTGAGCCGGCTGCAGGGTGTGACGGCGGCGAAGGGGTCGTAGGGCCCGTCCGGGGATGTGCGACGGCGAGGCGGGCGCGCACCACCGCGCGCCCGGGCCGTCGGCGGTGTCAGCGGCCTCGCCCCGACAGGGGCCACGCCACCGAGTGGTGGTCCAGGCCGTGCTGCCCCGCCTCGTCCGCGTACTTCGCGCAGGCGTCGGCAAGGGCCTCCAGCAGCGTCAGCGGGTCCGGCAACGGATGCTCCGGGCCGCGCACCCAGTCGACGGTGAGGTCGTCCGGGAGCCGCGCGGGCGGTACGAGGACGTAGGAGCCTCGGCTGTGCCAGCGCAGCCCGGGGTGCTCGTCCATCGTCTCGGGGTGGCAGTCCAGCTCGCACGGCCACCACTCGTCCTCGTCCTCCGGAGTACCGCGGGTGGCGGTGAAGAACAGCATCCGGTCCGCGCCGGACACGGCGACCGGCCCGACGTCGATGCCTTCCGCGAGCAGTCGCTCCAGGGCGCCGCGGCCCGCCTCCAGCGGCACGTCGAGGACGTCGTGGACCATTCCGGTGGCGGTGATGAAGTTGGCCGCGGGCTCGTCGCCGGCCCAGCGCCCGATCCGGTCCTGGTCGGTCGTGGACTGGGTCTGCCAGGCGAAGGAGACGGGGTGCCGGGCCGGGGTGGGACAGCCGATGCGCTCACAGGAGCAACTGGGGCCGGACGGGTACGCGGCGGGCGCGAGGGGCAGTCCGGCGGCGGCGGTGGCCAGCAGCAGGGTGAGGCGGCTGGAGTCGTCCAAGGCGTCCTCGCGGGGGCGCCTGCGCAGCCACTGCGGCAACCGGTTCTCCCAGGACAGCCTGCTCTCCGTGCCGCGGTAGCGGCCGATACCGTCGCCCATCTATCCCCTCACACCTCGCTGCTCGCCCCGGCCCACGCGGCCAAGCCGCGTATCGACGCTGCTGCCATCGTCCCATCATCGGGAGCGCCGGGTGGCCGCACCCCCCGATCGTGTGGCCGGTCCCTCACTCAGCTCCTGGGCGCGAGGCCGTACAGCGCGTACTCGACGATCTTGTCGGCGTAGTCGTGGGTGAGCGGGAGCGTGCGCAAGAGCCAGCGGTGGGTGAGGGGTCCCACGAGGAGTTCCAGGGCGATACGGGGGTCGATGCCGGCGTCCACCGCACCGGCGTCCTGGGCGGCGCCCAGCCTGCGTACGTACAGCTGGAGCTGGGGTTCGAGGAGCTTCTCGACGAACTGGGCACCGAGTTCGGGGTCGACGACGCCCTCGGCGGTGAGGGCGCGGGCGGGGGCGTCGTAGACGGGCGAGTTCAGCTCGTCGACGGTGGCTCGCAGGACGAGCTTGAGGTCGGCCTCGAGATCTCCGGTGTCGGGAATCCCCGGGGTCCCCGACTCGCCCTGGGCAGCCTGCTCGCCGAGGTCGAGGAAGGCTTCGAGGAGGACCGCAGCCTTGGAGGGCCACCAGCGGTAGATGGTCTGCTTGCCGACTCCGGCGCGGGCGGCGATGCCCTCGATCGTCGTCCTGGTGTAGCCGACCTCGCCGACGAGGGCGAGGGCGGCGTCGTAGATGGCGCGGCGGGAGCGTTCGCTGCGGCGGGAGGAATCAGGGGCCTTGGTCTCTGCCATGGCGCCAATCTACCAACCGATGCGACGAAACGTATCGTCTTGTTGAACGGGGGCGGTATGTGTGACGAACCACCCGTTCGGATCACAGCGCGAAGGGCTCGTACGACGCACCATGGCTGCACGCACAACCGTGCGCCCTGCCGCTCGTGAGGAGCCTGCATTGCCTCGTGACGCTAGATCCCGCCGCTACCTGATGTGCCCACCCACGCACTTCGAGGTGACGTACTCCATCAACCCCTGGATGGACCCCGGGAAGCCTGTCGACCTGTCGCTGGCGCTGGCCCAGTGGGAGGACCTGCACAACCGCTATCGCGCGCTCGGCCACACCGTGGAGCTGCTGGAGCCGCGGGCGGACCTGCCCGACATGGTCTACGCCGCGAACGGCGCGACCGTCGTCGACGGACGGGTGCTCGGCGCGCGCTTCGCGTACCCGGAGCGGGCCGCGGAGGCGCAGGCGCATCTGGACTGGTTCCGCGCGCACGGCTTCACCGAGATCCATGAGCCCGCGCACATCAACGAGGGCGAGGGCGACTTCGCGATCACGTCGACCTATGTGCTGGCCGGCCGGGGCTTCCGGTCGAGTCCGCTGTCGCACGACGAGGCCCAGGAGTTCTTCGGCCGGCCCGTGATCGGGCTCGATCTGGTGGACCCGCGCTACTACCACCTCGACACGGCGCTGTCCGTCCTCGACGACGCGACGGACGAGATCATGTACTACCCCGGCGCCTTCTCCCCCGGCAGCCGCGCGGTCCTCGCCCGCCTCTTCCCCGACGCCCTCATCGCCCGCGAGGCGGACGCGGCGGCGTTCGGCCTCAACGCGGTCAGCGACGGCCGCCACGTCCTGCTGCCGCAGGGGGCCCTGGGGCTCTTCGAGCCCCTGCGGGCCCGGGGCTTCGAGCCGATGGGGATGGACCTGGGTGAGCTGCTGAAGGGCGGTGGCAGCGTGAAGTGCTGCACGCAGGAGCTTCGCTCCTGACCTCGCGGGGGTACGGGGATACCCCGTACCCCCTGCGCCCCGGGGCGCGGTGAGTGCTGGGGGTACGGGGTATCCCCAGCAGCCCCCTGCGGAGCCACGGCAGCTTCGCGCGGCGACGGGCACCCCGGCGGCCCACTACGCGTTGCACGCGGCAGACGGCCTTGGCCCGCCGCGAGTTGGACGCCGGCGGCCACCCCCGGCCCGCCGGACGGGGACCGCCACCACCACAGCCCGTCCGGCGCTTGAGGACGGACACACCGGCCCCACCCGAGTTGGACGCGGGGCGCCACCCCCGGCCCGCCGGACGGGGACCGCCACCACCACAGCCCGTCCGGCGCTTGAGGACGGACACACCGGCCCGCCGGACAGGAACCGGCACCACCGGGCCGCTCAGGGCGCCGGAGGCCAGTCGTCGCCCCAGGCGGTGTCGCGGGCAGCGCGGTACAAGGGGCCGTGGCGCTTCGTCACCGTCGCGCGGTGGAGGGTCTCGTCCGCGTCGCACAGTTCCAGGAGGACCTGGCCCTTGCGGAGCTGGGGTTTACGGGTGACGCGGGAAGCCGCAGGGGTCACCGGGAAGCGGGTCGCGGCGACGTAGCTGAACTTCTCGTCCTCGTACGCCAGTGACCCGCCCTTCACCTGGCGGTGCAGCGAGGACCGGCTGACGCGCGCAGCGAAGTGGCACCAGTCCGTACCCGGGACGATCGGGCAGTCCGTGCTGTGCGGGCAAGGCGCCGCGACGCGCAGACCCGCGGCGATCAGCTGGTCGCGCGCGGCGATGATCCGCTCGTAGCCGTCTGGGGTCCCCGGCTCGACGATCAGGACCGCCTGGCCCGCCGCCGCGGCCTGCGTGACGACCGCCGTCCGGTCCGCCCCGTCGAGTTCCTTCAGCACGTACGAGACCGTGATCAGGTCCGCCGGCTCCAGCCGCATCGCCTCGCCGATCCGCGCCCGCCGCCACTCGGCGCCCCGCAGCGCGGGCGAGTCCGCGACCGCCGCCAGCTCCCGGCCGAGCGCCAGCGCGGGCTCCGCCCAGTCGAGGACGGTGGTGCGGTGGGAGCCCTCCGGCCAGGCGTCTGCGACCGCCCAGCTCGCCGCGCCCGTGCCGCCGCCGATGTCGGTGTGGGTGGCCGGCACCCAGTCGGGCGCGGCCCGGCGCAGGGCGGTGAGCGCGGACCGTACCGCCTCGAACGTCGCGGGCATCCGGTACGCGGCGTACGCGGCGACATCCGCCCGGTCGCGCAGCACCGGCGCGTCCGTCGGCGTAGCCCCCCGGTAGCTGGCGATCAGCCGGTCCACGGCCTGGGTGACTCGGCTCTGCGGCAGACCGTCGAGGAGGCCGGCGAGGGCATCGGGGAGGGTGGCGTTCACCGGCGAATTCTAGGACAGTCCCCGGCCACGGATCGCCTTCCCGCCCGGGCCGGACGCCCGTACCGAACCGGGACAGAACGGCTACGGAACCGAACTGCTGTGGGTACAGGGCCAGTTGCTAGTCTGGCGGCCGTTGACCGGCAGCACGCTCATCGGGGGGACCATGAGACAGCGGGTCGTACGCATGACTCTGGTGGCGGGAGTCGCCGTCCTGGCGATGATCCTCCTGCTCGCCACCTGCGGCGGCGGGGGCAAGGACGACAACAGCGGCGGCAAGCCGAAGCAACCGGCCCGGAAGAGCTCGGGTCCGGCCACGCAGCTCACCGTCCCCGCCGCGTACGACACCGCCCGGGGCTGGGAGGTGCCCGACGCCTCGCCCGAGTACGCGCTCGCCCGCGAGACCGGGCTGATCGCCCATCTGGAGCGGGCGGCGGACGACCGCTTCCGGCTGCGGACCCTGAACGCCGGGACCGGCAAGCGCGGCTGGTCGGGTGAACCGTTCTCCGCACTGGCCGGCCCGGAGAACTTTCCACGGCTGCTCTCCGTCACGAAGGACGACCGGCAGTTCTTCGTCGTCTGGTCGTACGGGAAGGCCGGACGCGACTACCTCACCCCCGCCGGCACCTTCGTCTCCCTGGACGTCTACGCCGCCCTCGACGGCACCCGGCAGCGCGTCGAGGTGCCCTGGACCGGGGCGCCGACCGTCTCCGGCGCCGGTCCCGGCATCCTGATCGGCGACGGCGGCGCCCGCAGCGCGGTCGTCGACCCGGACACCGGCGAGGTATCCCTGACCGCGCCGAAGGAACTGCGCCATCCGAAGGGCTGCGCCAGCTGCCGGCAGCTGACCGAGGTGCGCGGGCTGACCGCGCAGGGCCTGCTGGTCAGCGGGGCCCGGGAGTTCTGGGTGCGGGGCGGCTGGTTCAGCCGGAACATCGCCCCGGCCGGCGCGGACCGCGCGTACGGCACCCCGACCTCGCTGACCGCCGAACGGCTGCTGGTGCGCTGGCGGAAGGCGAAGGGCACCAAGGGAGCCGACACCCGCGACATCTGGGCGGTGCACGATGCGACGACCGGAAAGCCGCTGGTCAAGACCGAATGCCATAAGCCGGCGATCGAGCCCGGCGAGTATCCGCAGGCCGCGGTCTCGCCCGACGGCCGCTATCTGGTCGCCGGGAGTCTCGCCTTCGATCTGGAGGAGCGGACCGGCCGGTGCTTCGAGGAGGAGGACGGCACCCGCCCCCTGACGCTGACGACGGTGACCGACGACGGCGTCGCGTACGGGGCGATGAACACCCGCAGCCCGGCGGAGGCGCTGGCGGGAGGGGGCGCCCCGTACGAGGTGGACCTCACGACCTGGGTGCCCGAGGCGCTCTCCCGCAACGTCCGGCTGCCGGACGGCGAGGCCTCAGAGGTCGGGCTCTTCCGCTGGACGGACACGAAGGACCGGCTGCACCTGATCGGCTACGTACGGGCGGAATGAGCGGTTACGTACGCGCGGACCGGGCGTCGTCGGCGGTACGGCGCCACGGCCGGCACAGCCCCAGGAAACAGGCGGCCGCACCGAGCGCGCACACCAGCTGCACCACGGCCATGGGCACCGCGGTCGTCTCGCCCGCGATCCCGACGAGCGGTGAGGCGACCGCCCCGATGAGGAACGAGGACGTGCCGAGCAGCGCGGACGCCGAGCCCGCGGCGTGCGGGGTGCGCATCAGGGCCTGCGCGTTGGTGTTCGGCAGCGTGAGGCCCATCGCGGACATCAGCACGAACAGCCCGGCCGCCACGGGCGCCAGACCCGGCCGGCCGAAGACGCCCGTCGTCATCAGCAGCAGCGCGAGCGCGGCCAGCATGACCACGGCGAGTCCGAAGCCGAGGACCTTGTCGAGGCTGACCCGACCGACGAGCAGCTTGCCGTTGATCTGGCCGACCGCGACCAGGCCGATCGAGTTGAGCCCGAAGAGCAGGCTGAACGTCTGCGGCGAGGCCCCGTAGATCTCCTGGACGACGTACGGCGACGCCGAGATGTACGCGAAGAGGGCGGCGAAGGCGAGTCCGCCCGCCAGCACGTAGCCGGTGAACACGCGGTCGGCGAGGAGGCCCCGCATGGTGCGCAGGGCCTGGCCGACGCCGCCGCTGTGCCGCCGCTCCGGCGGCAGCGTCTCGTGCAGCCACTTCGCCACGACGAGGGTGAGCAGCACACCGATCACGGCGAGGACGTGGAAGACGCCGCGCCAGTCGGTGACCCGGAGGATCTGGCCGCCGATGAGTGGCGCGACGACCGGGGCCACTCCCGAGATCAGCATCAGGGTGGAGAAGAAGCGGGCCATCTCCACGCCGTCGTAGAGGTCACGGACGACGGCCCGGGCGATGACGATCCCGGCGGCTCCGGCCAGGCCCTGGAGCAGCCGGAAGCCGATGAGCAGTTCGGCGGTGGGCGCGAGCGCGCAGACCGCGGTGGCGGCGACGTACACGACCATGCCGATGAGGAGCGGGCGACGACGGCCCCACTTGTCGCTCATGGGCCCGACGACGAGCTGTCCGAGCGCCATGCCCGCGAGGCAGGCGGTGAGGGTGAGCTGGATGGTCGCGGCAGGTGCGCGGAGTGCCCCGGTGACCTCCGGCAGGGCCGGGAGGTACATGTCCATGGAGAGCGGGGGCAGCGCGGTGAGACCGCCGAGTACGAGGGTGACGAGGAGACCCGCACGGCGCGCGGCTGCGGCGGTGACGGCGGGTGCTGGTGCCGGATCGGCGCCGGCTATGTGTCCTTGTGTGGTCCGGCTGCTCTCCGGCATCAACAGCTCCTGTTCTGGGCGTCCCGCCCATGTTCTCAGCTCGCCGGAGTGGTCGAGACCTTTCTGTCCATGGCTGTGCCGTCTGCGCCTGGTGCGCCTGGCGTGCCTGGTGCGCCGGATTTCGCTCACGGTGATGCGGACGCTCGACGCGGTACGGGACCGCGTCGGCGTCCGCTAGTCGTCTACCCGTCCACTCCTCTACCGGTCTACCGGTAGACCGGTAGACGGGTCGGAACCTACGCGGGCTTGAGACCGGGGTCGCCGGCCTCGGTGACGAACGACGCGGCCGTGGTGATGGGCGCGCCCGGGGTGGTCACCGCGGACACGGTCCGGAAGTCGGCGCGGGCCAGCTCGGTGGTGAGGGTGACCGTCACATAGCCGCGACGGCCGTTGTAGAACTTCATGTGGGGGTTGGCCCGGGTGAGGTTGTCCCAGTTCGCGGGCTTGTCGGCGCCGTCCTTGCCGCTGCTGATGGAGGTCGCGACGAACTCGGTGCCGACGGTCCGGGAAGCCGGGTCGTCGAAGTCCTTCTTCAGGTCGAAGGCGTAGCCGACGTGGACGTCGCCGGTGAGGACGACGAGGTTGTCGACGCCGGCGGCCTCGGCGCCGTCGAGGATCCGCTTGCGGGAGGCCGGGTAGCCGTCCCACGCGTCCATGGAGAGCTTGAAGTCGGACGTGGGGACGTTGCGCCGCTGGGCGAAGGTGACCTGCTGGGGGACGACGTTCCAGACGGCGTCCGACGCCTGCCAGCCGTCGAGCAGCCAGCGCTCCTGGGTCTCGCCGGTCATGGTGCGCGCCGGGTCCTCGGACTCGGGCCCCGGCGTCTGCCAGCCGTCTCCGTACGCCTGGTCGGAGCGGTACTGGCGGGTGTCGAGGATGTCGAACTGGGCGAGCCGGCCGAAGCGGAAGCGGCGGTAGAGCTGCATGTCCGGGCCGTCGGGCTGCTGGGGCTTCCTGAGCGGCTGGTTCTCCCAGTAGGCGCGGTACGCGGCGGCGCGGCGCAGCAGGAACTCCTCCGGCGGGACGTCGTTCTCGGGGATGTCGTCCGCGTAGTTGTTCTCGGTCTCGTGGTCGTCCCAGGTGACGACGAAGGGGTGCGCGGCGTGCGCGGCACGCAGGTGCTCGTCGCTGCGGTAGAGCGCGTAGCGCAGCCGGTAGTCCTCGAGGGTGATCGTCTCGCGGTTGAAGTGCGCGGGCAGCCGCCGGTCGGTGTAGTTGCGGGCACCGCCGACGGCGTTGACGGCGTACTCGTAGAGGTAGTCGCCGAGGTGGAAGACGGCGTCGAGGTCCTCCTCCGCGAGGTGCTTGTACGCGGTGAAGAAGCCGTCATGGTAGGCCTGGCAGGAGACGGCGGCGAGCTTCAGCTCGGAGATCCGGGCGGCGGCGCGGGGGGCGGTGCGGGTGCGGCCCGTGGGGCTGATCCAGCTGCCGGCGCGGAAGCGGTAGTAGTACACGCGGTCGGCGTCGAGGCCGGTGACCTCGACATGGACACTGTGGTCGAACTCGGGATGGGCGGTCGCCTGTCCGCGTCTGGCGATGCGCGTGAAGCGGGCGTCATGGGCGAGTTCCCACTTGACCTGGATGCGCGCGTCGGGCAGTCCGCTGTCCGGTTCGTACGGGCGGGTCGCGAGCCGGGTCCACAGCAGTACGGAGCCGGGCAGCGGGTCGCCGGACGCCACGCCGAGGGTGAACGGGTCCTCGGTGAGCTTCTTCGCGTCCAGCTCGGCGGCGCTCGCGGTGCCGGCGGCCGGGAGGTTCACGGCGAAGGCGAGCGCGGCGGCGGCGCCGGTGACGGTGAGGAAGCGGCGGCGGCCCAAGTGCCGGGCGGCGGCGCGGAATTCTGCCGAGTGCTGGTGTACGGGTGTCATGTACCCCTCCCCTTACGGCTGTTGTCAGTCGCATTGCAGTGGGGGGCGACGTCCCAGGGTTGTCGGGTACACAACATCCGCGTGGCGGACGGATGAGATCCGGGTACGTGGGCCTGCCGTACGCTGCGGGCCCATGAACGCAGAACGCGGAAGTGTCGCCGTGGTCACAGGCGCGGGTTCGGGCATCGGCCGGAGTGTCGCGCTGGCCCTCGCGGGCGCGGGCTGGTCGGTCGCAGTGGCCGGACGGCGGGCCGAGGCTCTGGAGGAGACGGCGGCGCTGGCGGGCGACGCGGACGTGGTGTGCGTACCCACGAACGTCACGTCACCGGACGAGGTGACGTCCCTCTTCGCGGCGGTGCGCGACCGGTACGGGCGCCTTGACCTGCTCTTCAACAACGCGGGCACGTTCGGGCCCGGCGGCGTCCCGGTCGAGGACCTCCCCTACGAGGCGTGGCGGCACGTCGTGGACGTCAATCTGACCGGGTCCTTCCTGTGCGCCCAGGCAGCCTTCCGCCTGATGAAGGACCAGGACCCGCAGGGCGGCCGGATCATCAACAACGGCTCCATCTCGGCGCACGTGCCGCGGCCGCACTCGGTGGCGTACACGGCGACGAAGCACGCCATGACCGGCCTGACCAAGTCCCTGTCCCTGGACGGCCGCCCCTACCGCATCGCCTGCGGCCAGATCGACATCGGCAACGCGGCGACCGAGATGACGGCCCGCATGCGGACGGGCATCCTCCAGGCCAACGGCGAGCTGGCTGCCGAACCGGTGATGGACGCGGCGGACGTCGCACGGACGGTGCGGCACATGGCGGAGCTGCCGCTGGAGGCGAATGTGCAGTTCGCGACGGTGATGGCGACGACGATGCCGTACATCGGCCGGGGGTGACTTCTCCTCTCCCCGCCCCTTCCCGCTGTGTCGATGCGCGGCTCCGCCGCGTGGGCCCGCCGCAGGCGCCCATCCGGCGCGGGCCGGGGGCCGGTCGGGGCGGAGCCCAGGCAGGGTCTGGGGGCATGCCCCAGTTCGGGAACAGCGCGCCGGGGTCAGGCGTTGGGCACGGCATGACGATCAATAGGCAGCCCGAGGTGCTGCGTTACACCGCGTTCTCCAGCGACCCGGACGGCGGAAACCCCGCAGGTGTCGTGCTGGACGCCGCCGGGCTGGACGACAGCGACATGCTGGGGATCGCCGCCGAGCTGGGGTACTCCGAGTCGGCGTTTCTGACCGCTCCCCCGGAGGGGCTCGGCAGCGCGGACGGCCGGGCGTACACCCTCCGGTTCTTCAGCCCCAAGGCCGAGGTGCCGTTCTGCGGGCACGCCACCGTCGCCACCGCCCTTGCGCTCGCCGAGCGCATGGGGCCGGGGGAGCTGCTGTTCGCCACACCCGCGGGGACCGTGCCGGTGTCGGTGACCGAGGAGGGCGGGGCGCTCCGCGCCACGCTCACCAGTGTCGAGCCGCACATCGAGGAGATCGCCGAAGACGACCTCACGGAGGCGCTCGCCGCGCTCGACTGGCCGGCCGCCGACCTCGACCCCGCCTTCCCGCCCCGTATCGCCTTCGCCGGCGCCCGCCATCTGGTCATCGCGGCGGCGACCCGCGCGCGCCTCGCGGACCTCGCGTACGACTTCGCCCGCCTCGAAGCCCTGATGCACCGCCTGGACCTGACCACCGTCCAGCTGGTGTCGCGGGAGTCCCCCACCGTCTTCCACGTCCGCGACCCGTTCCCCGTCGGTGGTGTCGTGGAGGACCCGGCGACCGGCGCCGCGGCCGCCGCGTTCGGCGCGTACGTCCGCGAGCTCGGACTGGTCTCCGAGGACGCCGTCCTCACCCTGCACCAGGGCGAGGACCTGGGCCGTCCGGGCGTGCTCACGGTGACGCTGCGCGCGGGCGACCCGCGCATCCGTGTCAGCGGCGCGGGGACGCGTATCGGCTGAGGCGTCAGCCGACACATCAGCCGACGCGTCAGCTGAAGCGCACCGGCAGGTGCTTGATCCCGTTGATGAAGTCGGAGCGCATGCGCCGCGGTTCGCCCGTCAGCTCGACGTGCGGATGGCGGCGCAGCAGCTCCCGGGTGAGGGCCGTGATCTGCGAACGGGCGCGCCCGGCGCCCAGGCAGTAGTGCGGGCCGCCACCGCCGAAGGTGAGGTGTTCGTTGGGGGTGCGGCGGATGTCGAAGACGTGTGCGCACGCCAGGAGTTGGAGCGCGCTCCAGGGCATGGGCCTGTCCGGCGGAGTCCTCGGACCGGCTCGTCTACGCCTGGCCGGTGTCGAAGCGCGCGATCTTCCCGCTCTCGACGGTGAACCGCCACTTCGTCCGCATCTCGCCCCACGTCTCGTTGCGGTACCGGGCGACGAGCGAGCGCCCCTCGTCCGATTCGGACTCGACCTCCATGTGCCCGCGCGAGTCGAAGATCTCCTTGTCGGTCCAGTCGTCGAGATCGCGGTCCGAACCGTCGTCGGACATCGTCGCGTCCGGTGCGAGCGCGGCCATGAAGGCCTCGCGGTCGCCGGAGTTGATGGCCTTGACGAAGGCGCGTACGGCCGGGTCACTGAGCCGGTCCACGGAGATGGTCATGGTCGCTCCTCTGGTACGGGGATACGCAGGCGGGTACGTGACCTCACCCGTACACCCCGGAACGCCCCACCCCGCGGACCTTGACCCAGCCGTGGCGCGTCACTCCGCGCCGGGGGTCCGGCCCGGTTCCTCGGGGCGTCAGGCAGGAGCTGCTCAGGGCGTCAGACAGGAACTCGACCGCTCCGCGAGCTTGGCCGGCAGCGTCCCGAGGCCCGCGTCCGACCACAGGGTGTCGGCCGCGTAGCGGTGCTGTGCGGGCCAGAGCCCGGGGGTGGCCTCGAAGAGGCCATCGAGTGATGTCGGCCTGTCCGTCTCCTGGAAGAGGGCTCGATCTGCGAAGGGGCAGTTCCGGAGCGGCCGGAGGAACTTGACGGCCTGCTCGCCGGCCGAGCGTCCGCACCGTCCGCGCCGGTGGCCTGATCTGGCCGACGCGTGCGGGGATTCATGTGAACGGCCTTGCTTTCTCCAGGGGTTCCTGCAGCAATGACAAGCGTCACTGACTGCCCATCAGCCCCGCCGGGGAGCTGACGCCAGGCGCAGACAGCGGCAGTCGGCGACGCCATCCCGTGAACCCCCACACACGAAGGCGGGACCCCCCATGAAGCACGGCACACTCGGTATCGGCACTGCCCTCTTGGCCGCGCTGGCCGTGGGCACACTGGCCATGGCCCCCGCGGCCAACGCGGTCGACCCGACGACGGCAACGTTGTCGTTCGACTGTGGTTCGTTCGGCTCCGGCGAGGCGACCCTCACGGCCACGCAGGACGGCACGGCCGCGACGATCAGTGTCTCCACCGCCGCCATCACCTCCCCCATCCCCATCTCCGCGAACTCCGTCAAGTCCACCCTGACCCTGACCAAGAACGGCTCCGACACGGCGACGTTCACCGGCAACGCCAACCCGGCGATCCCGGCGGGCGGCGCGGTCGCCTCAGGACCGCTGAACGGCACGGTCGCCGCGGGCGACAGCCTCGAAGGAAAGTCCCTCACGGTCGTGGTCTTCGGCATCACGGCGACCTGCAACGCGACGACTCCGCAGAACCCCGGCCCGTTCGTGTTCTGACGGCACCGGCGGGTACGCCCGCAGGCGGCGTCACCATCCGCACACAGACGGTGACGCCGCTCTGCCCAGCGGGTAAACGCGCCACGCGACCTAGACTGAATTGCGGAGGTTCAGGCCTATACGCCGCCAGGCAGAGGGAGGACCGACCCGTGGCTGCTGAGGCTGTGACCCAAGAGGCCGCCCAAGGGGTCCCGAGTGCGGCCCACGGCCCCGGGAGCTCGGGCACTCCCCGCTATCTGCCCGTCTCCGAGCACGGGCTGATCGGGGATCTGCGCAGTGCCGCGCTGGTGGGGACGAACGGCACGATCGACTGGTACTGCTGCGGCTGCTTCGACGCGCCCAGTGTCTTCGCCTCGATCCTCGATGCCGAGCGGGGAGGCTCCTTCGAGCTCGCCCCGGACGTGCCGACGCGGACGAAGCAGTTCTACTTCCCCGACACCAACGTGCTCATCACCCGCTTCTTCGCGGACGACGGGGTCGGCGAGGTCCAGGACTTCATGCCCGTCGTCGACGACTCTGGCGAGGCCGACCGGCACCGGCTGATCCGCCGGGTGATCTGCGTCCGCGGATCGCTGCCGTTCCGCGCCGTCGTGGCGCCCCGCTTCGACTACGGGAGCCAGCCGCACACCGTCCGCACCGAGCACGGCTACCCCGTCTTCGAGTCGCCCGACCTCACCCTCGCGCTGACGTCCAGCGTCCCGGTCGAGAGCGACGGCCGGGACGTGTGGTCGCTGTTCAAGCTGCACGAGGGAGAGACCGCCGTCTTCGCGCTCGACCGGGTCGGCGGCGAGGTGCGGCCGCGGGCCTGCCCCGTCGCCGAGGCGGAGGACCTGTTCGAGGCCACCGTCCGGTACTGGCGGCGGTGGCTGTCCAAGTCGCGCTACCGCGGACGCTGGCGGGAGATGGTGCACCGCTCCGCGCTGACGCTCAAGCTGCTCACCTACGCACCGACCGGCGCCATCGTGGCCGCGCCGACGACCAGCCTGCCCGAGCAGATCGGCGGCGAGCGGAACTGGGACTACCGGTATGTCTGGATCCGCGACGCGGCCTTCTGCGTCTACGCGATGCTCCGGCTGGGCTTCACCGACGAGGCCAAGGCCTTCATGCAGTTCCTGACCGAGCACGTCTGCATCTCCTGCGCCGGCTCGGGACCGCTGCAGATCATGTACGGCATCGACGGCCGCCGGAAGCTGCCCGAGCGCGAGCTGTCCCACCTCGAGGGCTATCTGGGCTCCGCCCCCGTACGCGTCGGCAACAGCGCCGTCGACCAGCTGCAGCTGGACATCTACGGCGCGCTCATCGACTCGATCTACCTCTACGACAAGTGGGGGGAGCCCATCTCCAGCGCGCACTGGGACACGGTCTGCGAACTGGTCGAGTGGGTGTGCGAGAACTGGGACCAGCCCGACGAGGGCGTCTGGGAGACCCGCGGGGGACGCAAGAACTTCCTCTACTCCCGCCTGATGTGCTGGGTGGCGATCGAACGGGCCATCCGGATCGCCCGGCACCGGGGGCTGCCCGCCGACATCGTGCGCTGGGCCGGGCAACGCGACACGATCTACCGGCAGATCATGCGGCGCGGCTGGTCGGACGACCGGAAGGCATTCGTCCAGTACGAGGGCGGCAGCGTCCTCGACGCCTCCGTGCTGATGATGCCGATGGCCAAGTTCATCTCCCCGACCGACCCGAAATGGCTGTCCACCCTGGACGCGCTCGGCGAGGAGCTGGTCTCCGACTCCCTGGTCTACCGCTACGACCCACAGGCCAGCCCGGACGGCCTGCGGGGCGAGGAGGGCACGTTCTCGATCTGCTCCTTCTGGTACGTCGAGGCGCTCACCCGCGCCGGGCGCGCGGACGAGGCGCGGCTGGCCTTCGAGAAGATGCTCACGTACGGGAACCACCTCGGCCTGTACGCGGAGGAGATCGGCCGCACGGGCGAGCAGATAGGCAACTTCCCGCAGGCGTTCACCCACCTGGCGCTGATCAGCGCGGCGTTCAACCTGGACAAGGCGCTGGGGTGACGGCGGCGCGGCGCGGCGCCCCTGGTCAGGGGCGGGGCGCCGCGCCCGTCCTGGCCGGCGGTACCGGTCAGCCCGTGCCGTGGAGAAATGCGACGGGCAACTGAAGGCGGCCGAGCAGCACGCCGGCCAACAACTCGATGCCCAGGGCCGTTGTTCGCAGCCGCCCTGGAAGCCGCCCCGCTCGCCGAACGGCCAACGACTCGATACCGAGGGGCCGTTGTTCGCAGCCGCCCTGGAAGCCGCCCGGCTCGCCGAACCGTACTTCGATCTGCCGGCCGCCTCGTCGCATCTCCTGGCGGTCGGCACGGCGTAGGCGATCCACCTCGCGTGCAAGGCCCATGGGGGTCGAGCTTCAGCGCGTCACCACCGATACCCGGCGGTTCAGCTTCACAGCATCTGTCACCTGCCCGGCTTGCGCGCAAAAGTCTGTCTTTCGAAGACTGATCGAGAGTCCGATTCGAGTCAGACGGATTCAAGTAGGTCCAACCGGCATGGAACTTGAACGGGAGAACGGGCAGGTCAGCTGATCAGAAACACACATCCAAGGGGCGGAGCTGCATCCGGGTTACGAGCCTCCTGCTCGGCCATCAGGCCGCGCGGGAGGCACGCTTTCGAGTGGCCGGCTTGTGGGCGGGGCACGCTGAGCGGCCGCGGTGGTCACGATCGGTTGACCGCTCATTCTGGAGGCGACCGAGCCTCCGGCGGTTTCGCGAAGGCAGGCCACAGTGATCAACAGACGGGACGTATTGCGGGCAGGCACCCTCAGCGCCCTCGGCGCCGGGGCGGTGGCTCTGAAGGCGTCGCCCGATGCCGCTGCGGCAACCGAGGCGGCGGAGTCGGTCAGCCGTCGGGACTGGGAGCGGCTGGCTGCGTCACTCTCCCCCGGCGCCACCCTCTACCGTCCGCGAAACCCGGACTACCCTCCGCTGGCGATCCCGTTCAACCACCGGTACGCCGGGATCCACCCCGCCGGAATCGTTGCCTGCGCCACCACAAGGGACGTACACGAGGCGATCCGCTGGGCCCGCGCGGTGGGGCTGCCCGCCGTGCCTCGCACCGGGCTGGGACACAACTACGCCGGCTACTCCACCACCACGGGCCTGCTGCTCAACATGAGCCGGATGAAGAGCATCGTCTCCACTCCGCAGCGGAGAGCCGCCCGCGCTCGGGCATACGGGCCGATCAAGGTCGTCCACGACGCGGGCACCGTCACCGTCGGGGCCGGGGTCACCAACGGCGACCTGCACCCGCTGCTCGAGGACCAGGGCATCTTCGTACCGACCGGCCGCTGCCCCTCGGTCGGGGTCGCGGGACTGGTGCTGGGCGGAGGTATCGGCTTCAGCGACAAGATGTTCGGCCTGACCTGCGACCGCCTGGTCGCCACGACCGTCGTGCTGGCGGACGGCCGGGTGGTCGAGGCCAGTGAGGATTCGGAGCCCGATCTGTTCTGGGCCTGCCGGGGCGGCGCGGGCAACAACTTCGGGGTGCACACCTCGTTCACCCTCACGTACGAGCAGTTCCAGGGCAATGTGGGGTTCTACCAGCTCCGCTGGAGCCTGGACTCCGTACGGCCGGTGGTGGCGACCACACAACAGATCGTCCAGGACACCTTGAACGACAAGCGGTTCCACTGCCGCCTCGGAATCGGCACCCACGGGCGGACCCGGGACCAGATCCGCACGAACGCCAACGTCAATATGATCGGCCAGCACTACGGAACCGTCGACGAGTTGCGGGCGATCCTCGCCCCGCTGCTTGCCATCGGCACAACCGACGAGCGTGCCCAGAACAGCGCCGCCATCCGGGAGGTCACCCCGGCCCAGGCGAGTGAGCTGCTGAGCGCCACCACTCCCGTGGTGAAGTTCGCCTCCAAGTCAGGGATCCTGACCTCGCGGACACTCCTCACCGACGAGCAGGTCGGCGCCGCGGCCGAGCAGCTGCTCGCCTGGCCGGGCAGCGGCAACGAGGACGGAGCCGGGTTCGCGATGTTCGCGCTCGGCGGGCAGATCAACCAGGTGCCACCGGAAGCGACCGCGTTCGTGCACCGAGGCAGCACGTTCATCTTGGCCGCCGAGACCAACTGGGCGGACTACGACCACCCCGATGTCGCCGCCGCGAATCTGCGCTGGCTCCGGGATTTCTACGACGCCATCTTCGACGGCGCGCCCCCTGAGCACTCGTACCAGAACTTTCCCGATCCAAAGCTGAGGGACTGGCGCCAGGCGTACTACGGTGCGAACTACCCCCGGCTGGTCCACGTGAAGCGGGAGTACGACCCGAGCGGCTTCTTCGACTACCCACAGGCAATCGGCTCCTGACGCTCTCCCCGGGCCACACCCTCGCCGCTGACCTCGATCCCAGCCGGCCTTGACGAACCCGACCGCATCCCTGACGACGCGTCATTACGGCCCTCCGGCGGATCTACCGGCCGAGCACCGACGCCTGGCCGGACGGCCGCAAGAGCTTCGCCTGGACCGAGTACCGCGACCTGGTCCAGGCCGCGCACCAGCAGCTCGGCGGCCCGATCGTGCTGGTCTGACGGCGACCGTGGCAAGCGGCTCCGATCCACTTGTTGTGGTGCCGGATCACGGGTCGGACCCGCGGACCGGCCCGGCGGCGGTGACGACGGGCCTTGCCCGCCATTCGCCCTCGCGCCACCCGGACGGGGGATGGCTCGTGCGCCACGCCAGCCTCTGAGACCTGGTGGGCGCCGGCCGGGTGACCTGGCCGGTCAGCCGGGTCACCCGGCAGGTCGGTTCTCCGCCCGGACTGTCGACGACGCCCCGGTCGGCTTCGGCCTCCGGCGGGGACCGTGCATGTACTCGTTCTGGATGCTCCCGCGGGAGTCTCCCGGCTTCGAGTTGACACCCGGGACCCGGGCGACAAAAGTACTAATTGTGCATGTTCGAGTACGTTTCGTATTCGAGCATGCTTCCATTGCCGGTCCGTCCATCGGTCCATCCACCTCAGCCCCGGTTATTGCGGGCCGCCCTGCCTTCCTACGTGCCGCAGGGAGTTGTTCCGCGACGCTGCCTCCCGCCTGCGCCCGGCGAGCCCGCGCCCACCCGGCCGGTTCTCGCTCATCCAGGAACACGAGCAACGGCCTGCCCGACCGGCCCACGGCGTGGTGATGCGGCACACGTCGGCCGTCCGTGGAACGTCCGTGGCCGCGCGGCCACGGACGGCCGACGTGCCGTAGCGGTCGGGCCTCGCGGCTCTCGCTTCACCCAGAAGGGAACAGATGCCATGGACAACACCCAAACCGACCTCTGGAGGAACCGCGTGCGCTGGGAGACCTGTCTCCAGCTGGCGCGCGAGCTGCTCCTGATCGGCCCCGAGCCGAAGAACGAGGACCTGAAGCTGCGATTCCTCGACGTCCTCATCGACCGGGGGCTGGCTCCCGTTCGGCCGCCCGGGCGGCCGAAGGAGGTGCTGATCGTCGGGGCCGGGATTTCCGGTCTGGTGGCCGCGACGCTGCTCAAGCAGGCCGGCCACAAGGTCACGATCCTGGAGGCCAACGCCAGCCGGGTGGGCGGACGTATCAAGACCTTCCGCCGCCGGGAGGGCGAGGAACAGGGGCCGTTCACCGATCCGGCCCAGTACGCGGAGGCGGGAGCCATGCGGCTGCCCGACTTCCACCCCCTCACCCTCGCCCTGATCGACAAGCTCGGACTGAAGCGCCGGCTGTTCTACAACGTCGACGTCGACCCCCGTACGGGCTTCCAGAAGGCGCCCGTACCCCCGGTGGTCTACAAGTCCTTCACCGGTAAGGAGTGGAGGTACGGACAGGACAGCCCCGACTTCCGGGAGCCCCACAAACGGAACGACACCTGGATCCAGATGAACTCCGTCCAGGCCCGCCGGTCCGAGTACGCGGACGACCCCACACTGATCAACGAGGGCTTCCACCTGACGGGGGACGAAGCACGGCTGACCACCAGCCAGATGATCAACGATGCTCTGGAAGAGGTCAGGGACTACTACTCCGACTCCGTGACCGGCCAGGACGGCACCCAGCAACGGGTGAACAAGCCGTTCAAGGAGTGGCTCGAAGGCTGGGCGAGGGTGGTCCACGACTTCGACCGCTGCTCGATGGGCGACTTCCTGCGCGACCACGCCGGCCTGAGCGACGAGGCCATCGAGGCCGCCGGCTCGATCGAGAACCTCACCTCGCGGCTCCACCTGTCGTTCTTCCACAGCTTCCTGGGCCGCAGCGACATCAACCCGAACGTCACCTACTGGGAGATCGAGGGCGGCACCGAGATGCTGCCCGACAAGCTCGCCGAAGGGCTTCAGAACGAGCTGGTGAGGGGACACCGGATGGTCCGCCTGGAGTACTGGGACCCGCGCCGGGACGGTGAGCGGCGCGAAGACGTGGGCCCGGAGCCGGGGCGCACCGTCGCGATCCACACCGAGCCCGAGGACTCCCTGAGCGGACCGCCCCGGGTGTGGAGGGGTGACATGGCGATCGTCACGATCCCCTTCTCGAGCTTCCGCTTCGTCGAGGTGTCGCCGCCGTTCTCGTACAAGAAGCGGCGGGCCGTCATCGAGACGCACTACGACCAGGCGACGAAGGTGCTGCTGGAGTTCTCCAAGCGGTGGTGGGAGTTCACCGAGGAGGACTGGCGCCGGGAGCTGGAGTCCATCGATCCGGGCCTGTACGGCTTCTACCAGCAGTCCGCCAAGGCCCCCGTGGAGCCCGCGGACGACCTGCCGTCCCAGCTGAGTTCACTGCCGACGGGGCTGCTCGGTGCCCACGGCAGCGTCCAGGAGCAGCTCATCGACCCCAAGCAGCTCGAGTACTACCGCAAGGAGCCGCTGCGCGGGGCACCGCTTCGGCCGGCGACCAATGTGTTCGGGGGCGGTTCGACCACCGACAACCCCAACCGGTACATGTACTACCCATCCCACCCGGTGCCGGGCAGCAAGGGCGGCGGGGTGGTCCTGGCCACCTACTCCTGGTCCGACGACGCGGCACGCTGGGACTCGATGGAGGACGCGCAGCGCTACGTCCACGCCCTGCGGAACCTGCAACTGGTCCACGGCCGCCGCATCGAGGTGTTCTACACAGGCGCCGGGCAGACCCAGAGCTGGCTGCGCAACCCGTACGCCTTCGGTGAGGCCGCGATCTACACGCCGCACCAGATGACCAGCTTCCACCTGGACGCCGTCAAGCCCGAAGGGCCGGTGCACTTCGCGGGCGAGCACACCTCGCTGAAGCACGCCTGGATCGAGGGCGCCGTGGAGACGGCGGTCCGCGCCGCCATCGAGGTGCACGAGAAGGCATCGCCTCCGTCCTACACGGTGCCCGTGGAACGCGAGGCGGGACGCGAAGCGGTGGACGAGCGACAGCTCACGGAGGTGCAGGCACAGTGACGGAGCAGTCCTCGACATGGAACGTGGCGCGGTACCTGGCCACTCGACTCGAACAGCTCAGAATCGAGCACCTGTTCGGTGTGCCCGGCAACCACCTGGGCCCGTTCCTGTCCATCATGAAGCAGCACAACCCGCAGGTGACGTGGGTGGGCACCCCGACCGAGGTCGGGGCCGGTTATGCGGCCGACGCCTATGCCCGAGCCCGGCACGCCGACGCCCCTGACGGCGGCTTCGGCGTCGGCGCCGTCGCCGTCACCTACAGCGTCGGAGCGTTCAACCTGCTCAACCCCATCGGGGGCGCCTACGTCGAGTATGTGCCGCTCATCGCGATCAACGCCTGCCCGACCTACGAGCAGTGGCTGAACTACCAGGCCATCGGCCTGCTCACCTCCCACATGAGTCAGCGTCGGGAGAGCAACCTCGACGTGTACCGCCAGGTCACGGTCGACGCACAGGTGATCTCCAACCCGGGACTGGCCCCCGTGCAGATCGACAGCGCCATCGTCGCCTGCCTGTCCGAGCGCCGGCCGGTGTATCTGGAGGTCATGGAGGACGTCTGGGCCGCAGAATGCGAAGCACCCCAGGGCCATCTGGCCCCCAGGCAGCGCCCGTTCACCCCCAAGAACCAGACCATGCTGGCCAAGGCGGTCGCCGCCGCCGTCGACCTCGTCAAACAGAAGGGGGGAGTGCAGGGCTCGCCCATCCTGTGGGCGGGCGAGGAGATCGACCGGTTCCGTCTCTCCCAGCCCTTCACCGAGCTCGTGCAGGACACCGGGATGCCGTTCTGCACGAACGTCGGAGGCAAGTCCGTGGTCTCGGAGAACACCCCGGGATTCGTCGGCGTCTACAACGGCAAGGCCAGTGATCCGTACGTACGGGAGGTGTTCCAGCGGGCCAAGTGCCGCATCGGGCTGGGTACCTGGTCGACGTCGAAGAACCTCGGCGGCGAGCAGGACATCGGCGACGACTGGTGCGTGGCCGCCCGCGAAGGAGTGAGCGTCGGCGCCTCCTACTACCCCGACGTCCAGCTGGAACGGTTCATCCCGACACTGCGCGAGGCGCTGGTGACCGAGTTCGGCCCGGGCGCATTCGCCGCCGACTACTTCGCCCAGGCGCACGCCGAAGGGGCGCCGGTGCCCGAGAGCACGGCCGCCTACCAGGCCCAGCTCAGCGCCACCGACATCCAGGCGGAACTGACGTACGACAGCTTCTTCCAGCACATCAGCGGCTTCCTCGACAGCCAGGCGACAGGCACGGGCACCCAGGTCACCTCACCGTTCACCCTCCTGTCCGACGCGGCGTTCGCCCTCCTGGGCTCGATGAACCTGCACAGCGTCGAGCGCGCCGGATACCTGGCGCAGAACGCGTGGCTGTCCATCGGCTACTCGGTCGGCGCGGCCACCGGCGTCGCGATGGCCCGGAAGGCCGCGGGCAAACGGCCGATGGTGTTCGTCGGCGACGGCGCGTTCCAGGAGACATGCCAGGAACTGTCCACACACACCCGGCACCGGCTGAACTCGGTGATCTTCGTGCTGGACAACGAGGGCTTCTACGGCATCGAGCAGATGCTGGTCAACCCGTGCTACTACCAGCAGAAGCCGTCCGACGGCGCCGACTTCTACAACAATCTGCACCAGTGGCACTACGACCAGCTGGCCAAGGTCTTCGGCTCGACCAAGAGCCCGATGACCGGCATGACGGTCGCCACCCACGCAGAACTGGAATCCGTGCTGAAGCGCATCAGCGAGCCGAACGACTCGATCAACCAGGGACCGCTGCTGGTCCAGGTCCGCCTCAGCCGTCACGACTACCCCCGCGCCCTTCAGTACAAGATCAACGAGAACTGTCCCTGACGAGGCGCTGCACAGCTGACGGGCGCCTGTGCCAGAAGGCCAAGGCCTTCTGGCACAGGCGCCCGTAGCGTGTGGCTGCCGATGGCTACGCATCGATGAGTTTCGACATCACTCCGCTGACCCGGCTATGTCGAGGAGCTTGATGGTGGAGTCCGGGCCGAGCGAACAACGCGACACCGGGCTGAGCCCCCTCCGGGGCGGCGCGGCCGAGCCGCCCATGAAGACCAGAGGCAGCAGTCCCGTGAGAGTTCACCGCGCCCGCGGCACCAACGACAGCGAGGCATGTCGAGCCCAGAAGTCGCAGGCATGACAGATGCGGGCGACTGGGCGGGAGGAGATGCAGACATGATTGAGCGGCAGACGAGTCGGGCTGTACGCCGGGTTCTGTGCCCCGGGACCTCGCGGTCGTCGGGGCGACGGCCATCCATCTAGGGCCGGTGTTGCCACCGGCCTCGTGCGGTCTACCCGCGGACTCGGGCGGGCAGCCCTCGATCGTCCGCGCAGGCCCACCGTCCCTTTCGGGGGTGGCCCCTCTTGACCTTGCTCCGGGTGGGGTTTACCGAGCCGCCTGAGTCACCTCAGGCGCTGGTGGTCTCTTACACCACCGTTTCACCCTTACCGGGGACCGAGGTCCCCGGCGGTCTGTTTTCTGTGGCACTGTCCCGCGGGTCACCCCGGGTGGGCGTTACCCACCACCCTGCCCTGTGGAGCCCGGACGTTCCTCGGGAGGCGCCCCGAAGGGTTCCTCACGCGGCCGTCCGCCCGGCTCGTCTGCCGTGGTGACCATGCTACCCGGCGGTGCGGACCCCTAGCGCGCGCCTCAGACGAAGTCGGCGGTGTCCAGCTCGAAGGCGAACGGCTCGGGCAGGGGCAGGACCTTGCCGAAGTGGATCGTGCGCCGCTGGAGGTAGTCGTTGTCCTCCGGTTCGCTGAAGAGGACGAGCTCGGACGTACCCCGGTCGATCAGCAGATACAGGGGGATGGCGGCCCGGGCGTAACAGCGGCGCTTGGCCTCGCGGTCCTTGTCCGGCCGGGTGGAGGTCACCTCCATCACCATGGCCACGCCGTCAGCGGGCATCCACGAGTCTGCGCCCCGGTACAGACGCAGCTCGGCCGGCGCGAACGTGCCGTCGGGGATGACGTGGTCCCTCGAGCAGTCGGGCGCGCTCATCAGCTTGAGGCCCTTGTTCCCGGAGAAATCCATGTCGGTACGCGAACGCCTGATCACTTGCTTCACGATCAGGTTGATGTAGTCCTCATGGTCCCCGTCCGGCGGCGGTGTCACAACGATCTCCCCCTCGATCAGCTCCGCGCGGAAGCCCTCCGGCGTGTCCAGCGCCAGGAAGCCCTCCAGCAGGACGTCCGCCTGCGTGAGTGGTTCATGCGGCATGGCAGTCATGTCGCGCTCCTTCCTCGGTCGCTCGCCAGACTGGGACATCGCTGCACCCGCCGTCCGTGAGAAGGGACTGTTTCCCTCGATCGTGGCACACGATCACCGGGCCCGGGGGCGTTCGCCACCGAGTCGGCAGGCTCGCTTGACCTTGCCGCAGCGTCAGGGTTTCTACTGAGGCCATGCGGATCGGAGAGATCGCCGCACTCGTCGGGGTCACCCCGCGAGCCGTGCGGCACTACCACCACCAGGGCCTGCTGCCCGAGCCCATGCGGCGGGCCAACGGCTACCGGGACTACTCGGTGCGGGACGCCGTGCTGCTCGCGCGGATCCGGCGGCTGACCGAACTCGGGCTCGGGCTCGACGAGGTCAGGGACGTGCTCGCCGACGACGCCGGGCGGGAGCTGGTCGAGGTGCTGGAGGAGCTGGAGGAGGATCTCGCCCGGCAGCAGGAGCAGATCGCGGAGCGTCGCCGGCGGCTCAGGGTGCTGCTGGGACAGGCGCGGGACGGACGGCTGACGGCCGAAGGGCCCGTGTCGGCCGAGCTGGCCGCGCTCCTCGCCACGATCGCCGAGGCCGAGGCCGCCGCCGGGGTGACCGCGTCCGGGTCCGCCATGGCCGCGAAGGACCGGGAACTGCTCGCCCTGCTGGACAGCGTCGCGCCCGCGGCCGAGCGTGAGCGGCTGATCGGCGCCATGCGGCGGATGACCGAGGCGCCGGGCGCGGCGGAGCGGGCGTACGAGGTGTACGGGCTGCTCGACGCGCTCGCGGAGACGGACACCGACCCGGACGACCCGCGGGTCGCGGAGGCGGCGCAGGCGCTGGCCGACTCCATGCCGGACGAGGTCGTGGAGGGGCTCGGTACCGGCACACTGCCCGAAAGCGCCCTCCTGGACGCGTTCTTCGCCGACTTCTCCCCCGCCCAGGCCGCCGCCGTACGCCGCGCGCTGCGCATCGTCGCGGAGCGTGCCCGGTGAAGCGGCTGATCCGAGGACTCAGAGGCGTCGCCTACGCCGTGATACCCGGTGAAGTGGCGCTCGCGGTCTGTCTGGTGGCGGGCGTACGGCCGCCCACGGCCGCCGTCACCGCCGCCGAGGCGGCCATGCTGCTCCTGGTCCTCGCCGAGGCGGCCGTCTTCGTACGGCTGCGCAGGCAGGGCCGCAGCGCCCGCGAAGCCGTGGGCGAGCTGGTGCCCGGACAGGTGGTCCGGCTCATGGGGCACGAGCTGCGGCTGATGTGGAGCGTCGTCCTGTGGGTGGCGCGGCGGCGCCACGGCGTCGGCCCCGGCGACCAGTCCTTCGGACACGCCCGTGACCAGGCCGCCCTCCTGTTCGGCTTCGGCTTCGTCTGTGTCGTCGAGACCGTCGGGATGTCGTTCCTGCTGAGCTCCTGGCCGGTCGTGCACGCGATCGTCCTCGTCCTCGACGTGTACACCGTCTTCTTCGTCATCGGGCTGTACGCGGCTTCCGTCACCCGCCCGCACACCCTGTCCGCGGACACCCTGCGACTGCGCCAGGCCGCCCATGTCGACCTGCGGATCCCGCTCGACCGGATCGCGTCCGTCTCGTACGAACTGCTCTTCACGCACCCCAAGCAGGACGGCGTCCTCGATCTGGACGTCGGCTCGCAGACCTCCCTCACCCTGAAGCTGGCGGAGCCCGTCACGGCCGTGGGGCTGCTCGGGAAGGAGCGTCAGGTGCACACCGTCCGCTGCCACGCCGACGACGCCCGGGCCCTCCTGCGCGCCCTCACGCAGGCGCGAACCGCACTTTCGCCGCCCCCGGGTCAGCCTGCATGAGCCGTACCCGCAGCGCCTCGCCCAGCGGGAGCTCCGCCCCGCCGCCCTCGATCGGGGCGACCACCGCCGGATCCTGCAACTGGACGGTGCCGACGTCCGGTTCGTGGTCCTTCACATCGATCACGAAGGCGTCGAAGAACTCGCCGATCCGTCCGCTCAGCAGGGCCGCCTCGACGATGTCGACGCACTCGCGCTCGACGGTGTTGGCGCGCCGCGCCCCGTCGGCCATCTCCTTCGGCAGCGCCTCCAGGGCCTCCCGCACCCAGCCGGGCGGCTCCTTCCCGGCCACGGCCGCCACGCACAGCTCGCCCGCGTACCGGTCGACGAGCCGGCGCAGCGGGGCGGTGCAGTGCGTGTACGCGTCGGCGACGGCGGCGTGGATCGCGGGGTCGGGAATCCGGCCGCCGCTGAACGCGGTGTAGCCGGCGCCGCGCAGCAGCGTCGTGCACTCCTGCAGGAAGGCGGCGTGGCGGTGGTCCGACGGGTCGAGGGAGCGGACGACCTCCGCGTACGAGACGTGGTGCGGCCAGTCGATGTGCAGCGCCTTCGCGGTGCGGCGCAGCCGGGCCACGGCGCCGTCCGGGGCGGTCGGCAGGGTCCGCAGGATGCCGGTGCCGGCCGCGGTCATGAGATCGGCCGCGGCCATGCCGGCGAGAAGGGAGACCTGGGCGTTCCAGGCGTCCGCCGGGAGCGGGGCGCGGAATTCGAGACTGTACGAGTGGTCGCGCTGGACGATCTCCTGCTCGGGGACGTTGAGGGAGATCCCGCCCCGCTCGACCTCCAGCCTCTCGCGCAACAGCCCGATGTCCTTGAGCAGCGCGAGCGGCTCCTCGGCGGTGCCCGCGTCGATCTGCCGCTGCACCCCCGCGTAGTGGAGCTTGGCGCGGCTGCGCACCAGGGCACGGCGGACGTCCGTCGCGACCGTGGCCCCGTCCTCGTCGAGGTCGATCATCCACAGCAGCGCCGGACGCGTCCGGTCCGGCAGCAGACTCGCCGCGCTCTCGGAGAGCACCACCGGGTGCAGCGGAACCTTCTCGTCCGGGAAGTAGAGCGTCAGCGCCCGCCGGTGGGCCTCGGCGTCGAGCGCGCCGCCGGGCGTCACGAACGCCGCGACATCGGCGATCGCGTAGCTCACCCGGAAGCCGCCGCCCCGGCGGCGGCCCAGATGCATCGCCTGGTCCAGGTCGGTGGAGGCCGGCGGGTCGATCGTGAAGAACGGAATGTCCGTCGCGTCCCGCTCCGGCAGCCGCGGCTCCCGCGCCGCCCGTTCCGCCTCCGCGAGCACCTCGGCCGGGAAGCCCGCCGGTACGTCGAGCGCCGTACGCAGCGCACGCAGGGCGGCGGCGAGCGGAGCCTCGGCTGCGCAGGTCACGTGCAGATGGCGGCGGGGCATGTGCCGAGCGTATGGCGGGCGGAACGGGGCGGCGACCCGGGCCGGGCGGGCCCCCGCCCCCGCCCCCGCAGCCCGGGCCCGGCGCCCCGGTGGACAGCGGCGGGGCGGGGCCGTCGGCCCGACTACCCTGGCGCGGGGGCCGCACCCCCTTTTCCGTACGTACGTAGAGGAGAACCGCCGTGCTCGTGCTGTTGCCGCCGTCGGAAGGTAAAGCCGCTTCCGGACGCGGGGCGCCGCTCAAGCCGGAGTCGCTCTCGCTTCCCGGGCTGGCCGGGGCGCGGGCAGCGGTGCTCGACGAACTCGTCGAGCTGTGCCTGGGGGACGAGGAGAAGGCCCGCGAGGTGCTCGGGCTGAGCGAGGGGCTGAGCGGCGAGCTCGCGAAGAACGCGGAGCTGCGGACCGCCGGGGCGCGTCCGGCCGGGGAGATCTACACCGGGGTCCTGTACGACGCGCTGGGGCTGGCCACGCTCGACCCGGCGGCCCGCAAGCGGGCGCGGCGGTCGCTGCTGGTCTTCTCCGGACTGTGGGGCGCGGTCCGCGTCGACGACCGGATCCCGTCGTACCGCTGCTCGATGGGCGTGAAACTGCCGGGACTCGGGGCGCTCGGCGCGTACTGGCGTACGCCGATGGCGTCGGCGCTGCCCGAGGCGGCCGGGGACGGGCTCGTCCTGGACCTCCGGTCCTCGGCGTACGTGTCGGCATGGCGCCCGAAGGGCGAGGTCGCGGACCGCACGGCGACCGTGCGGGTGCTCCACTCGCAGAGCGTCAACGGCGTCGAGAAGCGTTCGGTCGTCTCCCACTTCAACAAGGCGACGAAGGGCCGGATGGTCCGCAGCCTGCTGGAGGCGGGGGCGGCGCCGAAGGCGCCGGGCGAGCTGGTGGAGACGCTGCGGGACCTCGGATACACGGTGGAGGCGCAGGCCCCGGCGAGGTCCGGGAAGGCGTGGTCGCTCGACGTGGTGGTGACCGAGATCCACTGAGCGCGACCGGGATCCACTGAACAGACCGTTGCACAGTGCGCAACGCGCGTTGTGCACTGTGATCGGCTTGGGCAGGATGACCGCATGACCTCCGTGCTCGACCTCGCCCCCGTCGTCCCCGTCGTCGTCCTCGACGACGCGGCCGACGCCGTACCGCTCGCGCGGGCCCTCGTCGCGGGCGGCCTGCGGGCGATCGAGGTGACCCTGCGCACGCCGGCCGCGCTCGACGCGATCCGTGCGATCGCGGACGCGGTACCGGACGCGGTGGTCGGCGCGGGCACCGTCATCTCACGGCGGGGCGTGACCGACGCGGTGGCCGCGGGGGCGCGCTTTCTCGTCAGCCCCGGCTGGACCTATGCGCTGCTGGACGCGATGAGGTCGTCCGGCCTGCCGTTCCTGCCGGGGGTGTCGACGACGTCGGAGGTCGTGGCGCTGCTGGAGCGCGGAGTGCACGAGATGAAGTTCTTCCCCGCGGAGGCGGCGGGCGGCACCGCCTACCTCAAGTCCCTTGCGGGGCCACTGCCCCGGGCCCGCTTCTGCCCGACCGGCGGTGTCTCGCTCGCGTCGGCGCCGGCGTATCTGGCGCTGCCGAACGTGGGGTGTGTGGGTGGCACGTGGATGCTGCCGGGGGACGCGGTCGCGGCGCGGGACTGGTCGCGTGTGGAGTCCCTTGCCCGCGAGGCGTCGTCCTTGCGGCCGCCGTCACGGCACCGGGCGCACCACCCCAGCCCGTCTGGGGGTCCCCCCACGCCGCAGGGCGTAGGGGGAGTTTGAGGACGGACACACCGGCCGCGCCCGCGGCACCGGGCACACCGTCACCCCGCACCCCGCCGAAGGCGCCCCGACCCGCACCCGCCGGAGGCACACCGCGCCCCCGCCGAAGGCACACCCTCAGCGCAGGTGAGACGTGTCGTTCAACAGGCGCAAGGACGCGTTGCCGTCCGCGTAGTACGAGACCGCCGACAGCGACGCCGCGTCGAGCTCCATACGGAACAGGGCCTCCGGCGGCGCACCCAGGGCCAGCCGGACCAGCTGCTTGATCGGTGTCACGTGGGTGACCAGGAGGACCGTACGGCCGCGGTACTCCTCCGTCAGCCGGTCACGCGCCGCCGACACCCGCCGGGCCACCGTCGCGAAGCTCTCGCCGCCGCCCGTGGGCGCCGCCTTCGGGGAGGCGAGCCACGCGTCCAGGTCGTCCGGATACCGTTCCCGGACCTCGCCGAACGTCAGGCCCTCCCAGGCGCCGAAGTGCGCCTCCCGCAGACCGTCGTCCACCCGGACGTCGAGCCCGAGGCGCGCGGCCACGGCCCCGGCCGTCTGCAGGCAGCGCCGCATCGGGGAGGCGACGATCGCCTGGATCTTGCCGCGCGCGGCGAGCGCCGTCGCGGCCGCCTCCGCCTGGCGCAGACCGGCGTCGGAGAGCTCCGGGTCGGTGCCCCCGCTGCCCGAGAACCGCTTCTGGGGTGTCAGCGGCGTCTCACCGTGCCGCAGCAGCACGAACGTGGCGGGCGGGCCCACATCCGCGGGCCCCCAGCCCACGGCCGGGGCTTCCTCAGCCGCATCGGCCGGTGCCACACGTCCCTGCCCCGCATCGGCCGCTGCCACACGTCCCGCGTCGGCGGGTGCCACGCCTCCCTGTGCCACGACGGCTGCGGACGCGCCCCGGCCCGGAGCGGCCACAGCCGCACCCCCGCCGCGACCGGCCGCTGCGGCGGACAACGCCGCACGCGCCTTCGCCGCGCCCGCGGCCGTATCGCCCACGACCCGCGCCGCGCGCCGGTCCTCGGCGAGCGCCGCCCGCGACGCGGAGGGCTCCCACTGCTTGCCCTTCCTGCCCGCGTCCATCGCCTCGTTCGCGAGCCGGTCCGCGTGCTTGTTCTGCTCGCGCGGGATCCACTCGTACGTGACCTGCCCGGCCGGGAGGATCCGCCCCGCCTCCGCCGCGAGCGGCTTCATGTCGGGATGCTTGATCTTCCAGCGGCCCGACATCTGCTCGACGACGAGCTTGGAGTCCATCCGGACGCGGACCCTGGCGTCCGGGGCGAGTTCCTTCACCGCCTTCAGGCCGGCGACCAGTCCGCGGTACTCGGCGACGTTGTTCGTCGCGACGCCGATGTACTCCGCCCGCTCCGCGAGCGTCTCCCCCGTCGCCGGGTCGAGGACGACCGCGCCGTAGCCCGCGGGACCCGGGTTGCCCCGGGAGCCGCCGTCGGCCTCGACGATCAGTTCGCGAGCCATCAGAGGCCGGACTCCGACGTACGGACCAGGATGCGGCGGCAGTTCTCGCACCGCAGGACGGCGTCGGCGGCGGCCGCCCGCACCTCGTTCAGCTCGGTGATGTTGAGCTCGATGTGACAGCCCTCGCAGCGGCGCTGGTACAGCCGGGCCGCGCCCACGCCGCCCTGCTGCTCGCGGAGCTTCTCGTACAGCTTCATCAGGTCCGCGGGGACGGACCCGGCGATCACCTCGCGCTCCTTGGAGACGGTCGCGGACTCGCCGTCGAGCTTCTCGCTCGCCGCGTCCCGGCGCGCGGTCGCGTCGTCGACCTTCGCCTGGACGGAGCCGACCCGGCCGGTCAGCTCGGAGACACGTTCCTGCGCGGACTCACGGCGCTCCATGACCTCCAGGACGACGTCCTCGAGGTCGCCCTGGCGCTTGGCGAGCGAGACGATCTCGTGCTGGAGGCTCTCCAGGTCCTTCGGGGACGTGATGGCACCCGAGTCGAGACGCTGCTGGTCGCGGGCGGCGCGCTGGCGCACCTGGTCGACGTCCTGCTCGGCCTTGGTCTGCTCGCGGGCGCAGTCGCTCTCCTCCGTCTGCGCGGCGACGAGCAGGTCGCGCAGCTGCGTGAGGTCCTTGTTCAGCGACTCGATCTCGGCGTGCTCGGGCAGGCTCCTGCGCTTGTGCGCGATCTGCGACAGGCGTACGTCGAGTGCCTGGACGTCGAGGAGTCGGATCTGGTCGGCGGGCGCGGCGTTCAGTTGGGGGCTCCAGAGGTGTGGTGGGAGGACCAGGGGTCGGTGACCGTCTTCGAGACGTGGACCCGCAGGTCCCAGCCGTGACGGTCGGAAATCTCGTCGAGCTGGGCGGCGGCCTGCTCGCACCAGGGCCATTCCGTGGCCCAGTGGGCGGCGTC
The DNA here is from genome assembly GCF_055585225.1 of Streptomyces sp. NPDC053673. Taxonomy (NCBI): domain Bacteria; kingdom Bacillati; phylum Actinomycetota; class Actinomycetes; order Kitasatosporales; family Streptomycetaceae; genus Streptomyces; species Streptomyces sp. NPDC053673. The sequence continues at coordinate 88,987 of NZ_JBVJKN010000017.1, read as the reverse complement.
GACCAGACCCAACGGGGCGGAGGAAAGAGACGCGGTCTGCGTGGCCTCCGACACCGGATGGTGGCGCAGGTCCGCGGTGAGGAACGCGTCCACGCCCGCGGCTCGTACGGCGTCGAAGAGGCTGTCGCCGGAGCCGCCGCTGACCGCGACCCGCCGGACGACGGCGTCGGGGTCGCCCGCCAGCCGGACGCCCTGTGCGGTGGCGGGCAGCCGCTGCGCGGCGCGGTCGGCGAACTCCCGCAGGGACAGCGGATGGTCGAGCTCGCAGATCCGGCCCAGGCCGGTCTCCGGTACGAGGGGGGCGACGACCCGCAGGTCGAGCGCGCCGGCGAGGGCGTCCGAGACACCCGGGTCGGCGGTGTCGGCGTTGGTGTGCGCGACGTGCAGCGCGATGTCGTGCTTGATGAGCGTGTGCACGACCCGGCCCTTGAAGTGGGAGGCGGCGACCGTCGTCGTACCGCGCAGATAGAGCGGGTGGTGGGTGACGATCAGGTCCGCGCCGAGGGCGACCGCCTCGTCGGCGATCTCCTGGACCGGGTCGACGGCGAACAGGACACGCGCGACCTCGGCGCCGGGCTCGCCGCAGACCGTGCCGACGGCGTCCCACTCTTCGGCCCTCTCGGGCGGCCAGAGGACGTCGAGCGCGGCAGTGACTTCAGAGAGACGGGGCACGCAGCAAAGGCTACCTGGCTGTCCATTGCGCCTGAACCGGCGCCGCTCGGGCGGAAGGCGCGGCGCCGGCTGCGGCGGTCACGCCCGGCCCCGGAGAGTGCCCCGGCGAGAGAGCCCCGGTGCGGGCGGCACCAGGGCTCTCGTCCTACGTGACCGGGTATCCGCTACTTGACCAGGTATCCGCGCAGGTCGTCCAGGACCTCGCCGGCGGCGGTCACGCCCAGACCCAGGTACCAGGTCTCGTCCGGAACGTCCTTGGCCCGGCCGCCCTTGACCGCCTTCGGGTTCTTCCAGAGCGGGTTGGCCTGGGCGGTGTCGCGCTTGGTCTTCGTCGGGTCGCCGTAGACGCCGGTGAAGATCCAGTCGGCGTCCGCCTCGTCGACCTTGTCCGCACTGATCTCCGTGGCGAGGTCGTTGACCTGCTGGTTCTTGGGCTGCGGCAGTCCGGCGTCGTCGAGGACGGTGCCGACGAAGGAGGCCTTGGCGTACAGGCGGATCTTGTCCGGCATGCAGCGGACCATGGAGACGGTCGGCTTGGCGCCGCCGTCGGCCTTGTCCGTGCCCTTGCCGGAATCGTCGCCGCCGGTTCCACAGGCCGCGAGGGAGAGCGCGGCGGTGAGGGCGACGGCTGCCGGCGGATCCGCGGCGGCGTAGGGACATGGGTGGGTGCTCCTGCGGGTGCGCACGACTGGGGACAGAAAGGGACAGACAGGGAACAGAAGCGGACCGAGAGAGTCCGACTTAGGCAGGCCTAGCCATAGCTGCCGCCCCGCGCAGCACAACGCCCCCCTCGACCTCAGGCGAATCGAGAAATGCCCACCCTTATGTGTGAAGTGAGCACGCTCGCGTCGTTCGGCTGGTAGTGCGAAAACTAGCTTCGGTGGCCGGGAGGTGACCATCCGATGACAGCGTGTGCCATTGAGGCGGCCCCGGAGGGCGACCCCGGCCGGCACGTACCGCACCTACCGCACGTACCGCGTGCGGCGCTCACGGTCAGCGGGGACGGCTGCTACGCGGCGCGTCTCGCGGGTGAGGGAGACGCCCGGTTCGTCGAGCGGTGGACGCTCGACGGGCCCGAGCCGTACGCGGTGCCGCTGCCGCTCGGCCAGCCGGAGGAGCCCGACGCGCAGGTGGCGCCGCTGGCCGACGGGCGGGTGCTGATACACCGCAGGGTGGCGGACCTGCGGACGTTCTCCCTGCTGTATCCCACCGGGCCGGGTACCGGCGAACTGCCGCTCGGCGCGGTCGAGTCCACGGCGCTGCGGCTGCTCCCGCCGTCACCGAACGGAACGTGCGTGTACGCACTGGCGCCCGGTGAGCGTTCGACGACGGTGTGGCTGGTGGCGGGCGGGGCGTCCGGTCCCAAGCGGGTCGCGGAGGTGCCGGGCCGCTGTTCGGGCGGGGCGTGGCTGGACCGTACGGGCCGGATGCTCGCCGTGGACCGGGAGTCGGACGGCATCACCAAGGCGGTGGTGGTCGACCTGGAGCGGCACGGGGAGGTGACACCACTGCTGCAGATCACGGAGGACAGCAACGACCGGCTGCTGCTCGCGGACGCCGAGAGCGGACTGCTGCTGATCCGCTCGGACGCGGCGGGCCACGACCGGCTGGGCTGGGGGGTGCTCGGCAGTGTGCGGCCGGTGCGGTTTCCCGAATGCCTGCGTCTGGCCGACGCGGCGGTCACGCCGTTCGCGATCCAGCCGGGGCAGGTGCTGATGCCGGAGAGCTGCGCGGTGGGGCTGCGGATCGACGCGGCGGCGGGCAGCTGGGTGGGGGTGTGGCGCCCCGCGGGCCGCCGACTGCAGCAACTTTCCCCGCCGGAGGGGTGGTTGACGGGGTCGGGGCTGTGGACCCGGGACGGGGTGCTGCAACTGCCGTACGCGACGGGTGCGGTGCCGTGCGGGGTGGCTCGGCTGGAGCCCCCGGAGGATGTGCCACTCCCCGACGGGCCTGCCGTGATCACAGAACCGGCACAACCGGAATGCGCAGGTGGGGAACCATCCGGAGGTGTCGGGGGTCCTGCTGTGTGCAGGCCGGTGCCGTTGCAGGAGGCACCCCTCACCGGGCGTACGGCACGCGGTTAGACTCTGCGGCCGGGCTGCGCAGCCGCATCGTACGGATGCCGACGGTGACGTGACTGCTCGCCTTGCGACGGAAATCAGCGATCTCAACGGGGTGAACTTCCCACATGTCTGAAGCCCGAACCGACACGACCCAGGCGCGTCCGCAGGGGGCGGCCGCGAACCAGGCCGAAGCCGGCGGTGCCGGAAAGCACCGAGGCGGTGCGGCGGCGACGGAGGACTCGACGTCTCCGGCCCACGGCCGGCACCGCCGCCCTGGTGGCGGCGGGCAGTAGACCCGTCCTCAATTGCCGGAGGGGCTCCTTTGGAGCCCCTCCGGCGTTCTGAAGACTCGACCCGGCGAACCTAACCCCGCTTCAGGCCCAGGACCTCCGCTGCGGCGAAGGTTTCGTTCGGGGGGCGGGACTCGTAGTACGGGGAGAGGGCGCCGTCCAGCTCCTCGTAGGAGAACGTGTCCTTCTCCGAGTCGAACTTGGCGGCCACCCGCGGCCGTTCGACGACCGCCACCATGCCGCCGTGGACGACCAGGAGCTGGCCGTTGACGCGAGCCGCGGCCGGGGACGCCAGATAGCCGACCAGGGGGGAGACATGCTCGGGCGCGAGCGGGTCGAGTTCGCCGTCGGACGGCTCCCCGCCCCTCTTGATTGCTGGAACGGCAGCGAAGACGTCCTCCGTCATACGGGTACGGGCCCGCGGGCAGATGGCGTTGGCCGTGACGCCGTACTTGGCCAGGGCCAGCGCCGTCGACGTCGTCAGGCCGACGATGCCGCCCTTCGCCGCCGCGTAGTTCGGCTGGCCCGCCGAGCCCGCCAGGAACGCCTCCGACGATGTGTTGATGACGCGCCCGTAGACAGGCGCACCCGCCGCCTTGGATCGTTCGCGCCAGTGGACCGACGCGAAGTGGGTCGTGTTGAAGTGGCCCTTGAGGTGGACCCGGATCACCGAGTCCCACTCGTCCTCGCTCATGGAGAAGACCATCCGGTCCCGCAGGATGCCCGCGTTGTTGACCAGGATGTCCAGCTTTCCGTACGTGCCGATCGCCAGGTCGACGAGGGCTCGTGCCGAAGCGACGTCCGAGACGTCGCCGAGCTGGGCCACCGCCTGGCCGCCCGCCGCGCGGATCTCCGCGACGACCTCCTCCGCGGGCGCTGCGGACGCCTCGCCGGAACCGTCGCGGCCGGGCTGCCCGTAGTCGTTGACGACGACGCTCGCGCCGAGCCGGGCCAGCTCCAGTGCCTCGGCGCGGCCGAGACCGCGGCCCGCGCCCGTGACGATCGCGGACAGGCCCTCAAGTGGGAGTGACATCCGGGTCCCTTCGGCTCGATCAGATCTCGATGCAGGTGCGCAGCGCCTCGCCGGTGCGCATCTGGGTCAGTGCCTCGTTGATCTCGGGGAGCTGTACGCGGTGCGTGATCAGCGACTCCAGGTCGACACGGCCGGCCCGCCACAGCGCGATCGCGCGTTCGTACGAGCGGAGCACGTCCCCGCCCCCGTACATCGACGGCAGGATCCGCTTCTCGTCGAAGAACAGCTCGAACATGTTGAGCTGCAGGAAGTCGTCCATCGCGCCCGCGCCGACGATGCACAGCGTGCCGCCGCGCCGCGTCGTCTCGTACGCCGTCCTGGCCGTGGCCGACTTGCCGACGACCTCGAAGACGTAGTCGAAGCCTTCGCCGCCGGTGATGCGCTGCTTGGCGTCGGCGAGTTCGCCCGGGGAGACGGCCTCGGTCGCACCGAAGGACAGCGCCGCCTCGCGCCGCGAGGCCACCGGGTCGACGGCCACGATCTGTGCCGCGCCCTGCACCCGGGCGCCCTGGATCGTGGAGATACCGACGCCGCCGCAGCCGATGACGGCGACCGACGAACCGGCCTCCACCTTCGCCGTGTTGACGGCCGCGCCGATTCCCGTCGTCACCCCGCAGCCGATGAGCGCCGCGATCTCGAAGGGCACGTCGTCCGGTATCGGCACGGCGCAGCCCGCGTCGACCACGACCTCCTCCGCGAAGGTGCCCGTACCGGCGAAGCCGAAGACGTCACCGCCGGGGCGTTTGAAGTTGGGGGTGCCGGCGTTCATGAGGCCGGCCAGGCAGAGCTGGCTCTGGCCGCGTTTGCAGGACGGACAGGACCCGCAGGCCGGGAGCCAGCACATCAGCACCCGGTCGCCGGGCTTGACCGCGGTCACTCCGTCGCCGACGTCGAGGATCTCGCCGGCCCCCTCGTGGCCGGGGACGAAGGGCGCGGGCTGCGGCAGCACACCGCTCATCGCGGAGACGTCCGAGTGGCACAGCCCGGTCGCCCTCATCCGGATCTTCACCTTGCCGGGGCCGAAGCCCGCCGCCTCGACGTCGTCGAGGACGTCGAGCTTGTCCTGGCCGATCTCGTGCAGTACGGCTGCGCGCATGGTGCGGCTCCCTTCAGGAGTCAGGCGATTTCGACGATGGTGTCGGCGAGCACCGGGGCGTCGTCCCTCTCGACGGCCGTCACCGACACCTGGACCTTGCTGTCCTGCTGCCACATCCGGATGCGCAGGGTCTCGCCCGGGAACACCACCCCGGCGAAGCGCGTGGCGTACGAGCGGACGCGGGCGACGTCGCCGCCGAGGAGCGTGTCGACGACCGTCTTGAGCGTCATGCCGTACGAGCAGAGCCCGTGCAGGATCGGCCGGTCGAAGCCCGCGAGCCCGGCGAACTCCGGGTCGGCGTGCAGCGGGTTCCAGTCGCCGGAGAGACGGTAGAGGAGCGCCTGGTCCTCACGGATCGCCCGCTCGACGACCTTGTCGGGCTCGCGGTCCGGCTGCTCCACCCGTACGGACGGCCCGCGTTCGCCTCCGAAGCCGCCCTCGCCGCGTACGAAGATCTGCGCGTCGCTGGTCCACAGCGGCCCCTCGTCGTCGGCCGCCTCCGAGCGCAGTACGAGGATCGCCGCCTTGCCCTTGTCGTACACGGCGGCGACGCGCGAAGTGCTGACGGCCCGGCCCTTGACCGGGATCGGGCGGTGCACCTCGACCCGCTGGCCACCGTGCAGCACGGCGGCGAGGTCGACGTCGATACCGGGGGCGGAGAGCCCGCCGACGACGCCCATGCCGGCGCCCGCGACGGTGGCGAAGCTGGGCAGCACATGGAGCCGGGACTCAAGGGTGTAGCGCAGCTCGTCGGGGTCGGTCGCCGGGACGCCCGCCCCGAGGCCGAGGTGGTAGAGCTGGATGTCCTTGTGGTCCCAGGTGATCTCGGCGCTGCGCGGCTCGGCCGCGATCGCCTTGGCGGCATCGATGGGCATGGGGATGCTGCTCCTTGGTTCCTTGGCTCACTGTGGAGTGGAAGACCTCGGTGCGGCCGTCCGCACCGTCGGCCGCACCGAGGCCGTGCGGGACCGGCCGCTCCCCGCGTCCGTTCTAGAACGCGTTCTAGGCCGGTTGGACCCTATGTATAACGCACCCCCCATGACTTGTGAAGACTCCTGACGCCACGTCAGATCGTCGTGTCCCGGTGTCCACGCAGGACATTTGTCACTGCCGCGGCCGTACATGCGCATCTGCCGGAGCCACCGCTCCGGTCCGAAGCGTCGTGGTCATGACGACAGCAGTCCTCTTCACCGGGGCCGCCAAGTCCGTCGGCTCCGTGTCTCCGCGGCAGGCGGATCCCTGGACGCGGGCCCGGCTCCGCGGGGCGGGTTCCGGGTGACGGCGGAACTCCCCGTGGACGCGCAGGGGAAGACGGTGTCCTAAGGGCTAGCCCTTAGCGGGTGTCTCGCGGATCTCGCAGGAGCCTGTTCCCGTCGTCCGGGGATCCTCCATTTCGCTCACGCTAACGCGCCCAAGGCCCTACAGTCCGTGTCATGTTGGAGCTGTTCCAGATCCTCGGGGGCATAGCCGGATTTGGCGGGGTGGCGCTCGGCGTCCTCTTCCTTCTCTATCGGGACTTCATCCGCGACATCATTCGGCACAAGATGTTCAGGGCGCTGACATCGGCGCAGGCGACCGCGCTCTTCGGGGCCGTGATCGTGCTCGCGTTCACCATCGCGATCCTCGGGATCTTCGCCACGCAGGCGAAGGGTGAAGGCGCCCAGCAGTTCATGATCATGGTCGGCATGCTGCTGGCCTTCCTGCTCGCGGTGCTCCTCGTGACCGGACGTCTCTTCGCGGGTGGCGGACGCCGCGGCCCGGAGGATGCCGGGCCGGACGAGGAGCGTTCGCTGTCCAGGGTGGCCAGGCTCGTCGCCCACAACGAACCCGACCAGGCGGAGCGCGCGCTCGAAGCGGCGGGCGTGGACCGCGAGGCCGAGGAGTTCTGGTACTGGAAGGCCCGTATCGCTCTGGCGAGATCCAACATTCCGGTGGCCGCCGGATACGTCGACGAGGCGTTGAAGATCGATGCCCGGAACGAACACGGCATCGCCCTGAAGATCAAGCTTCTGCTGCTCGGCCATGCCGCCGGGGACCGCGAGAGAGCGGTGCGGCTGGCTGCCGACAGTGAGGGAATCAGCAGCGAACTGGACGTCTGGCTCAGGCGCATGAGAGCGGAGGGAATGTTCGACTCCCGGGTGCGGACCAGCACCGAGCTGGACGAACGCTGCCCGCTTCCCGCCCGCCACCCCCAGGCCGTGGCCCGACGCCGGCCCCGGTGAACGACACGGAGAGGGACACAGAAACGTGCACGAGGCGAACCACTCCGGCGGACCCGGGTCCCCGGTCCCCGCTGTTCTCTACATCGCCGAGCCGACCGAAGCGGTGAGAGCACCTCTGAGGTGGGCAGGCCCCGACGCGGAACGGGCCTGCCGTGAGCTGGCCCGGCGCCACGGGCTGGCACCGATGGAAACGGTCGCCCGGGAGCGGGCGCAGGTGGACGACTTGTTACGCGCGGAACCTCGCGGTGCGGTGGTCGTCCAGCCCGCGTACGACAGGTACTGGCTGTGGATGCCCGCGGCCGGGGGGCCGACGCCGGGTGCGGTGCTGTACGCCCTGCTCACCATGGGTGCCACGCTCCGCGTCTGCGACCCAGCCACACCTCCCCTCGTCCAGCACGACGAGCTGTCGAACGGACGGGCCTACCTGCTGACTGCCCTCCCCCACGGCCCGACCGTTCCCCCGGAGGAGGCGGCTCGGAGGAAGGCGGCATGCGACGGCTACGCGGCGCAATGCGGTCTGCGCACCGTCGGGGTGCTCGACGACAGGAAGTCGTACGCCGCTTTCGCGTATCGCTGGGCCGTTCTGGAGGACTTGGACCGGGTACCGACGGTCGTCGTCCATCCCGATGTGATCGACCCGAGCAGGCTCGGCAGCGTCACGCGCGATCCGGACGGTCTGCTCGTGCCCTGGATCATCCAGGGCCGTGTCGTGTACGCGGGAAGCAGGGTGCCGTTCGAGCGCACCGGGCCCATGGCCCGGATGCGCAGGCGGCCGGAGGCCATGGACAGCGGTGAGGACGGCGGCGACGTCAGGTATGAGGTCGCCCGCCCGCAGCAGGTCCGGCGGCTGGTCGAACCCCCGGAGGAACTGAGCGGGCACTACGGCTCGGCGGCCGGACAGATCGTTGTGAGCGGCGCCTCTGCGTGGGCCATGGCCCACGGGGCCAACGTATCGAACTACTTCGGCGCGTCCCCGGGCGGGCACTTCGGCATCGGCACCCGCGCCCCTCGCGACCCCAGCGTCCCTCTCCCCCACGACGGCCTCTTCTACCGGCGCAACAACTCCTACGGCACCAGGTCGGCGCTCGGGGTCTCCGACCTGATCGAGAGCGGCGTTCTCATCGACCAGGAGCAGATCAGGTTCGACGACTTCGTCGCCGCGCGCACCGCACAGGTACCCGGACCGCCCCCGGAGGAAGCGATCGCCGTCAGCCACGGACTCGCCCCCGTACCGGGCGGTTTCAAGGCACACGAGCCGACGACCCACTTCGTCGAGATCGCGCTGAAGGCAGGCGCCGCGGCTCCGGAGGACGACGGCGCGTCCGCGAAGGAACCGCTCCCGGTGAACTTCGTCTTCGTCGTGGACACCAGCGCCTCGATGGCCGGCGGGAAGCTCGACACCGTCAAGTCCGCGCTGCAGGAGATCTACACACGGCTGCGCCCGTCGGACTCCCTCGGCATCGTCACCTTCGACCACCGCACGGACACCCTTCTGAAGGCGACCCGGAAGGCCGATCTGCCCGAGGACAGGTTCGCCGCGGTCGTGTCCCGGCTGACCGCCGACGGCGGGACGGACATCAATCTCGGTGTGCAGTACGGCATCGACGAGATCAGCCGCAGGGCGAGCAGCGGCCGCACCGTGAACCGCCTCTATCTCTTCTCCGACGGCGACCCGACGTCCGGCGAACGCGACTGGATCAAGATCCGGAAGAACATCGCGGCGAAGCTGCGCGGCGAGCTGAAGCTGTCCTGCTTCGGCTTCGGCTCGGACGCGCGGATGCCCGAACTCGCGGCGCTCGCGGGCATCGCCAGCGGGCATTCGACTTTCGTCACCCGCCCGGAACAGGTCCGCGCCGGCCTCGTCGAGGATCTCAGCCGCCGCGATCATCTCGCCGCGATCGACATCCAGCTGCGCATCGACATCGACCCCGCGGTCACCGTCTGGCACCTGTACGGGCACGACCTCATCAGTGATGCCAGAGCGCGGGCCGCGGTCGAGCAGGAAGCGGCCGATTCGGCGCGGCGTGCACGCGAGGACTACGGCACCGACGCGCTGCCCGATCTGATCACCGAGGAGAAGGGGCTCAGGATCTTCGCTCCGGATCTGGCCTTCGGCGAGACCTACTGGGTGGTGCTGGAAGTCCAGGTGCCGCCGCACCTGGAGCTGCCCGACGGGGGCCTGTCGGGGATCGGCACCGCGACGGTTCAGTACGTGGACACGGTGGCGCGCGAGAGCCGACGCCGGGAGATCGCGTTGTCGGACGCGCTGACGCTCGCCGCCGAGACCGTGGCCGTTCACGCCGTGGGCCTGTGGACGAGCGAGATCACGTTCTTCGCCCTCGACGACCTGTACGAGAGCGACCGGGACACCGCCAAGAAGCGCCTGACGAACCACATCCAGGCCCTCCAGCAGGCGTATCGGGTCTTCCCCGCCGAGGAGTTCGTGGACGACCAGGTGACGATCAGGAAGCTGATCACCCTCACCGACTCGCTCGGTCATGCGATGTCGTTCAGCGACTCCTCGACCCGGGGCGGCTCCGTCGTACCGGCCGTGCGGCTCATGAACGAGTTCGGGAGGGTGAGATCGGGATTCCTGGCCTTCTGACGCCGTGTTCGATGTGCGCCCGGTGATCCTGGCGGTCCGGTGGTCCCGGCAGTCCCGGAGGTTCTGGCGGTGGTGGTCCCGGTGACCAGGCCGGTTGGCCGCGCCCGGTGGGTGGTCCGGCCATATCCTTGAGCGGTGGATGAAATGCCCCGGGATCACCGCCCCGCCAAGTCCATCAGGGTTCTCCTCGCCGAGGACCAGGGCATGATGCGCGGCGCGCTCGCGCTGCTGCTCGGGATGGAGGAGGACATCGAGGTGGTCTCGCAGGTGGCCGCCGGGGACGAGATCGTACGGGCCGCGCAGTTGGCGCGGCCCGACGTGGCGCTGCTGGACATCGAACTGCCCGGCCGCAGTGGTCTGGACGCCGCCGCGGAGTTGCGGGACGAGGTGCCCGACTGCCGGGTGCTGATTCTGACGACGTTCGGGCGGCCCGGGTACCTGCGCCGGGCGATGGAGGCAGGGGCCGCCGGGTTCCTGGTCAAGGACGGGCCCATGGAGGAGCTCGCGGAGGCGATCCGGGCCGTTCTGCGTGGTGAGACGGTCATCGATCCCGCGCTCGCGGCGACGGCACTGAGCGCCGGCCCGAGCCCCCTGACGCCGCGTGAGCGGGATGTGCTGAACGCGGCGGTGGACGGGGCGACGGTCGCCGACATCGCCGTGAAGGTGCATCTGTCGGAGTCGACGGTGCGCAACTACCTCTCGGCGGCGATCGGCAAGACCGGGACCCGCAACCGGATGGAAGCGGTCCGCGCGGCCCGCCGCCAGGGCTGGCTGTAACCGGGGGCTCCGCCCCCGGCCTCCCGTACGTCAGCGCGTGCGGCGGTCCTTCGGCAGCCAGAGGAGCATCAGCAGCACCCCGCCCAGCAGGATTCCCGTGCCGGACCTGAACGCCAGCGCGTATCCGGCGGTCAGGGCCTCCGGATCCGTCGCCCCGCCCGTCCGGGTCGCCGCGACCGTCGACAGGACGGCGAGCCCGAGCGCACCGCCCATCACCCGTGAGGTGTTGATCAGCCCGGAGACGAGGCCCGCGTCGCCCGGCGCGGCCCCCGAGGTGGCGAGAGCCGCGAGCGGCGTTGCCCCGAGTCCGGCGCCCGCCATCATCACGATGCCGGGCAGCATGATCGTGGTCACGTACGAGCCGTGCGCGTCCATCGTGGACTGCCAGCCGAAGCCGGCCGCGGACACCAGCACCCCGAGGGCGGCGACATTGCGGGCGCCGGCGACGGGCATCAGCCGCGGGGCGAGCTTGGAGCCGAGGATCACGGCCAGCGAGCTGGGCATCAGCGCGAGCCCGGCCTCCAGCGGGGTGTAGCCGAGAACGTTCTGGGCGTAGAGCGTCATGAAGTACCACATGCAGAACATGGCGGCGCCGCAGCTGAACATCGCCGCGTTCGCCGCGGACACCGACCGCATCCGGAACAGCTTCAGCGGCATCAGCGGCGTCTTCGCCCGCGACTCGACCGCGACGAAGGCACCGAGCAGCGCGAGTCCGGCGCCCAGGGGCACCAGGGTCGCGGGGGCGGTCCAGCCTTCCTGTTCGATCTGCACGATGCCGTACGCGAGCGTCGCAAGACCCGCCGTGACGAGTACGGCGCCGGGCAGATCGAGCCGGCGGCCCTCCCCGCCGCGGCTCTCCGTCAGCCACCACATGCCCAGTACCAGCACCAGCGCGCCCACGGGCACATTGATCAGCAGCGTCCAGCGCCAGGAGAGGGAGTCGGTCAGCGCCCCGCCGACCAGCCCGCCGGCGGCGCCGCCTCCCGCACCGACCGCGGTCCAGGTGGCGATGGCCCGCGCCCGGGCCGGCCCCTCCGGCACGGCGGAGGTGAGCAGCGCCAGCGTCGAGGGGGAGAGCACCGCCGCACCCAGCCCCTGCCCGGCGCGCGCGGCGAGCAACTGCCAGCCTTCCTGGGCGAGCCCGCCCGCGAGCGACGCGGCGGTGAAGAGCCCGAGCCCCACCAGGAACATCCGCTTCCGCCCGAACAGGTCTCCGGCCCGCCCGCCGAGCAGCATGAAGCCGGCGAAGGCGATCGAGTACGCGTTGACCACCCATTGCAGCCCGACGGCGCTGAGCCCCAGGTCGGCCCGCATGGAAGGCAGTGCGGTGTTGACGACGGACACGTCGAGGACGACGAGGAACTGCCCGGCGCAGGCGGCCATGACGACCGCCCACATACGTGCGGCCGGGCGGCCCTGAGCCGATATCCGGGGGTCTGCTGTGTCTGACGGGGCTGAGACCATGACCGTCATGCTCTCAGGCACCTGACAGCCCGTACATCCGGATTTCGATGTACGGTCCGCGGGACCGGGGTCGTAGGTCGTGTCTTCAAAGTCCCGTCTGCCCGGCGACGCCTGGCACGCACGCTCGCTGCGTTGTCGTCAGTCGGCGACACTGCTCCCGCACCGGCGGCTGCTGGACATCGACGCCTGTCCGGAGCAGCCCACTTCTCTTGACACGGGACAAGCGCCTGCCCTGTCCCGCCGCCGCATGCGTCCGCGCGCCTCGGCCGCGCGCCGGTCATCGGGCGTCGAAGCGCGCGCTGGCGAGGACCGTGCCGTCGGCGGCCGTCAGGCGGGCGCCGGAGAGCGTGGACGGGTCCACGGAGACCGGGGCTCCCCAATAGCCGTAGCCGTCGTCGTACACGGAGAAGGTGCCGACCCGGACCGTGCTGCCGTCCTTGCGCTCCAGTAGGCAGGAGACCTTCCCGCGGTAGGTGATTCCGGCGTCGTCGAGGTCGACGGACATGTACATCCATGCCTGTGGCCCGGGATGGACGTAGATCTCACCGGCCGCTTCCCGACCGGAGCCGACCGCGATCAGATCCGCGTGCTGCATGCCCGCCCCGGCCTCGGCGGACCGGGAAGAGGCTGCCCGCTGCTGCTCGGCGACCGTGCCGACCGCCCAGCCGGCCATCCCGAAGCCGAGCGCGAGGGCGGCCGCGGCGGCCACGACGCGCAGCCGTACGCGTCCGCGGAGCCCCGTGGGCAAGAACTCGCGGCCACGCAGCCGCGCCTGTCCCTCGCTCGCCGCCCCGGCCTGGCTCAGCCGCCGCGCCACCCGGGTCTCGAACCCGACCGGCGGCTCGCTACCCGGCAGCAGGCCCAGCAGTCCGTCGCCGACCAGGGTCAGCTGCTCGACGTACTCCCGGCAGTCGGCGCAGCGGTCCAAGTGCGCGACCGCCTCGGCCCGCTCACGGCCCGGCAGCACACCGAGAGCCAGCTCGGCGCCGATCTGCCGAAGCTGCTCGCAGGTCATGTCTCTCACCATGGTCGCCTCGCTTCTTCAGCCGCGAGTGCCTTGCGCAGCCTTCCCATCGCCGTGCGGATCCGCGTCTTGGCCGTGCCCAGCGGGATCTGCTCCATGACGGCGATCTGCTGAGCCGTCATCCCGTAAATGCCCGCCATCACGAGGGCACGGCCCTGTTCGCGCGGGAGCCGTGCCACGGCGGCCCGCAGGTTCGACGACGCCTCGTCGGCCAGCGCCTGCTTCTCAGGGGTAGGGGTGTCGGTGACAACGTCGAGGAGCGCGTCGAGGTCTTCCGGGGCCACCGGCTCCGGGCGGCGGGCCCGGACGGTGTCGATGGCGAGGTTGTGCGCGATGCTGGTCAGCCATGTCGCCACCGATCCGCGGCGGGAGTCGTAGATCTGCGCGTGCCGCCACGCACGCTCGAAGGTCTGCTGGGCGACGTCCTCGGCGAGCTGCGGATCGCCGAGGACGGCGAGAGCGACACCGAACACCGTGTGCTGGAACCGCCGCACGAAGGTGACGGTGAGCTCGGGGTCGCCCGTGGCCAGTCCGGACAGCAGAGCCTCGTCCGAGAGGCGGCCGGCCGGGAACCGAAACCTCTGCATACCCGTATATACGGCCCGCCCCGCCCAGGAGATTGCCTGAGGGCCACGGAAATCCACCGGCCCATTGTCGTCCGGCTTCCTCACGCAATCCATTGGCGTCGGCGTTCCGTACACAATGCGGTACGGAACGTTGTGGAGGAGGAGATCCGAGATGCGAAGGACATCTGCGCCGGTCCGGACGCGGGTGGTGCGCGGATCGGCCGCCGGAGCACTGGTGTGTGTGCTCGCCGCCTGCGGCGGGGGCACGGACGTAAGCCGACCGCCGGAGCCGGCGGGCCGGCCGGGAGCGACACCCGTGAACGTCACCCTGGCCGACTTCCGTCTCACGCTGCCGAAGACGGTCTTCACGGCCGGGGACTACACCTTCGTCGCCAAGAACACCGGTCAGTACGAGCACGCGCTGGAGATCGAAGGTCCGGGCGGTGAGCGACGGACCCCGACGCTGGGGCCGGGAGAGTCCGCGAGCCTCGACGTCACCCTGAAGCCCGGTACGTACGAGGTGTACTGCCCCGTCGACGGGCACAAGGACCTCGGTATGGAAACGGAGATCACCGCACGCGCGGGCGGCGCTTCTCCGGGCGGCACCGGATACTGAGCGGGCCCCCGGGCTCGGGCGTGCAGGGGCGTCGTCCGGCGGGAGTCGCCCTGCGGCGATGCCGTGCGCAGCTGTGCGCAGCCGTGCCGGCGATGTCACTTGCCTGCAGGCACCTTGATGCCGGCGGGAACGGCCAGAGCACGCGCCTTGTGATTGCCGTACCAGGCGGCAAAGGAGGCGAGGAACACGACCTCAGCGATCACGGACAGAATCCCGTACGGGGGATCCCACCCCACTTCGCGGTAGTCCGGCAGCCCGACCGTGCGGGACAGGGCGAAGCCGAGAATCATGCCACCGCTGACGAGTGCACCGACGCACCAGGCAGGGAGCGGGTTCCGCAGCAACAGGCCCGCGGCGGCGAGAAGGAGCGCGGCGCTGCCGACGACGAAGAGGATTCCGATGTAGGGCACCTCCTCAAGGTGTTCAGGCGTGATGGCGAGGTGAATGACAGCGCTGAGGAGAGCAGCGAGCACACCGGCCCCCCGCAGCACGAGCTCAACAGAACGGGGGTACAAACGGGAGTGCATCAGACCTCCTGGCAAGGAACTCCGGCGACGAACCGGTATGAGCATGTGCCTGCAGGTGGGACCCGATGGGCCGTGGATATCCAGGGGACTCGAGCGCATGGCCGGTCCCCTGCGATCGGCACAAGGGATATACGGGACAGACCGGCAAATGGTTCATGATCGGCTGTCTTGACCGGTCCGGCCCGGGTACATCAGGCCGGATCCGCGGGACCGGGTCCTAGGACCTAGGAACTAGGACTTTCGCAGTACGGTGACGACCGCGGCCCCGCCGAGCCCGATGTTGTGCGCGAGTCCGGTCCTGGCACCCGGGACCTGGCGTGCCCCCGCCTCGCCGCGCAGCTGCCAGGTCAGCTCCGCGGCCTGGGCCAGTCCTGTCGCGCCCAGTGGATGCCCTTTGGAGATCAGCCCGCCGGACGGATTGACCACCCACCGGCCGCCGTACGTCGTCGCCCCGGACTCGACGAGCTTCCCGGACTCGCCGTCCGCGCACATGCCGAGCGCCTCGTACGTCAGCAGCTCGTTGACGGAGAAGCAGTCGTGCAGCTCGATGACGTCGATGTCGTCGATGCCGAGGCCGGACGCCTCGTACGCCTGCCGGGCCGCCGTCCGCGACATGGGCCTGCCCACGACGTCGATGCAGGAGCCGGAGGCGAAGGAGTCGGCGGTGTCGGTGGTCATGGCCTGCCCGGCGATCTCGACGGCCTTGTCGTGGAGGCCGTGCTCGACGACGAAGCGTTCGGAGACGACGACGGCCGCGGCGGCGCCGTCGGAGGTGGGCGAGCACTGGAGCTTGGTGAGCGGCTGGTGGATGGGTTTGGCGGCCAGGATCTCGTCCACCTCGTAGACGTCCCGGAACTGGGCTTTGGGGTTGCCGGCCGAGTGCCGGTGGTTCTTGGCGGCGACCGCGGCGAGCTGCCGTGGGGTCGTCCCGTACCGTTCCATGTGCTCGCGGGCCGCGTTGCCGAAGATCTGGGCGGTGGGCGGGGTCATCTCGAAGCCGTGGGCGGCGGCCATGATCCCGTAATGCCGGGCCACGGGCGAGACCTTGCTCCAATCATCAGTGGCTCCGCCACGGGCACCCCCGTCGGCTCCGCCCCCGAGCGCGCCCTTCTTCATCTTCTCGAAGCCCAGCGCGAGGACGCAGTCGCTCAGGCCGCCCGCGACGAACTGCCGGGCCATCATCAGGGCCGTCGAACCGGTCGCGCAGTTGTTGTTGACGTTGTAGACGGGGACTCCGGTGAGGCCGAGTTCGTACGCGGCGCGCTGGCCGGCCGTGGAGGCCTGGAAGCAGTAGCCGACAGGGACCTGCTGGACGAGGTCGTACGGGATCCCGGCGTCGGCGAGGGCGGCGCCGCCCGCCTCCTTGGCCATGTCCCAGTACTGCCAGTCGCGTGACTCGGGCTTCTCGAACTTCGTCATGCCGACACCGACGATGTAGGTCTTCACCGGACGGACTCCTTCAGTCTCGCGGCAGGCCGAGGATGCGCTCGGCGACGACATTGAGCTGGACCTGGGTGGTGCCGCCCGCGATCGTCAGACAGCGGGACATCAGCAGGCCGTGCACGGCCCGTTCGCCCGGCCCCTCCCGGACCGCGCCTGCGGGACCGAGCAGTTCGAGGGCGAGTTCGGCGACCCTCTGCTGGTGCGGGGTCTGGACGAGCTTGCGTATGGACGCACCGGCGCCCTGCTCCATGCCGTCGACCTGCTGGAGGGTCGTGCGCAGCCCGATGCAGGCGAGGGCGTGCGCCTCGGCGGCGAGCGCGCCGATCCGGGCACGGAAGGTGTCGTCGAGGCCGGACGCCCGTGCGATCAGCTCCTCCAGCCCCGTGTCGAAGGTCAACTGGTCGGCCATGTGGACGCGTTCGTTGCCGAGCGTGTTGCGGGCGACCCGCCAGCCGTCGTTCACCTCGCCGACGACGGCGTCGGCGGGGAGCAGTGCGCCGTCGAAGTACACCTCGTTGAAGAGGGACTCGCCGGTGATCTCCTTCAGCGGCCGGGTGTCGATGCCGTCCGTGGCCTTCATGTCGACGAGGAAGTAGGTGAGGCCCTTGTGCCGGGGGGCGTCAGGGTCGGTGCGGGCGAGGAGGATGCCGTGGTCGGCCCACTGGGCGGCGCTCGTCCACACCTTCTGGCCGGTGATCCGCCAGCCGCCGTCCGCGGTGCGCTCGGCGCGGGTGCGCAGGCTCGCGAGGTCGGAGCCGGCGCCGGGCTCGCTGAAGAGCTGGCACCAGAGCAGTTCGCCGCGCAGGGTCGGGAGCAGAAAGCGGTCCTTCTGCTCCTGGGTGCCGTAGGCGATGAGGGACGGCACCACCCAGGTCGCAATACCGAGGTCGCTCACCTCGACCCCGGCCGCCCGCATCTCCTGCTGGACGGCGAGCTGCTGGAGCGGCCCGGCGCCGAGGCCGTACGGGGGCGGGAGGTGCGGGGCGGCGTAGCCCGAGGGCGCGAGGGCGCGGCGCGCGGCGCCGGGGTCCAGGCCCCGGGCCGCGGCGATGACCTCACGCGCCCGCGCCCGGTACGGCTCCGCCTCGGTCGGCAGATCGAGGCGCAGCTCGCGCCGGGCGCCGGCCGCGGCGAGTCGTACGGCGCGTAGCCGGTGTGCGTCGCCGGGGCCGAGGAGCTGGCGGGCGACGAGGGCCCGGCGCAGATGGAGGTGGGCGTCGTGCTCCCAGGTGAAGCCGATGCCGCCGAGGATCTGGATGCAGTCCTTGGCGCAGGTGTAGGCGGCGTCGAGGGCGGTCGCGGCGGCGAGTGCGGCGGCGAGCCCCCGGACGGAGGAGTCGTCGTCGGCCGCCCGTGCCGCGTCCCAGGTCAGCGCCCGTGCCTGCTCGACGCGTACGAGCATGTCCGCGCACAGGTGCTTCACCGCCTGGAACTGTCCGATGGGCCGCCCGAACTGCTCGCGCACCTTCGCGTACTCGGTGGCGGTGTGCAGCGCCCAGGCGGCGGTTCCGCACGCCTCGGCGGCGAACAGCACGGCGGCGAGGTCGGCGACGAGGTCCGGGCCGATGTCGCCGACGTCGCCGATGTCGCCGTTATCAGTGATGTCACCGCTGTCCAGGACGCGGTCCTCGGGAACGACGACGCCGTCCGCGGTGACCTCGGCGGTGGGACGGGTCGGATCGGCACTCTCGTGTCCTCGTACGGAGAGCTCACCGGCATCCACGGCGAGCCATCCGGCCGCCGGGGTCGGGAGCAGGACCAGATCCGCCGGCCCGGCGCCGAGCACGGGAGGAGCGATGCCGTCGAGGCGGTAGCCGCCCGGGATACGGGTGGCGGTGAGCGTGCCGGACCCGAGGGCGACGGCCCCGATGCGCCGGCCGTCGGCGAGGCCGCGTACGAGTTCGCCCCGCCCGGCACGGATCAGCACGGCGGAGGCCAGCACACTGGGCAGATACGGCCCGGGCAGTGCGGCCCGCCCGGTCTCCTCAAGGACCACGGCAAGGTCCACGAGCGTGCCGCCCCCGCCGCCGTACTCCTCAGGCAGATGCACCCCGAGCAGCCCCTGCGCCGCGGCCGCGTCCCAGTACGCGGGCCGTCCACCGGTGCCGGCTCCCGGTGAGTCGAGCAGTTTCCGTACGACTTCGGGCGGCACGGCCCGCGCCAGCCAGCTGCGTACGGAGGCCGCCAACTCGCCCTGCTCCTGCGTGATTCCGATGCTTCCGGCGCTTCCGGTGCTTCCGGTGCTTCCCGCGCTGCGCGTGCTTCCGGTGGCCATGCGCGGCAGATTAGAACACGTTCCAATCTGATGGAAGGTCAGATACGCGAAATGCTCCGACTCAGGTCACTGGATTCCGGTGGCTCTGTTCACCATGCGTTGATGACCGGCGCGTCGGGTTCGTTCTGCCGCCAGGCCACATTGAGGCGCGCGAGCCGGTCCGCGGCGGCGATGCCGCGCAGGGCCGCAACCTTGCCGTCGCTGACTTCGAACGCCACGGCACCCACGACCCGGTCGTCGACCACGGCGAGGACGGCCGGGGAACCGTTGACCAGCGCGATGTGGAATGTGGGGGAGCCGCCGGCCAGCCGCCGCTTCGCCGGAGTGGGCTTGAAGCCGGCCCGCACGTAGGAGGCGATGCGCTCGCGCGTCTTGTACCGCAGCAGCCGCCTGGCCAGTCCGGCGCCGTCCGAGACCGCAGTCGCGTCGGCGGTGAGCAGCGCCACCAGCCGTTCGGTGCGCCCCGACGTGGCGGCGGCGAGGAACTCCTCGACGATCCGGCGCGCGGACGCGGGGTCCACCTCGTCGCCGCCGCGGCGCTCCGCGGCGACCCGGCGGCGGGCCCGGTGGACATGCTGCTGGCTCGCGGACTCGGTGATGTCGAGGATCCCGGCGATCTCGGCGTGGGGGTAGGAGAAGGCCTCGCGCAGGACGTAAGCGGCCCGCTCGACCGGCGCGAGGCGCTCCATGAGGGTCAGTACGGCCAAGGACACCGATTCGCGCTGCTCGAAGGTATCGGCAGGGCCGAGCATCGGGTCGCCCTCGAGGAGTGGCTCGGGCAGCCAGTCTCCGACGGCGCGCTCATGGCGCGCCTGCGCCGAGCGGAGCCGGTCGAGGCAGAGATTGGTGACGACCTTGGTCAGCCACGCCTCCGGCACCTCGATGCGTTCCCGGTCCGTGGCCTGCCAGCGCAGGAACGCGTCCTGCACGGCGTCCTCGGCGTCGGCCGCCGAGCCGAGCAGACGGTACGCGAGCGAGGCCAGCCGGCCCCGGCCGGCCTCGAACCGATCGATGGCTGCGCTGTCCATCGGAACAGCCTATGCGGCGACCCTCACACCGACCCGGTCAGGCGCGGTGGCCAGGCGGCGCTTGCGCTTCGGCATGCCGAAGGTCGGGTGGGCGATGCCCCACCCGGCCCCCTTGAGCACGCCCGACTTGAGCCGCGCGGCGGTCCGGCCGCCCAGGTACCAGGACTTCGACCGGACGTCCCCGTCCACCATCTGGAAGATCGCGTCTCGCCGCCCGAGGCTGATGTGGTTGCCGTGGTACTTCAGGCCGGTGGTCGGGACCTCGCCGCCCGTCAGGCGCGCGATGATCGCGGCGGTCGCCTGCATGTTGGTGAAGCCGGCCGAGGCGCAGGACATCGGCAGCGGCCGGCCGTTCTCGCCGATCGCGTAGGCGCAGTCACCGGCGGCGTAGACGTCCGGGTGCGAGACCGAGCGCATGGTGCGGTCGACGACGATCTGGCCGGTCTCGGCGACCTCCAGGCCGCTGGCGGCCGCGATGGGGTGCACGGCGAACCCGGCCGACCACACAGTCACGTCGGCCGGGATGGACGTACCGCCGGCGGCGATCGCCCGTGTCGGCTCGACAGCTTCGATGCCGGTGTGCTCGTGGACGGTGATGCCGAGCCGGTCGAAAGCCTGGCGCAGGTGGCGGCGGGCCTTCGGGGAGAGCCAGGCGCCCAGTTCGCCGCGGGCGGCGAGCGCGACCGAGAGGTCGGGCCGGGACTCGGCGAACTCGGTGGCGGTCTCGATGCCGGTCAGCCCCTCGCCGACAACCAGCACGGCGCCGTCCTCGCCCAGGCCGGCCAGGCGCTCGCGCAGACGCAGCGCCGAGGACAGGCCGGTCACATCGAAGGCGTACTCGGCCACGCCGGGGACGCCATGGTGGGCTACGGAGCTGCCGAGCGCGTAGAGAAGCGTGTCGTACGCGAGCTCGCCGTCGCCGTCCTTGCCGGTCACGGCGACGGTCCTGCGCTCGGGGTCGACACCGGTGACACGCGCCAGGCGCAGCCGCACGCCGGTGCCCGCGAATACCTCGGCGAGTTTGCGGAACGCGAGGTCCTGGCCGATCGCGAGCTGGTGGAGCCGCATCCGCTCAACGAAGTCGGGCACGGCGTTGACGACGGTGATCTCGGTGTCGGCGGGGGAGAGCCGACGGGCCAGATTTCCGGCGGCGAAGGCCCCGGCGTAGCCGGCGCCGAGTACGACGATGCGGTGCTTCATGGCGTTGCTCCTGTCTCGTTCGCGTGCCCCTTGAACGAGACGGCGCCCCGATTGCTGACAGGAGCCAGGTGTGACGCGGGTCACCGACCCTCCGGCAGGCGCTTGGGCCTGTCCTGGGCAGTCGAAACGGGGCGATGGCCAACTACGGATCGAGATGGCCAACTATCGATCGGCCTCACATGACCCACCAGCGCCTACTACAACCCCTCCGAACAAGGCAGCGGCCCGGTGATTGACTTGTCCCGCTGAGCCCCGCGAAGTTCCGGGGCGCAGTGATCATTGGCCTACTCGGCCGTCGATCCGCTCGCGCAGGAGGTCGGCGTGGCCGCAGTGTCGCGCGTACTCGGCGATCTGCATCACCAGGATGTCGCGAAGCTGCCCGTCCCCACCGGGTTGTGCGCCGAGGTCGGCGAAGCGGGCGATGAACCGGTCGGTCAGTTCCACCTCGGCCCGCCACTGACGCCAGGCGTCCTCCACGACGGCCGGGTCGGCGGTCGCGCCGTTCCAGTCGCCGTCGCGGTCTTCGGCGGTGCGGTAGATCCTGGGCGAGTCCTCGCCGGCCAGCCGGCGGAAGTGTCGTTCATCCTCGGCCATGTGCCGCACCAGCCCGAGCAGGGACATCGTGGACGGCGGTACGGAGCGCCGGGCCATCTGTTCGGCGTCCAGGCCCGTGCATTTCATTTCCAGGGTGAGGCGGTAGTGATGCAGGCCGCCGAGCAGCGCGCTGCGTTCATCGACGGTCTCGGCATCGCTCTCGCGCGGGTCGTCGTCCGGATCAACCCACATGTCGGTATAGATGGTCGACCGCGTCCACCGAGTCGCCGCCGCTTCGTCGGCGTGCGCATCCAAGTCCATCTGGGCATGGTCGCGCGCGCCGACACTGTCCGCCACCAGATATTGGGCATCCGCGTCAGCCGGCGGCTGGCGACCGGCGACCGCGTTCAGACGGGAAACGTGAAGGTGGCGCCGCCCCCTGCCTTGACCAGCTCCACGGCCGCCTGGTGCACGGCCCTGCCCGTGTCCTCGTCGGCCGCGGGCACGGGGCTGCCCTGCACGGCGTACCACTCGGTCGCACCGGTGTGCTGCACGGTCACCTGCGCCTGGCCCTCGATCCACGTGGTGTGCACCGTCAGGTCGCCGGTGATGGGACCGCCCTCGGTGGTCATGACGCCGCCCGAGCCGGCGATGATTCCCTGGGTGGTCCAGGTGGCCCAGGTGTCCATGACGCCTCCACAGCGGTACCGGGTCGAACAATCGGGGGTTGCACCATCCTGTCCGAATTTCCGCCCGAACACCCGTAGGCACGCTCCGGCCCGCCCCCGGCCGGAGTTCCGGACACCCGGACACCCGGTCACGGGGTCAGGGGGTCAGGGGGTCACGGGGTACTGGGGGCGCCTCCCATCGCACGGAGCATCCCGACCCCGCCGGTGCGCAGGAAGCGCACCACGAAGACGGCCGAGAGCAGCAGGAAGAGGATGTTGAGCCACGTCGTGTAGTCCAAGGACACGCCCTCGCTCGGGATCTTCGCGGTGGACTGGTCCGGGATGAGCCCGAGGGCGCCGAAGACGAACTCCACCACGTAGGCGGCGGCGACGATGGCGGCGTAGAACGTCGCCAGGATGAAGGCGGCCGTCCTGGCCCCGTAGTACTTCCGGTAGATGTTGAGGATCGGCACGATCAGCAGGTCGGCGAAGATGAAGGCGACCACCCCTCCGAAGCTGATCCCGCCCTTCCACAGCACCACCGCGAGCGGCACATTGCCCACCGAGCAGACGAACGACGCGATGGCGACGAGCGGCCCGATCAGCGGGCCCCAGAGCTTCGCGGCCAGGGGATGCCCCTCGAAGAAGAACGCGCTCCAGAAGGAGTCCGGCACCCAGGCGGCGACGGCCCCGGCGATGAGCAGGCCCAGAACGAGGTCCCGCAGGATCGCCGCCCACTCCATGACGAAGACGTGCGAGGTGGCGGTGAAGCCCTCGCGCGACAGCAGCCGGTGCCAGAAGGAGCCCTCGCTCGGGATGGACATGTCCATGGCCGCGTGGCCCTCCATTGAACCGGCCCGGCCGCGTTCGGCCTGCTCACGGGCCTCGCGCACCAGCCTTTCGGTCAGGAACAGCCGGAACAGCACCGCCAGCACAATGATCATGATCGGGCCGCCCACGAACTCGGCCGCCGTGAACTGCCACCCCATCAGCAGCGCCAGGATGATTCCCAGCTCGACGACGAGGTTGGTGGAGGCGATCTCGAAGGCCATCGCCGCGGTGAAGTTCGCCCCCTTGCGGAACAGCGACCGGGCGAGGGCGACGGCCGCGTACGAGCACGACGAGGACGCCACACCGAGGCCCGCGGCCCGAGCGAGGCTTTTCGGGCTGTCGTCACCGAGGAGGGAGACGACGGTGGACTTGCGGACCACTGCCTGCACAACGGCGGACAGCGTGAAGCCCAGGATCAGGGCCCAGGTGATCTCCCACGCCATGGACCCGGTGAGGGCCAGGGCGTGCAGCACGGCGTCGACTGCGGCATCCATGCCGCCCAGCCTGGCGGTACGGGCGCACAGGACGGCCCGCTGACACGACCGCGGACCGCCCACCCACCCCGGTGGACGTCAGGCTCGCGTCAGAGGTCGCCCTCGGCGGCGGCCGTGACGAACGCCGCGAAGGCGGTGGGCGCGACGGCGAAGACGGGGCCCCCGGGGTTCTTGGAGTCGCGGACGGCGATACGGCAGGGCTGGGGGGCGACCTCGATGCATTCGCCGCCGGTGTCACCGCTGTAGGACGACTTGCGCCAGTCGGCGGCGCCGAGGGGGGCGCACTCGATGCAGTCGCCGCCGGTGTCGCCGCTGTAGGACGACTTACGCCATCGTGCGCCCGTCAGGGTCTGGATGGTGCCCATACCGTTCCTCCATTACGCGGGCGATGAGTGCCGCCGAGTCCTCCACGGAGAGGGCGGCTGCCTGCAAGTGATCGTAACGGAGCGAACCCTCCCTGAGAGCTTGAGGATTGGCCGTCATATGGCCCTGCACGAAGTCCTCCGTGTAGACCAGATCCGGATCGTCCTCGAACCGCAGAACAGTGAACGAGCCCATCAGTCCCGCATGGGCTCCCGCCCCGAACGGCAGGATCTGTACCTGCACCCACTCCCGTCTGCGCAGACCCAAGAGGTGGGCGAGTTGGTTCCGCATGACCCGCCTGCCGCCGACCTCCTGGTGCAGCACGGCCTCGCTCATCACCACCCAGATCAGCGGCGGGTGTTCGCGCTCCAGGATGCGCTGCCGCTCGATGCGAGCCGCGACCCTGGCGTCGAGGTTGCTCTCGTCCCGTACGCCCAGCACCGCCCGCGCGTACT
>NZ_JBVJKN010000017.1:43806-64647 GCF_055585225.1 Streptomyces sp. NPDC053673 | reverse complement strand
CGGGTGTTCGCGCTCCAGGATGCGCTGCCGCTCGATGCGAGCCGCGACCCTGGCGTCGAGGTTGCTCTCGTCCCGTACGCCCAGCACCGCCCGCGTGTACTCCTTCGTCTGTAAGAGCCCGTACACCAACTGCGGCTGAAACGTGGAGATGTACGCCGCCTTCGCCTCCATCTCCGCGTACGCCTGGAACCAGTTCGGCAACTGGCTCCTCAGCACCAGCCCCACCAGCCGCGAGAACACCCCGCCCGTCCCCAGCGCCGCGTCCACCCGCTCGCTGAAGTCCCGCGTCGGCACCTTCCTCGCCGTCTCGATCTGGCCGATCAGCGACCCCGTACAGAAGACGCAGCCACCCAGCTCGCCCTGCTTCAGCCCGGCCTCCTCGCGCAGCCTGCGCAGCTCCGAGCCGTAGTAGTCCAGCGGTGAGGCGCTCGGATCGAGATCGCGGATGTTGGCCATGAGGCAGTCCCCCAGCTCACGCAAGCACACGCCGTGCGGCGTTCGTTCCGGTACGTAGCCGAGCGTAATCGCACAGCACCACGATGGTGACATGAATCACTTAACTGACCACTCACCAGGGGACATTGCGGGCTGCCACCGCATGAGCCTCACCGTCGGTGAGCACTCGGCACGGCATCTGCGGCGCATCCTGCGGATGTCCTGTGGCCCGCCGGGACTGGTGCGACGCGAAGCCGTGACCTGCCCCTGCCTACGATGTGACCGCCCAGTACACCTGCACGAGCCGGAGGATCCGCCATGGCAGCCGCCGCCACCGCCGCCCCCAAGCCGGAGGTCCTCGCCGCTTTCGAGGCCGCGAAGGGCTTCATGCCCGTACGGGAGGGGCTCGCGCTGTACGCGGCCGCGGCCGAGGCCGGGGCGCTCGGGCTGCCGCTGCTGGAGGTCGGGACGTACTGCGGCCGGTCGACGATCCTGCTGGCGGACGCCGCCCGCGAGGCCGGGACGGTCGCCGTCACCGTCGACCACCACCGCGGCAGCGAGGAGCAGCAGCCCGGCTGGGACTATCACGACCCGACGGTGGTCGACCCCGAAGTGGGCCGGATGGACACGCTGCCCACCTTCCGCCGCACCCTTCACAAGGCCGGCCTGGAGGAGCACGTGATCGCGGTCGTCGGGCGGTCGCCGCAGGTCGCGAAGGTGTGGGGCGGCAAGGTCGGGCTGGTCTTCATCGACGGCGGGCACACCGACGAGCACGCCACGAACGACTACGAGGGCTGGGCGCCGCACCTCGCCGAGGGCGGTCTGCTGGTGATCCACGACGTCTTCCCCGACCCGGTCGACGAATGGACCGGCCAGGCCCCGTACCGCATCTACCTTCGGGCCCTCGCCTCGGGCGCGTTCACCGAGGTGTCGGCGACCGACTCGCTGCGGGTGCTGCGGCGCACGGGGGACGGAATCTGAGGCGCGGGGCCGGACATCCCCTAGCATCGCGACGTGCCGTACGACGAGAACCAGCCCTCCTCCCGGCGCCGCCGCCCGGTTCGCGGTGGCGCTCTCCTCGCGGTCGCCGCGCTCGCGGCGGCCTGTCTGGCCGGATGCGCCGGGGAGAGCGGTTCGCCGAAGGCCCCGCCCCTGCACAGGGCGGCCACGCCTCCCACGGCTTCCGCGTCGCCCTCGACGTCCGCGGGCGCGCCGGCCGCACCGCCGGGGAGCCCGGCGGCGTCCTCGACGGCTTCCACCGCGAAGGGCCCCCTCGCCGGGAAGGTCGTCGTGATCGACCCCGGCCACAACCCCGGCAATTTCCGTCACACCCGCGAGATCAACGAGCTCGTGGACATCGGAACCAATCGCAAGGAATGCGACACCACGGGCACGTCCACGAATGACGGTTACACCGAGGCGGAATTCACCCTCGATGTTTCACACCGTCTTCGCACTTTGCTGGAAAAGCAGGGCGCAACGGTTCAATTCACCCATGACAATGACCGTCCTTTCGGTCCGTGCGTGGACGAACGCGCCCGTATCGGCAACAAGGCCGCGGCCGATGCCGTGATCTCGGTCCACGCGGACGGCTCTGCCAGTGGGAACCGCGGGTTCCATGTGATCCTCCCCGCCCTGGTGAAGGGGGGCGCCGCCGACACCACCCGCATCGTCGGCCCCTCGCGCGAGCTCGGCGAGCACATCGCCGGGAAGTTCGTGCGCGCCACGGGCAGCGCACCCTCCAACTACGTGGGCAACGGCACCGCGTTGGACGTGCGCGAAGACCTCGGCGGGCTGAATCTGTCGACCGTGCCCAAGGTGTTCATCGAATGCGGCAACATGCGTGACGCGAAGGATGCGGCCCTCCTGACGAGTTCGCAGTGGAGGCAGAAGGCGGCGCAGGGAATCACGGACGGCATCAGCACCTACCTGCTCGGGTAGATGCGGCAGGCGATAGATTCGTTTCCGGCCGGGGGTACGGGGGCACCCCGGGAAAGCACAGTATCCGTACGATGGGGGTCACCCCCCGAGCTTCACGCCGTGCACCGCCGACCGGCGGCACCGACGACCGCCCCGACGAGACGCAACCGATTAAGGACCTACACGTGAACATCCGCTCCCTCACTCGAGGCGATGGCGTGGTGATCGGAGCAGCGGTGGTGCTGTTCATCGCCTCGTTCCTGGACTTCGCCAGCATCGACTGCCCCAGCGGCATCGACTGTTCCAGCGCGGACCTGCCGAACGCCTGGGACTCGCTCGGCACGGTGATGTCCATCTACATCGCCGGGATCATCGGTGCACTGCTGATCGTCGCCGGCCGCGCCACGCCGGGACGCAAGGTCGCGGGCCTGGACATCGGCCAGTTCGGCGTCGCCTTCACGGTCTTCTCCCTCTGGGCGATGTTCTGGACGGTCATCGACATGAAGGCCGACCTGGGCGCCGGCGCGATCCTGGGCCTGCTCGCCACCATCGCGCTGGCCGGAGCCGCCATCGCCACCCCGCTCGTCCCGCAGCTGAAGGCCGCCCTGCTCGGCGCCCCGAAGCCCCAGACCCCGCAGCCCTACGGCGCGCAGCCGCAGGGCGGGTACGGCTACCCCGGCGCCCAGCAGCAGCCGTACGGCGCGCAGCAGGGTCAGCCGCAGCCGTACGGTGCCCAGCCCGGTCAGCCGCAGCACGGCCAGCCCCAGCAGGGTCAGCCCCAGCCCGGTCCGGCGCAGGGGCAGCCGCAGGGCGGGCCCGCCCCGGCCGCCGACTTCGCTCCGTTCTGGTTCGCGGTGCCGGTGGCCCGGCCGCTGTACGCGGAGGACGGTTCGCCGACGCCGATCGCCGAGCTGGCGCCCGGCACCTGGTACCTCGCGGTCGAGCAGCGCGGTCCGGGCCTGGTGGCCCAGACGCAGGACGGCCGTCGCGGTGTCCTTCAGGACACGAGCGGCATCCAGCGCGGCTGACGCCCCCTTCCGGGGCTCGGTTCTCCTCCGGTCTCCTCCGGTCTCCTCCGGGGCGAGGTTCACTCGCCCCGCACACCGCGGCCCCTCGCCCTTCCGGGCGGGGGGTCGTTGTCGTACAGTCGCCCCGCGGCAGTGAACTGACGGATCGTCAGAAAGGAGCGGGTATGCGCCTCGGACTCGCACTCGGCTACTGGGGGCGCGGCCCGAACCCCGCCCACCTCGAACTCGCCCGCGAGGCCGAACGCCTCGGCTACGACTCCGTGTGGACCGCCGAGGCCTGGGGCTCCGACGCGTTCACGCCGCTGACCTGGATCGCCGCCCACACCTCCCGTATCCGGCTGGGCACGGCGGTGGCCCAGATGGCGGCCCGCACGCCCACCGCCACCGCGATGCACGCGCTCACCCTCGACCATCTCTCCGGCGGCCGGATGATGCTCGGCCTCGGGCTCTCGGGGCCACAGGTCGTCGAGGGCTGGTACGGGCGGCCGTTCCCGAAGAGCCCGCTGACCGCGACCCGCGAGTACGTCGACGTCATCCGGCAGGTCCTGCGGCGCGAGAGCCCCGTCGAGCTCGCCGGCCGCTTCCACACCCACCCGTACGCGGGCGAGGACGGCACCGGCCTCGGCAAGGCACTCAAACCGATCACCCACCCCCTGCGCCCCGGGCTCCCGGTCCTGCTCGGCGCCGAGGGGCCGAAGAACATCGCCCAGACGACCCGGATCGCCGACGGCTGGCTCCCGCTGTACTGGTCACCGCTGCGGACGGACGTCTACCAAGCTTCGCTGGAGGAGGCACCGGAGGACTTCGTGATCGCGCCGATGGCCCGGGCCCAGGTCTGCGACGACATCGCCGAAGGGCTGCTGCCGGTGAAGGCGATGCTCGGCTTCTACATCGGCGGCATGGGCCACGCCGCCCGTAACTTCCACGCCGATCTGATGGCGCGGATGGGGTACGAGGACGAAGCCCGGCACATCCAGCGGCTGTTCGCCGACGGCCGGCGGGAGGAGGCGGTGCTCGCCGTCCCGGACGCCTTCGCCGACGAGATCTCCCTCGTCGGTCCGCGTGAACGCATCGCGGAGCGGCTGGAGTTGTGGCGCAAGGGCCCGGTGACGGACCTTCTGGTCACCGCCCCGGACCCGCACACCCTGCACGTACTGGCGGAGCTGAACGGCTGAAGCGTCTCTGATTGGCTTAGTGATCCCCAGTGTTGCTCAGGGATGTGAGCCAATCGCCTTCGTGCTCTGGGCTGAACGGCAGGAGCCGACAGCCCTCGTGGCACGTCCCTCCGGACGCTGGTCGGTGAGGTCTGGCGACCCCACCGAGGAGGGTGCCCGACGTCGCCTGGGCGCCGGGCGTGCACGTGACAGTCTGCCATGGGATTGCTACGGATCGCTCATCCGACTGGTGAGCCTGGACGGCTGAAGGGCTGAAGGGCTGAGTTCCTGAACGGCTGGACGGCCGGCCCGCCGTCCGGCCGGTCAGCCGCCGCTGAGCTGGGAGGCCGACGGCACCTTGTCCTTCACCTCGGCACCCGCGCTCTTGCCCGCGTCCTTGATCTCGTTGATGACGTTCTCGAAGGCGCCGACGTCGGCGTCGCCCGCCTGGCCCTTGCGCAGCTTGGTGCCGAGATCCTTCAGCGACTCGATGCCGGCGGTGATCGGCGCGACGGCCTTCGACAGCAGCGGGTCGCCCTTGGCGTTGTTCACCGCGGCCTTGAGCCTGTTGTACGCGAAAGCGGCCGCGAGACCCGCCTTGACGAGTGCGAACTTCCGGCCATCCGCCCCCTGCTCGAACTTGCCCTCACGGTACGGCTTGATGATCCACTGGTACGTGGCGCCCGCCGCGAGGCCCGCATTGGCGACGAACCGGGTCTTGGCGAACTTCTGCGCCTCCACGGAACCGGTCGGCGTCGCCGAGGTGCCCGCGCTCGCGTCGCCCCCGCCGCACGCGGCGGAAGGGACGAGCAGCGCACAGCAGAGGAACAGCGCCAGGACCGTGCGGCGTACCGGACCAGGAACCGAAGCGCAAACCGAACCCGGAGTGGACATCGCAGACCTCCCTGACCTCCCCGAGACCTCTCGCCAGCGTCACCCGGGAGCGGCCGTTCCGCCACTTGGGTGACCCCGACCGGTCCGACCGGTTTCGTTTAACGCGAAACGGCAACCCGATAGTTATGTCGTTTCGTCAACGCAGTGGAAGTCACCAGGCGGCGACGATCATCACCGTTGTCGCCGATGTCATGGCCGTCATCCTCGGCCTGTGGATCCTGATGTACGTGCTGGACGCGAACCGGGCCAATGACCTGGTGAGCTTCGTCCAGGACGTGGCCCGCTGGCTGGCCGGCTGGTCGCACGACCTGTTCACGTTCGACGAGGCCTGGGCGCGGGTCGTGGCGGGCTACGGTCTCGCCGCGGTCGTGTACCTCGTGGTCGGCCACGCCGTGGCAGGCCGCCTGCGCCGCCACTGACACGCCACGCTGCCCGTGCCTGCGGGCGCCACGCACCACGGGGCCGGGGCGCCCAAGAGGGGTCCGGGGGGCGTCAGCCCCCGGAAACCTCATCCGCAGCAGTCCGGCTCGAGCCCGCGCGGCAAGCGCTCCCCGCCGAAGACCGCGGTCGTCGCCTCGTCTCCCCCCAGCGCGGCCACCGCCAGCAGCAGGGACCCCGCCGTCCACGTGGTGAGCTCCTCCGGCCATATGGCCCGGTCGCCCTCGAAGACGTAGCCGGTCCAGTACATGCCGCCCTCGGCGCGCAGATGCTGGATCGACTGGAGGATCTCCAGCGCCCGGTCCGACTCCCCCATCGCCCAGAGCGCGAGGGCCAGTTCGCAGCTCTCGCCGCCCGTCACCCACGGGTTGGGCAGCACGCACCGCACCCCGAGCCCGGGGACGACGAACGCGTCCCAGTGCTCCTCGATGCGGGCCTTCGCCTCGGCGCCGGTCAGGGCGCCGCCGAGGACCGGGTAGTACCAGTCCATCGAGTAGTGGGACTTGTCGAGGAAGCGCTCCGGGTGGTGGCGTATCGCATGGCCGAGCGCGCCGGCCGCCAGCTCCCAGTCCGGCTGCGGCTCCTCGCGCTCTTCGGCGATCGCCAAGGCACAGCGCAGGGCGTGGAAGATCGACGAACTGCCGGTCAGCAGCGCGTCGTCGACGGGTGCGCCGCCGTCCTCGGGGGACTCGCGCTTCCAGCCGATCTGTCCGCCGGGCTGCTGCAGCCGCAGCACGAACTCGATCGCGGCGAAGACGGACGGCCACATCCGGTCGAGAAAGACGTCGTCGCCGGTGGCGAGGTAGTGGTGCCAGACGCCGACGGCCAGGTAGGCGCAGAAGTTGGTCTCGCGGCCGCGGTCGGTCGGCTGGTCGGCGTTGCCGTCGTGGTACGCGGCGTACCAGGAGCCGTCCTCGTTCTGGTGCCGTGCCAGCCAGTCGTAGGCGCGGGCGGCGGCGTCGTGCTCGCCCGCCGCGTCCAGCGCCATGGCCGCCTCGGTGTGGTCCCAGGGGTCCAGGTGGTGCCCGCGGAACCAGGGGATCGCGCCGTCCTCGCGCTGTACGGCGAGGATGCCGGCGACGGTCTCGGCGGCCTGCTCGGCGGTGAGGACCCCGGGCAGGACGAGATGCTCCGTGCGTCCGGGTGAGGTCACTTGGCGCCTGCCGCGCTGGGCAGGTGCGGCTTCGTGGCGTACGCCACGAAGCTCTTGCCGACGACCGGGTTGAGGGCCTGCTCGGCGAGCCGGGTGACCAGGGGCTTCTTCATGATGTCCCAGACCAGCAGCTTGTGGTACGCGCGGACCGGGAGCGCCTTGTCGTTGTCGACGCCGAACGCGCACTTCAGCCACCAGTACGGCGAGTGGAGCGCGTGCGCGTGGTGGGTGCCGTAGGGCTTGAGGCCCGCCTCGCGCATCTTGGCGAGCAGCTCGTCGGCCTTGTAGATGCGGATGTGGCCGCCCTCGACCTCGTGGTACGCGTCCGAGAGCGCCCAGCAGATCTTCTCGGGGCCGTACCGGGGCACGGTGACGGCGATCCGGCCGCCGGGCCTGAGGACGCGGACCATCTCCGCGAGGACGCCCTTGTCGTCCGGGATGTGCTCCATCACCTCGGAGATGATCACGACGTCGAACGACTCGTCGGGGAAGGGGAGGTTGAGCGCGTCGCCCTCCATCGCGGTGGCGGTGGCACCTTCCGGGGCCTCCCCCGCCTCCTTCATCGCGGCGAACCACTTGGCGACCTCGCGGATCTCCTCGCCGTTCTGGTCGAGGGCCACGACCTGGGCACCGCGCCGGTAGCACTCGAACGCGTGCCGCCCGGCACCGCACCCGAGATCGAGCACACGATCGCCCGGGGCGAGCGGAAAGCGGGAGAAGTCGACGGTCAGCACGAGGTCTGCCCTTCCGGATGGGTAACGGCGCCCCTGCGCGGGGCGCGCCTTGCAGTGTCCGCGGGGGTGCGGCCCACACCCGCGGAACGGACCGTGCGCCGGGACGCCGCCCCGGTCCCGGCCCCGGC
The DNA here is from genome assembly GCF_055585225.1 of Streptomyces sp. NPDC053673. Lineage (NCBI taxonomy): Bacteria > Bacillati > Actinomycetota > Actinomycetes > Kitasatosporales > Streptomycetaceae > Streptomyces > Streptomyces sp. NPDC053673. Next base: position 56,763 of record NZ_JBVJKN010000017.1, on the reverse strand, counting down.
GGGATCCGCGATCCCGGGGCCCACGGCCGGGCACGAGCTTGTGGCCATGGCCGAGCACGAGCGTGTCGCCGCGGCCGAGCACGAGCTTGTCGCCACGGCCGGACACGCGCCTGTCGCCACGGCCGGACACGAGCCCGTCGCCACGGCCACGGAGCGGCCAGAGGCCGTCGGCGCGGAGCGGCTGACGTTCCGGCCGTGCCCACGAGCCGGGCCGGTGGGCCCGAAGCCCACCACCGCGGCTGCGAAGCGGGCCGAAGCCCGTGGCGCGGAGCGTGCGAAGGCCGTGGGCCGCAGGCCCGCGCACGTGGAACGTGGCGCGGAGCGGCGGAGTGTCACCGCGCACCGCCCGTCGTCGCGCGTGCGGCGATCGCCTCGCGGTAGAGGTCCGCCGTGCCCTGGGCCGCGCGGGACCAGGTGAAGCGGGAGAGGACGCGGGCGCGGCCCGCGGAGCCGATGCGGTGGCGCAGGGCGGGGTCGGCCAGAAGGCGGCCGAGACCGGCAGCGAGCGCGCCCGCGTCGCCGGGCGGGACCGCGAGGCAGGTCTCGCCGTCGGGGCCCGCGACCTCGGGGATCGCGCCGCCGGTGGTGGCGACGAGCGGCGTGCCCGTCGCCATGGCCTCGGCGGCGGGCAGCGAGAAGCCCTCGTACAGCGACGGCACGCACGCGACCTGCGCGCTGCGCACCAGGTCCACGAGTTCCGCGTCGGAGATGCCCTTCACGAACTCGACGGCGCCGTCGAGCCCGTACCGTTCGATGGCCTGGGCGACCGGCCCGTCCTCGGCGCGCTTGCCGACGACGACGAGGTGCGCGTCCGGGCGCTCGGTGCGCAGCTTGGCCAGCGCCTCGACCAGGTGGATGAGGCCCTTCAGCGGCACGTCCGCGCTGGACGTCGTCACGATCCGGCCGGGCACCTCGGCGACGGAGGCGTCCGGTGAGAACAGATCGGTGTCGGCGCCGATGTGCACGACCCGCACCCGCTCGGGCCGCACCCCGAGATGGTCGACGATCTCCTGCTGCGAGGAGCCGGAGACGGTCAGCACGGACGGCAGCCGCCGCGCGACCCGCTTCTGCATCCGCGTGAAGCCGTACCAACGGCGTACGGACGCGCGGCGACGCCAGTCACCCGCGGCGTCGAGTTCGAGCTGCCGGTCGACGGTGATCGGGTGGTGGATGGTGGTGACGAGGGGCGCGCCGATGTCGCCGAGCAGCCCGTACCCGAGGGTCTGGTTGTCGTGGACGACGTCGAACTCCCCGCGCCGCGCGATCAGATGCTGTCGCGCCCGCAGCGAGAAGGTCAGCGGCTCCGGGAAGCCGCCGGTCCACATCGTGGCTACTTCGAGCCAGTCGATCCAGTTGCGGTACTCGTCGCGCTTGGGCGTACGGAACGGGTCCGGCTGCCGGTACAGATCGAGGCTCGGCAGCTCGGTGAGCGGCACTCCGCCGTCGAGTACGGGATACGGCTGCGCGCCGATCACCTCGACGCTGTGGCCGAGGCGGGCGAGCTCGCGCGACAGATGCCGTACGTAGACGCCCTGGCCTCCGCAGAACGGGTTGCCCTTGTAGGTGAGGAGAGCGATGCGCAGCGGTCGGTCGGCGCCGCCGACGGTGCCCGCACGGGGCCCGGCTGCTATGGCCTCAGCGGTCACTCACGGCCCCCTTCTCACTCCACTTTCGCCGGAGCGTAACCGCTCGCGCTAATCTAGAACAAGTTTCAGACTTGATCGTTCTTGATCGCTCAAGGAGCACCGAATCTACCGGCAGGTAGCGCTGCTGTAAGGCCTGGATCAGGTGATTCGCGCCACGGCGCGGGGCCCTGCCATGCTGTGCCGTCGGGAACTCGGGGGAACGGGAGACATGACCACGGAAGCCAAGGCACCAGTCCCGGCGTCCCCGCCCTTGACGGAGCGCCAGGAGGCCAGGCGCCGCCGCATTCTGCACGCCAGCGCGCAGCTGGCCAGCCGGGGCGGATTCGACGCCGTACAGATGCGCGAGGTCGCCGAGGCCGCGGGGGTCGCGCTGGGCACGCTGTACCGCTATTTCCCGTCCAAGGTTCATCTGCTGGTGGCCACCATGCAGGACCAGCTCCAGCACATGCACACGACCCTGCGCAAGCGCCCCCCGGCCGCCGACAGCGCGGCGGAGCGCGTCGCGGAGACGCTGATGAGGGCCTTCCGCGCCCTGCAGCGCGAGCCGCATCTCGCGGATGCGATGGTTCGGGCGCTGACCTTCGCCGACCGCAGCGTCAGCCCGGAGGTCGACACGGTCTCGCGCCAGACGACGGCGATCATCCTGGACGCGATGGGTCTGGAGGACCCCACGCCCGAGCAGCTCTCCGCGGTCCGGGTCATCGAGCACACCTGGCACTCGGCGCTGATCACATGGCTCTCGGGGCGCGCCTCGATAGCCCAGGTGAAGATCGACATCGAGACGGTGTGCCGGCTGATCGATCTGACGACGCCGGCGACGGAACCGGGTCCGGGTCCGGCCGCGCCCCCGACGGTGCGCGGCCGGAGCCGGGGAGCCCAGGGAGTGTCTTCAAAGTAGCGTCGTCCGCCCGAAGGGCGGGCCCGGCGGCGTCACCGGTGGGTCAGTGTGTGATGTCGAAGGTGGCGGCGCGGGGGCATTGCACGGCGGAGGCCACCCCAAGACGGTTTGGGCGGTACGCAAGTAGGCCCGGCCAACCTGGAACGGCTCGAGCATCCCGTTCTCGGGACGAGCGACAGCCCAGGGGCTCGGCGTGCTCCTACCGGCTCGCCGGCGGCTCGATTCGCGCCGAGGTCGATGTCGGTGGCGATGTGGGTTCCTGTGACGGAGTCGGTTCCGCCGTAGGTTCGCGGGTGGGGCGGACCGTCGAGCTGCTCGGGGCGCGGAACTCGTCGGTCCACGGGGTCGCCGGTACGGACGGGCTCGGGGACGTCGGCGGGGTCGCGGGCGGCGTCGGGCTGCTCGCGGGCGGCGGGGCCAGCGGGACCGTCGGCGAGGTGGGTGTGCCGGGTGCCGTCAGGTGGAGCGGCAGGGCGATGAGGGCGGCGACGGCGGAGGCCAGGCCGACGCCGACCGCTGCGCGGAGCACTCGGCGGCGGGTCGCGGTGCGGCGGATCGTCTCGTAGCGGCCGGGGGGTGGATCGAGGTAGTCGGAGGTGGGCCGGAGGATCACCGCGAGAGGGTCGTCGGGGCCGTAACCCGGGCCGTCGTCAAAGCGTGTGGTCAAGGCTTCTCCTCAGGTGGACGCGGAGCAGTTCGCGGGCCGCGTGGAGGTCGGCCTTGACGGTTCCTTCCTTGCGCCCGGTCAGCACGGACACCTCCCGGATCGACATGTCAGCGTAGTAGTGGAGGAGGATCGGGACGCGGAGTCGTTCCGGCAGCGACTGCACCAGCAGGCGCACCGACGGGTCGGCCTGTTCGGGGTGGGGGCGGACGGCGACCTCCGACGTCACGCGGCGCATGGCCTTGCGCTCGCGCTCCAGCTTGCGCCAGTGGTCCCGGACGAGGTTGGCCGCGGTGACGTAGAGGAAGCCACGGGGTTCCTCCACCTTCGTCCAGCGGGCCCAGAGCCGGGTGAACGCCTCCGAGGCGATCTCGTGGGCCGTCTCGTCGTCGTCGACGAGACGGCGGCACCAGCCGGCGAGACGCGGGTAGAGGGCGGCGAACAGCTCGGACGCTGCCTTGTCGCGGGACCGATTCAACGCTCTCCATGGTCGTGGGGGCCGTCGGAGAAGAAGATGCCGGGCCGTCGGCGTACGTTCCTCGGGCCCGGGATCCGTTCTGCGGGCGGATCAGGGGGTCGTGGCGCTCAGTTCGGCGAAAACGATCACGTTGTCGCGGTACTCGTCGCCGGTACGGGGGCCGCCGCACGTGATCAGCCGCAACTCCGGGCGGTTCACGTCCCCATAGACGTCGTCCGCCGGGAAGTCCGCCTTGGCGACCGTCCGTACGGCGCTGACGGCGAACACCGCCTCCGTGCGGTTCTCCAGACGCGCCTCGATCCGGTCGCCCCGGTGCAGGCGGGACAGGTGGCGGAAGACGCCGTCCCCATACGCGCCGACCGTGACATGGCCGAGGATCACCGACGGACCGATCTGACCCGGTGTCGGCGAGTGCTGGTACCAGCCCGCCCGGTCGTGCGCCGTGATCGGGGGCACCTGCACGCTGCCGTCCGGCGCCAGGCCCAGCCGTATGACCGAGGTGTCGATGTCGATGGCCGGGATGCGCAGCCCGACCGGCACCGAGCGCCGCAGGGACTGGCCCGACTTCGCGGAGGGCCGGTGCCGTCGCGAACCGCTGGGGCCTGCGGTCGCGTCCTCACCACCCCCGTAACCGCGGCATCCCACGAGCAGCGAGCCCAGTGCCGCCGTGGTGAAAGCGCGCCTGGGGAGCGGGGTCATGCCCCGGTCGCCTGCCGGCGCCGTACGACGTAGAACGCCGAGCCGCCCGCGACGAGCACCGCGGCAGCGCCCCCGCCGATCAGCTTGCCGTCGACCCCGGGCTCCGAGGACTCCGCCGCCACTCCGGTGTCGGGCGCGCCGCTCGGGACCACGGAGACCTGGCCCGGGGCCGGCTCCCGGGTCGGCTCCGTGCCGGGAGTCGAGGGGACGGGCGTCGGCGCCTGGGTCGGTTCGGCGCTCGGAGCCGGAGCGACCGTGGCGGTCGGGCTGGGCGACGGCCCGTCCGCAAACGCGGGCGCGGTGCTCGCCAGTACGGCGGTGCAGACAAGTGCAAGGGCACTGAGGACAGTTCGGCGCATCGAATCGCTCTCTCTCTTCGGTTCGCCCGGTACCTCTGGTACGCGGCGGGCTGAGTGACGGATCGAGCGGAGAGACGAGGCGGCGGCGAAGCGGGTTGTAAAGAGACGGCAAAGCCACCATGGGCCCGTCCCGGCCGACGGAGGTGCGGGCCCCTGCAAGCCGGGCCTGCCGGTCAGGCCGTCGTGCAGGTTCGGCCGACCCCGCACCCGGCTGGGCGCGGTCGCCGCGGGCAAGGCGCACTCGTCCCGCGCCAACCGCGCCCACCTGCGACGACACCGCATCAAGGCGGTCACCCCGGAGAAGAAGGAACAGGCCGCCAACCGCAAGAAGAAGGGCAGCCGGGGCGGTCGTCCGGTCACTTTCGACGCCGATCTCTACCGTGACCGCAGAACCAAGGAGGGTCTCGCGTTCGTCGGCCTTGGCCCCGGTCAGGGCGAAGCGATGGGCAGGCCCTGAAGGGTGCAGACCAGGTGCAGGCGCAGGCCCCAGAAGAAGCGGCTGTGGCTGGCGCAGTAGCCGTATTCGGCCCAACCTGCCAGGTCGGAGCGTTTGACGGTCTCGCGGGAGCGGCCGCATTCCACCGGGGTGGAGTCCACGGCCCATACGTCGTCGCTCCACACCGAGGTGGTGGTGGCAAGGGTCCGGTTGACGCTTCGCATCAGACCGGCGGCCTTGCGCAGCCGCTTGTTGTAGCCGGGCTGCTGGGGCAGGTAGGGGAAGAGGTGGTGCAGGTGGGCACGGGCATGGCGGAGCCATTTGGCCTCGGAGGTGTAGCCGAGTATGGCCTGCATCGTGGCGAGGGTGACCAGTTCGGCATCGCTCAGGCGGGGCGTAATGCCGACCGGCGGGCGCCACGGCGCCAGGTCGGGATGCTCCTTCAGCATGTCGTCGGTCGTCGCATAGAGTGCTGTCGCGAGGGTGTCCACGTCGTTCGTCACAAAACGATCTTGGACACCCTCATTCTCGTCTCCGCAGGCACCCCTTGGACCACACCAGGAGGAACCAGTGTCATACCCGCACCTGCTCACCCCCGAGGAGAAGCTCGCCGACGCGAAGAAGCTGTTGAGCCTCCCGCGTATCGTCGTGATCTGCGGCTCCACCCGCTTCATGACCGAGATGAACGAGGCCGATCTGCGGGAGACCAAAGCCGGAAAGATTGTCGTCAAACCGGGCTGTGACATGAAGTCGCCGCACGAACTTTGGTCCGATCCCGTCGAGGCCGAGGCGCTGAAGGTTCGACTCGACGATCTGCACCGGGCGAAGATCCGGCTCGCTGATGAGGTGCTCGTAGTCGGCGACTACATCGGAGACAGCACCCGAGCCGAAATCGCCTACGCCCGGTCGCTGGGCAAGCCCGTGCGGTTCACGCACCCCGAAGTCGACCCTGACGCCTGACCGCCCGCTGCCACCTCGACAACCAGGGCCGGCAGCCCACCGCCTGACCGTCTCGCGGTGGCTTCGGCCGCCGCCCACCCCACACCCTCCGCAGGCATCCCTTGGAATTGATCGTCTAGGACGCCTTGTTCTTCGCCAGGTCCTCCTGGAAGAGCTTCCCGCACTCGGGGCCCTTGTCCGTGGCGATGAACGAGATCATCATGAAGGTCCCGGCCTTGCCGTGCCGGCTCGCCTTCAGGGTCCAGCCGCTCTTGTCGAGCGACTTGATGGTCGAGCCCTGCTGGTCGAAGTTCTGCGACTCCGTCCAGCCGCCCTTCGTCAGGTTCGCGACCGTCGCGTCGTAGGACTTCGTCGGATCGGCGGCCTTCTTGTCGTCGGCCTGCCACGAGACCATGCACTGCTTGAGGTTCGCCGGAACGTCGTCCGACGGCTTCTCGGTGAACCCGGCCGCCGTGGCCGCGTCCGCGACCTCCTTGGTCACCGCGGCCGCGTCCAGGCTCCCGCCCGCTTCCGCCGGTGCGGAGGACGAGGAACCGGACGCACCCGCGCCGCCCTTGCCCTCGTCGGAACCGCCCTCGCTGCCGCACCCCGTCGCCAGCAGCACCACACCGGCAGCCGCGGCCGCCCACCTCGCCTTGCGCACAAGTCTCCCAATCCGGGCCGCGCGCGGGCCCGTTGCCCACACGATCATGGGAGCAGTCTGGCACGGGTGCTCGCGCCGCTGTTCGCACGGGCTAATCCTCGGACGGGGAAAACGGCTGATTCCCGGTCGGGGAAGAGGGCCGATCCTCAGGCGGGGACAAGGGCTGATCCTCGGACCGGGGAAAGAGCTGGTCCTCGGGCGGGGACAGGACCTTCCCCGGGCGGGGGCACTAGTCCTCGGGCGGGAAAACGGCCTCGCCCGTGTCCGGGAGCGTGATCAGGATCGCCTCGACCGGGCAGCCCTCCGCCGCGGCGAGGATCTGTTCGTTCGCGTCGGTCTCTTCGGCTTGCGGATGCGACTGGCGGGCCGAGTCCAGCTTGAAGCCGTCCGGCGCGTGGTTCACGCACATCCCGGAGCCGATGCACACGCCCCGGTCGACCTCGACATGCCAGCGGTCACCCATCAGATCTCGCTCCCGCCCGCCGCGTCAGCGGCAGATGTATACGTCGACGGCAAATGGATCATTTTGTGCTCAAGGTACGCGCCGAAGCCCTCAGGACCGAACTCCCGCCCAAGTCCGGAGTTCTTGTATCCACCGAATGGCCCGAGCATGTCGAGGCTGAACGTGTTGACGTTGTACGTCCCCGTCCTGATCCGCCGCGCGAAGTCGATGCCGTGTTCGACGTCTGCCGTCCACACGCTGCCGCTGAGCCCGTAGTCGGAGTCGTTGGCGATCTTCGCGGCCTCGCTCTCCTCCCCGTAGGGCAGCAGACAGATGACCGGTCCGAAGATCTCCTCGCGAGCGATGCGCATGGAGTTGTCGACGCCTCCGAAGAGGGTCGGCTCGACGTACCAGCCGCGGTCGAGACCCGCCGGACGGCCGCCGCCGGTGAGGATCTTGGCGCCTTCCTCCTGGCCGATCCTGATGTAGTCGAGGGACCGCTGCCGCTGCCGCTCCGCCACGAGCGGGCCGACCTGGGTCGCCGGGTCCAGCGGATCACCGGTCACCAGCGCTCCGGCCGCCGCGGCGAAGGCGTCGGCGAACTCGTCGTAGCGGGACCGCGGCACGAGGATGCGGGTCTGGGCCACGCAGGCCTGCCCGTTGTTCATCCAGGCCGCCGGCACGATGCCCTGAACGGTCGCGTCGAGGTCGGCGTCCGGCAGGATCACGGCCGCGGACTTGCCACCCAGCTCCAGCGTGACGTGGGTGAGATTGCGAGCGGCGACCTCCATCACGCGCTTGCCCGCGGCAACCGAGCCCGTGAACGACACCTTGTCGACGCCCGGATGCCCGACGAGGTACTCACTGACCTCACGGCCCGCGGGGAGGATCGACAGCACACCGTCCGGCAGCCCGGCCTCGCGGGCGATGTCGGCCAGGATGTACGCGTCGAGCGGCGTTTCCGGCGACGGCTTGAGGACGACCGTGCAGCCGGCGAGCAGCGCGGGCGCGAGCTTCGCCGCGGCGACGAACTGCGGGACGTTCCACGGTACGACGGCCGCGACGACCCCGACGGGCTCGCGCCGCACGAGGATGGGCCCGAGGACGCCGGCGCGCTGCTCCTCGTGGGTGAAGTCGCGGGCGACGGTGATGGCGGCATCCCAGACCATCATCGCGCCGAGCGCCTGCGCCAGGACGCTCCAGGAGTACGGTGAGCCGTTCTGCGAGCTGATCGAGCGGGCGATCTCCTCGTGCCGTACGGCGATCGCGTCCTTGATGCGGCCGACGATCTCGATCCGCTCGGCGAGCGTCGTCCGCGGCCAGGGCCCGTCGTCGAACGCGGCACGGGCCGCGGCGACCGCTCGGTCCACATCCGCCCGCGACGCATGCGGGACGCGGCCGATGACGTGCTCGGTGTGAGGTGAGATCACCTCGATGGTGTCCGTGCCGAGGGGATCGACCAACTCCCCGCCGATGAACAGTTTTCCGTGCTCGACCAGCTCGGTCATGACGTCCGCCTCCCACACACCGGGGATCTGCCGGAGATCTGCCGGAGACCTGCCGGACGATCAGCCGGAGATCTACTGGGGATCTTCTGACACTGTTTCAGAACTGATACCAGTTCCAGTTCAAGTAAGCCAGGCCACGGAGGAGGGCCGATGGGCCCATCAGTCATCGGCGTCGAGACTGTCGTCGTGCAGCTTCCGCCAGAGCCGGGCCGGGGATTCCAGCAAACTCTCCCGGACCGTTCTGACGGTCCATCAGTTCTCGTTATAGTGAGCAATGCCCCTGCCGCCTCCGGAGATTCGAGGACGCATGCCACAGGTGATCCAGCACGGCGGAGGCGTCTGGTCCCTCCAGGTCCCCATCCCGGACAACCCGCTCGGCCACACCCTGGTCCATGTCCTCGACACCGGCCGCGGCCCCGTCCTCATCGACACCGGCTGGGACGATCCGGCCTCCTGGACGGCCCTCACCGAGGGCCTGTCCGCCATCGGCACCTCGGTGGCCGACGTCCACGGCGTCGTCATCACCCACCACCACCCCGACCACCACGGACTGTCCGGTCAGGTGCGCGAGGCGTCCGGCGCCTGGATCGCGATGCACGCGGCCGACACCGCCGTCGTACGCCGCACCCGGGAGGCACAGCCCGGCGCCTGGCTCGACTACCTGGCCGACAAGCTCGCCGCCGTCGGCGCCCCCGAGGAGCATCTCGCCCCGCTGCGCGCGGCGCGCGCCGAAGGCCGGACTCGCACCCTGCCCGGGCTCCGGGCCGCCCTGCCCGACCGGGAGATCGTTCCCGGGGAGCTGGTCGACCTGGCCGGCCGTCGGCTGCGCGCGATATGGACGCCCGGCCACACCCCCGGGCACGTCTGTCTGCACCTGGAGGAGGAGCATCCGGCGAACCTCCCCGGCGTCGGACGGCTCTTCTCCGGCGACCACCTGCTGCCGGGGATCACCCCGCACATCGGCCTCTACGAAGACCCCGGCGACTCCACCGTCACCGACCCGCTCGGCGACTACCTCGACTCCCTGGAGCGTGTGGGCCGCCTCGGCGTCGCCGAGGTCCTCCCGGCGCACCAGCACGCCTTCACCAACGCCCCCGCACGAGTCCGTGAGCTGCTGGCCCACCACGAGGAGCGGCTCGGCGGACTGCTGGAACTCCTCGCCGCGCCGCTCACTCCGTGGCAGCTTGCCGAGCGTATGGAGTGGAACCGCCCCTGGGAGCAGATCCCCTACGGCTCACGGAACATCGCGGTCTCGGAGGCGGAGGCCCATGTGCGCCGCCTGGTGAAGCTGGGGCGGGCGGAGGCGGTGGCGGGCAGTGATCCGGTGGCGTACGTGGTGGCTCGCTGACGCCCGTCCCCGTCGGCCCGGGTGGCGGCATTCCGGCGGGCGCTTCCGCGCGGGCCCGTCAGCGTGCACGTCATGGCGGTCATTGCGTCGACGACCCATGTCGACCGCCCCGGACCGCGACACCATGTCGACGGGCCCGGACCGCGGGGCAGACCGCGACCCCGAACCGCGACCCGGACCACCGGGACAGACCGCACGCCCGGCCGTGCGCCCGGCCGCTAGCCCGCCCGCCCATGGCGCCGACCGTCCCGGGGGCCCGGAATACGGACCGGTAGAGTGTGCGAGTCGTCATCACACCGTACGGGGGGAAGCCGGTGCAAATCCGGCACTGACCCGCAACCGTGAGCCGCCGTCGCAGGCGGTGAGTCGGAATGCCTCGTACCGGAGTGACCGGCTCGCGCCATCGGGACCGCCCGGTGGCCGGCACCGTCGAGGTATACGGCGCCGGAGCCTGGTGCCTCAGCGTGCCTGTGCCCGGCTCCCGACAGGAGAGGCACAGTCCGCCATGACCGTTCGCCGCAGCGCAGCAGCACTCGCCGCCGCTTCCGCCGTGCTCTGCGTGGCCGGTGCCCCGGCCGCGACGGCCGCGCCCACCCCTTCTCCCTCGCCCACGATCCCGGCCGGGCTGTACGGCACGAAGGACCCGACGTACGACGGTGTCTGGCGGCAGTCGCTGGCGCTGCTCGCGCAGGACGTCATGCGGACCGTGCCCGCCGCGAAGTCCGTCGACTGGCTGACCGGGCAGCAGTGCGCGAACGGCGGCTTCGCCTCGTACCGCGCGGATGTCAGCAAGCCGTGCGACGCGAAGACGATGCTGGACACCAACGCAACGGCGGCCGCGGTGCAGTCCCTGCGCGCCCTCGGCGGGCACCAGGACGCCGTCAACAAGGGCCTCGAGTGGCTGAAGTCCGTGCAGAACGCCGACGGCGGCTGGAGCTACAACCCGGGCATGCCGTCCGACGCCAACTCCACGTCGATCGTGATCGGCGCCTTCGCCGCTGCGCAGGCCAAGCCGGGCGACGTGAAGTCGAAGGACGGCAGGACCCCCTACGACGCACTCGTCTCCTTCGCGATCCCGTGTGCCGACGCGACGGGCGGCGGGGCGTTCGCGTACCAGCCGGACAAGGCGGGCAAGCTGCTCGCGAACGGCGACGCCACGGCGGCGGCGGTGCTCGGCGGACTGGGCCGCGGCATGATCGTCGGCGGCCCGAGGCCGGACGGTGAGCCGAAGTGCGCCACCCCGGCCAGGGCGACTCCGGAGCAGGCCGCACGCAACGGCGCCGCGTACCTCACGAAGGCGCTGGCGAAGACCGGGCACCTGGACTCGCCGCCGCTGCCCGGCGCGACCGACCCGGCCCCGCTGCCGGACTTCGGCAACACCGCGGACGCGGTGCTCGCCCTGTCCGCCGCCGGGCACAGTGACAAGGCGGCCGGTGCGGTGGCCTGGCTGGAGAAGAACTCCGCCGCCTGGGCGAAGGACGCCGGACCTGCCGCGTACGCGCAGCTCATCCTCGCCGCGCACGCGTCCGGTGCCGACCCGCGCGACTTCGGCGGTGCCGACCTGGTCGAGCAGCTGAACGCGACCGGCCCCGCGCCCACAGCCACGGACACTGCCACGCCCCAGCCGCGCGAGGGCGACTCCGACGACGAGACGGACAAGGGCGGCGACAGCGCCGGTATCTGGTGGATCGTCGGCGCGGGTGTCGCGGCCGGCGCGGGCATCGGCTTTCTGATCAGCGGTCGCCGGAAGAACCAGCAGCAGTGATGCCGGGGGCGACCGACCGCACTCGCCCCCGCACCCGCGCCCGCGGTGCGCGGTGGTACGGGATACGCGCAGGGGTGGGCGCGGTCGTGCCTGCACGACTGACCGCGCTCGTCCTCTCCCTCGGCGTCGCGCTCACCGTGTTGGGCGGCGCGGGGTCTGCGCAGGCGGCGGGCTACCGGTACTGGTCGTTCTGGCAGTCCGACGGCGGGGCCTGGGCGTACGCCACCCAGGGCCCGGCCACGGCCCGGCCGGCCGATGGCACGGTGGACGGCTTCCGCTTCTCCGTCAGCGCGGACTCCCAGGACTCGGCCGAGCCCCGGACCGCGCCCGGCTTCGCCGAGCTGTGCGCGGGTACCCCCGCGAAGGCCGGCACCAAACGCGTCGGCGTGGTCGTCGACTTCGGCACCCCCGCCGACGCGCCGGGGGGCGAGACGCCGCCCGCCCCCCGCACCGGCTGTGCGCAGGTCCGTCCCGACGCCACCAGCGCGGAAGCCCTCGCCGCGGTGGCCGAGCCCCTGCGCTACAACACGGATGCGCTGCTGTGCGCGATCTCCGGCTACCCGAGGACGGGCTGCGGCGAACAGGTGTCGGGCGACGCCCCGTCGACGACAGCGTCCCCGCAGTCCTCCTCGCAGTCCTCCCCGGGGTCCGCCTCCGCGCCTGCCGAGGCGTCCAAGGCGACCGGCAGCGGCCCCTCGCTCGGCCTCCTCGCGGGCGTCGCCGCGGTCCTCGCGCTGGGCGTGGCGGCGTTCTGGCAGTCCCGCCGCCGCCGCGGATGACCCCGCCGAACCCCGGCCGCCGCGCCGGTACCGACCGCACACGTCAAGCCCGTCCGGCGGTTGAGGACGGACTCACCGGCCGCGTCCACGACGACGGCGCGTCTCCAGCCCGCCCGACGACGCCTGCGGACGGACACACCGGCCGCGCTCACGAGGACAGCGCGTTTCCGGCCCGTCCGGCGACGCCGGAGGACGACACGTTCCTCGCCCGTCCGGCGACGCCTGAAGACGGCACGTCTCCAGCCCGCCCGACGACGCCTGCGGACGGACACACCGGCCGCGCTCACGAGGACAGCGCGTTTCCGGCCCGTCCGGCGACGCCGGAGGACGAC
>NZ_JBVJKN010000017.1:0-43710 GCF_055585225.1 Streptomyces sp. NPDC053673 | reverse complement strand
CGACACGTTCCTCGCCCGTCCGGCGACGCCTGAAGACGGCACGTTCCCAGCCCGTCCGGCGCTTGAGGACGGACACGCCGGCCGCGCCCACGAGAACGGCGCGATTCCCGCCCGTCCGACGGCGCCTGACGACGGCGCGTCTCCAGCCCGCCCGACGACGCCTGCGGACGGACACACCGGCCGCCCCGGCCGGGACGCGGCACACCGCGGGCGCCCGGGACGGCGCCCGCCCCGCGGCGGAGTCCTGCGCGCCCCCGAGGCGAGCCGAAGCAACGCGCTGCCCCCGGGGGCGTGGTGGGTGTGGGCGCTGGGTCTGGCCACCGCCGCGTCCCGGACCACCAACCCCCTCCTCCTGGGCCTGCTGGTCGGTGTCGCCGGGTACGTCGTGGCGGCGCGCCGCACCGACGCGCCGTGGGCCCGCTCGTACGGCGCCTTCGTCAAGCTGGGGCTCTTCGTCATCGCGGCCCGGCTGGTCTTCTCCGCCGTCCTCGGCTCGCCGATTCCGGGTACGCATCTGCTGGTGACGCTGCCGGAAGTACCGCTGCCCGACTGGTCGCAGGGGATCAGGATCGGCGGCCGGGTGACGGCCGAGCAGCTGGTGTTCGCGCTGTACGACGGCGCGAAGCTGGCCACGCTGCTGATCTGCGTCGGTGCGGCGAACGCCCTCGCCAATCCTGCGCGGCTGCTGAAGTCGCTGCCGGGTGCGCTGTACGAGGCGGGCGTCGCCGTCGTCGTCGCGATGACGTTCGCGCCGAACATGGTCGCGGACGTGGTGCGGCTGCGCACCGCCCGCCGGCTGCGCGGCCGCCCGACCGGCGGGGTGAAGGTGGTGCTGCAGATCGGGCTGCCGGTGCTGGAGGGCGCGCTGGAGCGGTCGGTCGCGGTGGCCGCGTCGATGGACGCGCGGGGGTACGGGCGTACGGCACAGGTGCCGCCCGCGGTCCGGCACACCACGTCGGCCCTCACGCTCGGCGGTCTGCTCGGGGTCTGCGCCGGCTCGTACGGACTGCTCGCCGCCGAGGGAGCGGGGTACGGGCTGCCGGTGCTGCTGGGCGGGTTCGCCGCGGCGCTGGCGGGGCTGTGGCTCGGCGGGCGCCGTCAGGTCCGTACCCGCTACCGCCCCGACCGCTGGGGCGTCCGGGCCTGGCTGGTGGCCGGGTCGGGTGTGGCGGTCGCGGCGCTGATGATCCGCGCGGGTTCGTACGATCCGGAGGCCCTGCACCCAGGCGTCGTACCGCTGACCGCGCCCACCCTGCCGCTGTGGCCCGCGGTGTCGGTCCTGGTGGGCCTGCTGCCCGCGTTCGTAGCTCCAGCACCGCCGAAGGAGTCGTCGTGATCCGCTTCGAGAACGTCTCGGTGACGTACGGCGACGCCGCCGCGCCCACGATCGCCGGGGTGGACCTGACCGTCCCGGAGGGCGAACTGGTTCTGCTCGTCGGCCCGTCGGGAGTCGGCAAGTCGACACTTCTCGGTGCCGTCTCCGGGCTGGTGCCGCATTTCACGGGCGGCACGCTGCGGGGCCGGGTCACGGTGAACGGCCGGGACACCCGCACCCACAAGCCGCGTGAGCTGGCCGATCTCGTCGGCACGGTGGGCCAGGACCCGCTCGCCCACTTCGTGACCGACACGGTGGAGGACGAGCTGGCGTACGGGATGGAGTCGCTGGGCCTGGCCCCGGACGTGATGCGCCGCCGCGTCGAGGAGACCCTCGACCTGCTGGGCCTGGCCGGTCTTCGCGACCGCCCGATCGCCACGCTCTCCGGCGGCCAGCAGCAGCGCGTCGCGATCGGCTCCGTGCTGACCCCGCACCCGAAGGTGCTGGTTCTGGACGAGCCGACGTCGGCGCTCGATCCGGCCGCGGCGGAGGAGGTGCTGGCGGTCCTCCAGCGGCTCGTCCACGATCTGGGCACGACCGTCCTGATGGCGGAGCACCGTCTTGAGCGGGTCGTCCAGTACGCGGACCAGGTCGTCCTGCTCCCGGCTCCTGGCGAGCCCCCGGTGACGGGCGTCCCCGCCGACATCATGACCGTCTCCCCGGTCCACCCCCCGGTCGTCGCCCTCGGCCGCCTGGCGGGCTGGGACCCGCTGCCGCTGTCGGTACGGGACGCGCGGCGCCGCGCGGGAGACTTGCGGGCGCGGCTGTCGGGGACGGAGCCGCGCGTTCCGGGTGCGGCCGCTGTTCCCGCCCCCACCCCGCCCCTTCGCGAAGCCGTGGGCAAGCCCCCAGCCCCCCGCCGCGGACCCGCGACGCCGGCCGCCGCCCCGGGGGAGACGCGGGGTACGGAGTCGGACACCGGCCCGCTTCGCGGAACCGACGAGGCCCCGACCGCCCGAAGCCTGTTCGGCAGGCTCCTGCGGCGCAGCCGCCCCGCGGCAGCCGACGGCGGGGACCTCGCACCCGGCACACCACCCGCACAGGTGGTGGAGGGAACCCCGCCCGGCCGCCAGGCCGGGCGCGCGCACCACACGGCCGCCGGCGTACACCCGTCCGCACCGAGCACCCGACGGGGCCGGCCCGCGGCCGAAGCGCACGGCCTCGCCGTGCGCCGCGGACGGGTCGAGGCGCTCCGGCGCGTCGACCTCACCGTGACGCCCGGCGAGACCGTAGCGCTCATGGGCCGCAACGGCGCCGGGAAGTCCACGCTGCTCGGCACGCTGGTGGGCATGGTCGAGCCGACCGCCGGCGCGGTCACCGTGAGCGGGCTCACCCCGCACCGCACCCCGCCCCGCGAGCTGATCCGGAAGGTGGCGCTGGTCCCGCAGGAGCCGCGGGATCTGCTGTACGCGGACACGGTGGGCGCAGAGTGCTCCGCCGCGGACGCGGACGCGGGCGCCGCGCCCGGGATCTGCCGGGAACTCGTCACCGCGCTGCTGCCCGGCGTACCGGACGAGACGCACCCCCGGGATCTCTCCGAGGGGCAGCGCCTGGCGCTCGCCCTCGCGCTCGTGCTGACGGCCCGCCCCCCGCTGCTGCTCCTCGACGAGCCGACGCGTGGTCTGGACTACGCGGCGAAGGCCCGGCTCGTCTCCGTGCTGCGCGGTCTCGCGGCCGATGGTCACGCCATCGTCCTCGCCACGCATGACGTGGAGCTCGCCGCCGAGCTGGCGCACCGGGTGGTGATCCTCGCGGACGGCGAGGTCGTGGCGGACGGCCCGACGGCCGACGTCGTGGTGTCGTCGCCCGCCTTCGCGCCCCAGGTCGCGAAGATCCTCGCCCCGGAGCCCTGGCTGACCGTGGCCCAGGTCGAGGAGGCCCTGTGACGGCCCGCCCCGTCCGTCTCGGCCCCCGCGCCGTCGCCGCACTCGCCCTCGTCAGCGCGATCGGCGTCGTCGCCTTCGGCTGGCCGCTGCTCGCCGGCGCTGACGCGGCCGTCACTGACCACGCCCAGGACGCCCCCTGGCTCTTCGCCGCGCTGCTGCCGCTTCTCGTCGGTGTCGTCGTCGCGACGATCGCCGACGGCGGCATGGACGCGAAGGCCGTCGCGATGCTGGGTGTGCTCGCCGCCGTGGGCGCCGCGCTGCGCCCGCTCGGCGCGGGTACGGCGGGCCTGGAGCCCATGTTCTTCCTGATGGTGCTGAGCGGCCGGGTGCTCGGCCCGGGCTTCGGCTTCGTACTCGGCTCGGTCACGATGTTCGCGTCCGCGCTGCTCACCGGCGGTGTCGGGCCGTGGATGCCGTTCCAGATGCTCGCGATGGGCTGGTTCACGACGGGCGCGGGCCTGCTGCCCGGCCCCGACCGCGTCCGGGGCCGTGCCGAGCTGCTGATGCTCGCCGGGTACGGTTTCGCCGCGGCCTTCGCGTACGGCACGGTCATGAACCTGTACGGCTGGACGATCGTGCCGGGCATGGCCTCGGGGATCTCCTTCCACGCGGGCGACCCGGTCGGCGAGAACCTGGTGCGCTTCTTCGCGTACGTCCTGGCCACCTCGGTCGGCTGGGACCTGGGCCGCGCCGCCCTCACCGTCGTCCTGACGCTCACTGTCGGTCCGACGCTGCTGAAGGCGCTCCGCAGGGCGACACGGCGCGCGGCCTTCGAGGCCCAGGTCACATTCGAGGCCTCCAAAACCTCTTCCGAGGGGTGAGGCGGCCCACAGGACTTTGGTCCCAAAACGATCGGCCTTCGTAGTCGGTCTCCCAGGACCTCCGCCCACCGGCCACTGCCCCTGACCTGCACATAAACCCCATATGTCCAGCTTGGGACTTTCGACCCTCCCTGCCCCCTCTACGTCGTATCTACGGGGTGAGTCCGGTCACGGCGGCGGGTCCGGAGTCCTGGCTACAACTGTTCTCGTCGCAAGGCGCCGCAGGGCCTCGAAGCCCAGCACACGAGCCCGGCTCGGCCCGCCCCTCGCGACAGCACAGTCCCCGAACGTTAGGTGCCGCCTTGTCCCGCTCGCTGATCACCCGTTTCACTGCCCGCAACAAGTCCGTTGTCGCCAGTGCCGCCGTGCTTCTCGGTGCGGCCGGTGCGGTGATGGGGACGACGTCGACGGCCTCGGCAGCCACGCCGCAGGAGCTGGCGAAGCAGATGATGCCGGCCGCCGAGTTCCAGTGCTTCGACAAGATCGTGCAGCACGAGTCCAACTGGGACCCGACCGCCACCAACGCCTCCTCCGGCGCGTACGGCCTGGTCCAGGCCCTGCCGGGCGGCAAGATGGCCTCGGCCGGTGCCGACTGGAAGACCAATCCCAAGACCCAGATCAAGTGGGGTCTGGAGTACATGAACGAGCGCTACGGCAGCCCGTGCGGCGCCTGGAACTTCTGGCAGGCCAACAACTGGTACTGAGCCGACGGGCGGCAGGCGCAGCATCTGAGGGCCCGGTGGCCGACGCGAGGGCGTCGGCCACCGGGGCCTTTGTCATACGGCCGTGCCCTCTCCGTCGTCGCGCGGCTCCGGGTGGCGGTCGGAGATCGCCGCGAGGAGGGCGGTAGCTCTTCCCTCCGCCCTGGCCCGCTCGACGAGATCCGCCACGGACTCCATGAACGCCTCTTCGGCGCCGGCAGGGATCAGTCCCTGGCCACGGAGATGCCGAACGAGCGAGACCAGTTGGCGGTACTCGTCCCCCAGCTTCTCCGCGTCCTCCGGCTCCTCCTCGAAGCGATCGAGCATGAGCGCGATCAACCGCAGCGCCACCGGCGCGCAACGCTCGGGACCGCACACCGCCATAAGCCGCACAGGGGCAAGCGGGTCCATGCGCAGCATCTGATCGTCGTCCGCGAACGCGGCTGCTTCCGCCACCGAGGCCGCCTCGTGGGGATGTCCCGCCCACAGCAGCAGCCGCGCGACCCTGAGTTCCCGCTTGAGATCTTCCTCGCCGGCCAACGCCACGAGAATGTCGTCGGCCTCCGCTCCCAGACGTGTGAACAGGAGACGTTCCACCACGTCGAGCCGGTCTCCCGCCGGGATGCCGCCATCTCGGAGGTTCCGCAGCAGCGCGTCCACGTCCTGGAAATCGCTGGTCTCGTACCGGACCAGGCTCGTGTGGAGACGGAGAGCGGTGTGCTCCTGATCGACCGACAACGCGGCCACCGCCTCGCGGACGACATCACGAAACCCTGACCGGTCGGCGCTCCTCAGAAGATCGGCGAAATGCTCCGGTGCCTTGGGGACACACGCGAGAAGGACCGGGTCGACACCGACCGGTTGCCCTGCCGACGCCCTGATGACGTCCAACGGAACGTCAGGATCACCGGCCTGCAGCAGCGCCAGCAGCAACCGATGGATCAACTCCGCGTGGTAGCTCCTTATGTCCTTGCGTCGCGGTCCGTCCCATTCCTTCGCCGCGGCGCGGAGAACGTCGCCGGCGATCCTCGGCACGGGCTCCAGAACGCCTGCCTCCACGAGACATTCGAGCGCGGTGATGGCTTCGTCACGCGAACTGGGGACACTGGCGGCCTCGGTCGCCAACGCGACGGCGGCTCCGGTGGCACCCGATGCGAGCAGCCGTGTGATCGTGAGGCTGTCGGCCGACTCGGAGCGCAGCAGGTCCTCTACGCGGCCGGGTTCCCCGAGAGCGATGAACCCGTCGGCGAGGAATCCTCGTGTCGTCGACGCGGCATGTCCTTCCTTCCCGCCAAGACCCTCGTACGCCTCCCGCGCCATCCTCCCCGCCGTGCGCTGCGCCTCAGCGTCCTCCGACCGCGCCAGGACGGAGGCGACGATCGCGCGCGGATCCGCGGCACTGATCCACACGCCGCCGCCGCGGACGACGATGGTCTGGACTTCAGGCGGAGCCTGCGCCAACAGCCAGTGGGCCGCCTCCAGCGCTGCCTCGGCCCCGGAGTGCCGGCCGAGTGCGAGCAGAACATCGCACCGGGAGTTGAATGCCAGAGATTCGTCGGCGAGGATCCGTTCCAGGGCCTGACGACCCGGCTCCGGGTCCGGCAGCGCGTGCAGAACGTCGCCGAAGAGGTCGAAGTGGAACCGCGAGTGAACGCGCTCGGCCAGGCGTTGTGTGACGGACGAGCGCAGGCTCCCTGACATCTGAACGCCGTCGGCGAGCAATCGCCCCGCCAGCAGGCCGTACCGGTCCGGAGTGTTCCCGTCCATCACTCCGTCCCGCCCGATCATCGCCTTGCTCGTGTGGACGACATAGTCCGCGTACCGGTCGCTGCGGTCCATCAGCAGCCCGGCAAGTCGCTCCGCCGCCCGCTCGCCCCGCTCGTGCGCCCAGCACGCCACGGTCAGCAGTGCCAGGTCGTCGGGGGTCTCCGACAGCGCTGCCGTGAGGAGTTCGTCGGTCTGCCACTCCCGGCCCGGCCAGTCGTCGGGGAGACTCCTGGAGGTGTCCCGCGCCACCAGGTATTCGGCGAGGCTCCGGTGGCCCCAGCGCAGTTCACCCGTGGCGGTCACGCCGTAGAAGAGACCGGTGCCCGTCAGCAGGCCGCCGACGGTGTCCGGCCAGGCCGCGAAGAAGTCCGGCGGATCGGGTACCCGGTCCTTCGCCCAGGTGACGGCATCGTCGATGGTCACCGCAGTGTCGGAGGCGAGGGTCAGCCGGGCCAGATGGGTCAGCAGCGGTACGCGGTTGCGGTGGAGCCAGTCCGCGAGGGACTCCTCGCCCCCGGCCTCGACGACCGTTCTGCGCCACGCCGTTCGACGACCGCCGTCCGCGTCCCGGCGGTTGAGGAGGTGCTTCAGAAGCTCCTCGTAGAGGCCCGCACGGCCGGTCGGCAGACCGCCGGGCGGCATGCGCCGGTACACCATGAGCGCAATGGCGGCGAGCAGTGGGGTCCTGATGATCTGGCGCAGTCCCTTGGCGTCGATGTGCTGGAGGAAGCGCTCCACGACGTCCTCGCCCGCACCACCGCACGCGTCGGCGGCGTCGGCATCGGCATCGAGCCAGCGGCGTGCCAGCAGCCGCAGCTGCGCGTCGTCGAAAGGGGCCAGCACATATCCGGCGACACCGTCGCCCCGCAGCGAGGCCAGTTCCGCCGTCGGCATGGGGCGGGTGGCCACGACCCAACGGAACGGACTGGACGGGCGTTTCGCGTCCGTCGCGATCGCGTCGATCACATGACGCCGTACGGTGACGTCGACGATCTCGTCCAGACCGTCGACCAGGACCAGCCACTCGACGCCCGGGACGGTCTCCTCGAAGACTCCGGCCGGCAGACCGGGCGACAGCATCGCGCCGAGCCGTTTGTGCACCGATCCGCGCAGCAGTGCCGGAAGCGGCTCGGGGCCTGCGAGGTCCTGGGCCGTCACGCGTACCGGAATGACTCTCCGGTTGAGCAGTTCCGCACTGTCTCCGCCGTCGTCCCCGGTCCCGGTGGTCCAGGCTCGGGCGAGGGTGCGCGTGATGTGGTGGATGAAGGTGGACTTGCCCGCGCCCGGTGGTCCCTCCAGTACGACGTGGCGGTGCTGGGCCAGGGCCGATTCGGCCTTCACCAGCTTGCCGACGGTCATCGTCCGCGCACCCGGGGCACCCGGGGCACCCGAGACGCCCAGTGCGCCTGAGGCGTCCGGAGCACCCGAGGCGTCGGCCGTCACCTCGACCCGCTGCTGGACATAGGCGTCGTGAAGCGACGGGTCGGCCCGGTCGTGCAGCCGGTAGTGGTGCACCGGGGAGGCGTTGAGCTCGGCGTCCAGCAGCGCGTACAGCCCCCGGTTCCGGCGTACGGCCGCCACGTCGGCCGGCGGAAGGTCGACGCGGACCTCGGTCAGCCCGGCCGGGGTGAGCGGAAGCCCGATGAGCTCGTTCAGCCGTGCCGTGTCCGCGGGCGTGAGGTGTTCGTACCACCGGTCGACACGCGTGGCGGACAACTCCCCCGGTCCCTCGTCCTCGTGGTGCTCGGTGACGAGCCCGATGAGGCAGCCCATGCTCCACACGGCGGCGCCGGACATGCCTTCCCACGGGCTGTGCGCGGCGGAGGCATCGGTCTGCGGTGACGCGAGGGTGTGAATGGCCAGCCTGCGCTCACGGCTGTTGGAGAGGACCGGAGCCTTCCCGTCGGCGAGATGGTGGGCGTCCCTGAAGGGCGCCGAGCCGTCGGCGGGCCGACGCAGCTTGTACCGGGGGAAACCGAGCGAGGAGCAGGTCACCGTGCCGTCCAGCGCCGGGACGGCCCCGAACCGTACGGCGGGCAACTCCGTCTCCACGGCGGGGAATTCCTCTCCCTTTCGCTCCTCCGGGCCGTCGGTGGCGCCGATCGCGACGACGGCGATGTCGAGCAGGTCGTCCGCCCAGACGACGACGCCTTCCGCCGACCACTCGTCCGGCCGGTCGGGCCGGAAGACCACACGGAGCTCCGCGGCCGCACGGACGACGTGGGCGGCGGTGAGCAGGTGCCCCGGGGCCACCCGGTAGCCGGAGCCACGCTCGTCGCCGCCCGCGTGCGTGGTGACGAGGACTTGCGCGGCCCTGTCCTGGTCCAGACCCGAGGGGCCGGGCAGCATCCACTGCCCGGCCACGAGGTTCGCGCTCACCTCTCCCCGGTCACGGCCTCGCCGGACACATGAGGCCGCCTACCGGTGGACTTCAGCCTGGGCTGCAGCGTCAGCTTGAGGCGCTGGGTGTCGGTGCTGTTCTTCTTCTTGTCGCCGCCCAGTTCGAGGACCCAGAACTTCACCTTCCCGGATCCGCCTCCGCCCTTCTCCAGGGCGACGGACAGTTCGAGCTCGATGTCGCCGAGCTCCAGCTCCAGTTCCTCACCGTCCGCGGCCCGCCTGGCCTCGTTCAGCTGGCTGCGCAGGTCACGGATCACATGGGACAGTTCGATCAACGCGGCTCCCCTTACGGCGTTTTCGGAGGGTCGATCGTACTGCGAAACGCGACCGCACCGCCGCTGCAATCGGGCTGGAGCCACGTCCGGTGGATCAGACGCGAGCCCAGCAAGATCCACCGGACAGGACTACAGCCGCTGGATGATCGTCCCGGTCGCCAGGGCCCCGCCCGCGCACATCGTGATGAGCGCGAACTCCTTGTCCCTGCGCTCCAGCTCGTGCAGCGCGGTCGTGATCAGCCGCGCCCCGGTCGCACCCACCGGATGCCCCAGCGCGATGGCCCCGCCGTTGACGTTGACCTTCTCCAGGTCCTGCTCGAAGACCTGGGCCCAGCTCAGTACGACCGAGGCGAAGGCCTCGTTGATCTCGACGAGGTCGATGTCCTTGAGCGACATGCCCGCCTTCCCCAGCACCGCCCGGGTCGCGTCGATCGGCCCGTCCAGGTGGTAGTGCGGGTCGGCGCCGACGAGGGCCTGGGCGACGATCCGGGCGCGCGGTTTGAGCTTGAGCGCCCGGGCCATGCGCTTGGACGCCCACATGATGGCGGCGGCGCCGTCCGAGATCTGGGAGGAGTTGCCCGCGGTGTGAATCGCGGTGGGCATGACCGGCTTCAGCCCGGACAGCGCCTCCATGGAGGTGTCCCGCAGACCTTCGTCACGGTCGACGAGCCGCCACATGCCCTGCCCCGCGTGCTGTTCCTCCTCGGTCGTGGGGACCTGGACGGCGAACGTCTCGCGTTTGAAGCGCTCCTCGGACCAGGCGACGGCCGCACGCTCCTGCGAGATCAGGCCGAGCGAGTCCACGTTCTCGCGGGTCAGCCCGCGATGGCGCGCGATGCGCTCCGCCGCCTCGAACTGGTTGGGCAGATCGACGTTCCACTCGTCGGGCCAGGGCTTTCCCGGCCCGTGCTTGGAGCCGCTGCCCAGCGGTACGCGCGACATGGCCTCGACACCGCAGCTGATGCCGATGTCGATGACGCCGGCCGCGATCATGTTCGCGGTCATGTGCGAGGCCTGCTGCGAGGAACCGCACTGGCAGTCGACGGTCGTCGCGGCGGTCTCGTACGGGAGGCCCATCGCGAGCCAGGCGTTGCGGGCGGGGTTCATGGACTGCTCGCCGGCATGGGTGACGGTGCCGCCGACGATCTGTTCGACGCAGTCGGCGTGGATGCCGGTGCGTCCCAGGAGTTCACGGTAGGTCTCGCCCAGCAGGTAGGCGGGGTGCAGATTGGCGAGCGCGCCACCGCGCTTGCCAATGGGTGTGCGTACGGCTTCGACGATGACGGGTTCCGCGGCCATGAGCTCGTCCTCTCCTCAGCACAGCGGCGGGGCGTCCCGGCGACCCGCACGCAAGAACCGCAAGAAGAACTAGTACGCGTTCTAGTTCTCTGAGCAGTCTTATGAGGGTTACCCCAGGTACGCAAGGCTCCTGCACGCAACAGTTCC
This sequence comes from Streptomyces sp. NPDC053673, assembly GCF_055585225.1. Taxonomy (NCBI): domain Bacteria; kingdom Bacillati; phylum Actinomycetota; class Actinomycetes; order Kitasatosporales; family Streptomycetaceae; genus Streptomyces; species Streptomyces sp. NPDC053673. The sequence continues at coordinate 33,039 of NZ_JBVJKN010000017.1, read as the reverse complement.
CGCCGCGACCCTTGCCACTTGTAGAACCCGTTACTACCTTGCGGGCAATTCTGATGGGCCGTCAGAACCTTTCAGCCGCCGCACAGCTGTCCAGCCGCCAGCTGTCCAGCCGCCAGAACTGGAGTTGCCGATGCCCTGCCCCCATCTCCCCGAAGGGTTCGACGCCACCGATCCCGATCTGCTGCAGAGCCGCATACCCTTCCCGGAGTTCGCCCAACTGCGGCAGACCGCACCTGTCTGGTGGTGCCCGCAGCCCCGCGGCATCACCGGCTTCGACGACGAGGGCTACTGGGTCGTCACACGGCACGCGGACGTCAAGTACGTCTCCACGCACCCGGAGTTGTTCTCGTCCACCGAGAACACGGCGGTCATCCGCTTCAACGAGCACATCACCCGTGACCAGATCGAGGTCCAGAAGCTGATCATGCTGAACATGGACCCGCCGGAGCACACCCGGGTCCGCCAGATCGTCCAGCGCGGCTTCACCCCGCGGGCGATACGGAGCCTGGAAGCCGCACTCCGCGACCGCGCCCGGAAGATCGTCGAGGAGGCGAGGGCGAACGCGGACGGTACCGACGGCAGCTTCGACTTCGTCACCAACATCGCCGTGGAACTGCCGCTCCAGGCCATCGCCGAACTCATCGGCGTACCCCAGGACGACCGGGCCCGGATCTTCGACTGGTCGAACAAGATGGTCGCGTACGACGACCCCGAGTACGCCATCACCGAAGAGATCGGCGCCGAGGCCGCCATGGAACTCATCGGCTACTCGATGAACCTCGCCGCCGCCCGCAAGGAGTGCCCGGCGAAGGACATCGTGACCCAGCTCGTGGCGGCGGAGGGCGAAGGCAATCTGTCGTCCGACGAGTTCGGCTTCTTCGTACTGCTGCTCGCGGTCGCCGGGAACGAGACGACGCGCAACGCCATCAGCCACGGCATGCACGCGTTCCTCACCCATCCCGAGCAGTGGGAGCTCTACAAGCGGGAGCGCCCGGCGACCGCCGCCGAGGAGATCGTCCGCTGGGCCACACCCGTGGTCTCCTTCCAGCGCACCGCGACCCAGGACACCGAGCTCGGCGGCCAGAAGATCAAGAAGGGCGACCGGGTGGGGCTGTTCTACTCCTCCGCCAACAACGACCCCGACGTCTTCGACCGACCCGAGGTCTTCGACATCACCCGCGATCCGAACCCGCACCTCGGCTTCGGCGGCGGAGGCCCGCACTTCTGCCTCGGCAAGTCCCTCGCCATCCAGGAGATCGACCTGATCTTCAACGCGCTCGCCGACACCCTGCCGGACCTGCGCCTGGCCGGCGACCCGCGCCGGCTGCGGGCGGCCTGGCTGAACGGCATCAAGGAACTCCAGGTCGCCATAGGCACCTGAGAGCCGGGCGCCGCACCCGGCCATGGGAGGCGGGGGCCATCCCCCCTACGCCCCGCCCCCGTCTCCCGCCGGAGCGGCGCAAGGAGGCGCAAGGAGGCGCAAGGACCGGACCGCCTGCCTCGGGTCAGCGGTCGGCTCGCGACCGAGCGCGCCGGGTACGCCATACGACGCCGACCGCGGCCGCACACACCAGAAGGGCTGCACCCCCCGCCACCAGCAAGGTGCCGGTGCCGGTCCCCGTACCGGAAGCAGCGGGGGCGGCGGCCGCGCCGGTCCCTTCCCCGCGGCCGGGGCGCGCGGGTCCGGTGCCACCGGAGCGCGCGGAGTCGGTGCCGCCGGGGCGCGCGGAGTCGGTGCCGCCGGGGCGCGCGGAGTCGGTGCTCGTGGTGGTCCCGGGCCGTGCCGTGCCCGGTACGGCCGAGACCTCGGGCTGCGCAGGGCCCGGGGCGGCCGTCGGCGAGGCAGGGGTGCCCGGAGAGACCGTGATCTCCTCCTGGTCACGGCCGAGCCCCGGATAGCCCACCTCCACAGTGACCTTCCAGCGCCCGGGCGGCAGCGCCTCGGCGGTGGCGTAGCCGGTCGTCGCCGCCGGGTCGCGGACCAGCTTCCAGGGGCCGACGGTCCTTCCGTCCGCGCCGACCGCGTTCACGGTGGCGGCGACCCGCTCGTCGACCGGGTCGTTGTCGTTCTCCCAGACGACGGTCGTCCGCACCCGGCCGAAGTCGTGTCCGGTGATCTCCACCTTCAGGGTGTCACCGTGGGCCTGGGCACCGGTGGCGGTGGCCAGGGAAAGAGCCGATCCCGCCAGGGCGGCGGCTACGGCCGTAAGAAGGGCTCGGCGCATGACATGTGCTCCATGGGGGTGAGGGGGCGGTGAGTGGGGTGAGGTGAGGACGGCCGGCGGGCTCAGGCCCGCCGGCCGTCCTGCGAGATGCGGGGGTCCGGAAAGATCCGGAGGACAGGCCCCGGAGACTCAGGACGCCTTCTGGACCGTCCACACCTGGGCCGGTGCACCCGCCGCGTTCTGCAGCTCGATCAGCCAGGACCCGTAGTACGGGCGGTTGCTGACGCCGAGGACATAGCCGCTGTCGCCGGCGGTCACCTTCACCCCGCCGCCGCTGCCCGCGATCCTCCACCGCTGGGCCGCGATGTCGCGGCAGGGCTGCTGCGCCACCCACATACCGGGGGCGGGGGCGCCGCCGACCTGGAGGCACTTGCCCGAGACGGCCGAGCGGATGCGGCTGTAGCCGTTGCCCGCGCCGTCGAAGTACCACTGCTGCTGGGCGTATCCGTTGCGCTGCGAGCCGACCAGGACGGTGTTGTCCGCGCTCCGGCCGCCCCAGATCTCCGCGGCTGCCCCGGTCGCGCCGTTGGTGAGCAGGTAGCGCGTGCCGGGCGTGGGCGTCGTGCCGCCGCCGTCGCCACCCGCGGTACGGAACGAGGTCGCCCTGCCCCGGCCGCTGTCCCGGCCGGAGGAGTCACGCACCGAGACGGCGACGGTGTAGTCCGTACCCGGCTTCAGGTTGTAGACGCGGACACTGGTCGTCTGCACCCAGCCCACGGCCTGGCCGTTCAGGAAGATCTGGTACCAGACCGCGCCGCTGACGGGCTTCCAGCCGGCGACGGCGGAGTCCGGGGCGATCTGGCCGACCGTGACGTCGGGTCCGGTGCCGGATCCGTTCGTCGGGGTGGGCCGCGGGGTGGGCCCCGTGGTCGGCGTCGGGCTCGGGGTCGGGCCGGGGTTCGGGGTGGTCCCGGTGGCGGCCCTCATCAGGAACTGGTTGTCGGCGATGTTCCAGTGCGTGGCCAGATAGCTGCCCGGCCTGGGGTTGGTGTGGAAGTAGTCGTCGTGGTTGCAGTCCAGACGGTTCTCGTACTCCCCGGCCTGGCAGATGCTGCGCATCTTGGGGTAGTACGGGCTGTCCGAGTAGCACATGACGTCCCACTCGTCCGTGCAGTGCGCGCCCCGGCTGGTGTTGGGGGCGCTGTTGTTCACCGCACCGAGGTTGTGGCCGAGCTCGTGCGCCGCCGTGTGTCCGCCCCAGCAGCCGGTGTCGGTACGGCCGTAGGAGGGGCCGAAGTTGCTGAGGTTGCTCTGGCCCGGACGCTCGTCACCGGCGAAGGTGCCGATACCGCAGTAGACCTGAGTGTCCGCGAAGATCATGTACTTGCGGTCGCGGCGGTCGAGGCCCTTGCCGGCCAGCGCCCTGTTGGTGGCGCTGAACTCGGCGAGCGCGGACGCCGGGAGCTCGATGTTGAGCACCGTCGGCGTGCAGTCGGCGGCCGTCACGTAGCGGATGTGCCGGACACCGCCGGTGTCCTTGGCGCTCTCCGAGTAGATGAGGTCGGCGTCGGCGGCCCACTTGCGGAACGACGGGAGGTACTCCGCGTACCGGTCCCTTCCGGGGGCGTGCGCGTACACGACCTGGACGCGATTGCCGGTGTTGCCGTCGCTGTCGCACTGCACGGTCTGCCCGGCGGGACCGTTCGCCGCGGGAGCGTTCGATGCCGAACCCCCGGCGGCGGGAGGGCCGCCGGCCTTCCGGGCCGCCCCGTCGAGTGCGGGTGCGGCGGTGCGGGGAAGTTCACCCCCGGAGGACTTCGCGCTCCCCGCCCTGGTCGGGTCCTCGGCGGGCGCGGCCGCCTTCACGGCGGGCGAGGTGTCCTTCTTGATGTCGACGCCCTTTGGAGGGGCGTCAGGGCCATGGGTGCAGTGACCGCCTGACGTGCGGTACACCCCCGCGCACGGATCCCCCTCGGGCGCGGGCTTCAACCCCTCGTAGACCATGCCCCGTTCCGGCTCGCTCTTCGGGACCTCGTCGAGCGGATCGGGTTCCTTCTCGCGCGCCGGCTCCTTCGCCGGCTCCGAGGCCACGGCGGGCTCCCCGGCGGTCTCCCCCTGGGCGAGCGGCAGCGGGCGGTCCTCCCCTCCCGGCTGCGCCACCTCGTATGCCAGTCCGGCCACGACCGCCATCACCGCGACGGCGGCCGTGCCGAGTATGAGTCGGCGGGACCTACGACGCTGAGGCTTCTTGAGTCTTCGACGTCCGGGCAAGTTGCACCTCTTCCTTGGTCAGGGAACGGTGCGCGGAAGCTTGCCAGAACGAAAAGATGGAGAATTCAGACAAACGGGACGGCCATTTACTGAAGTCGTCCCGTTACCGGCGCTATTGAATTGATGAACTGTCAACTCACTTGCGACGCAAGGTAGTTACGCGCGCCACGCGGCCGTGGTCCAGCCCTTCTTAAGGATGTCGTAATCTGATCGAGATCTGGATCCGGGTTTGAATTGAGTTTCCGTCAATCGCGTTACTTACAGGCCGAATTGCTGCGATCACGAACGGTATGGAACGCCGGAATCGCCGATGCTCCGGAACGGACCGACGGGTCGACGGGTCGACGGGTCGACGGACTGACGGGCCGGTCGCCGGGAGGTCGCGCCCAAGGAGCGCCCGTATTACCGCAGCGAGTCGACGAAGGCACTGAAGGCGTCCGGGGTGAGGGTGAGGTGCGGGCCGTCGGGGACCTTCGAGTCGCGGACGGCGACGAGGTGGGGGGTTTCGGCGATCTCGACGCAGTCGCCGCCCTGGTCACCGCTGTAGCTGGACTTACGCCAGGCGGCGCCGCCGAGGGGGGCGCACTCGACGCAGGAGCCCCCCTGGTCGCTGCTGTAGCTGGACTTACGCCACTGGGCGCCGGTCGGATGCGAGTTGCTGCTCCCCATAGCGATCCTCCATCGTGCGCCGAATCAGCGCGGCCGAGTCCTTGATGGACAGGGCGGCGGCCTGGAGGTGATCGTAACGGAGCGAACAGTCCTTGACCGTGTCCGGGTTGGCCGTCGGATGCCCGGCCCCATAGCCCTCGGTGTAGACAATGGCCGGGTCGCCCGCGAAGCGGTAGAGGTTGAATGAGCCTTGCAGACCGGCATGGGCTCCCGCCGAGAACGGCAGCACCTGGATGTTCACGCGGAGGTCGTCCTCGTACGCCAACAGCTGGGCCAGTTGCTCCCTCATGACCACCGGGCTGCCGATCTCCTGGCACAGCGCCGCCTCCCCGAGGATCGCCCAGAACGCGGGCGGCTCGCCCGTGTCCAGAATGCGCTGCCGAGCGAGCCGGACCGTCGTGCGGTCGTCGAGTTTGCTGCGGTCCAGGGCGCCGAGGACGGCACGGGCGTACGCCTGCGTCTGCAAGAGCCCGTGCACCATGTGCGTCTGGAAGGTGCAGATCTCCGTCGCGCGTGCCTCCAACTCGGCCACCTGTTGGAACCACGCGGGCAGTTGACTCCGCAGCACCAGCCCGAGCATCCGGGTCAGCAACCCACCCGTCCCCAGCGCCGTGTCCACGGCCTGACTGAATGCCTCCGTCGGCAGCTTCCGCGCCGTCTCGATCTGCCCGACCAGCGACCCCGTGTAGTTGATGATCGCGCCCAGCTGCTTCTGCGTGAGCCCGGCCGCTTCGCGGTAGCGACGGAGTTCGTAGCCGTAGTAGTCGAGCGGCGAGGCGCCCGGGTCGAGGACGTTGATGTGGGTCACGCCGGTACCCCCTCGTACGCAACGCCGCCCACTCCAGGACGGGTTGTATTCGGTCGGTAGCCGAGAGTAGCCGCCCGCCTCCACTCTCGTACCGTGAACGAAGACATCGCCCCCACCCCCGCCCCCCAGTACGGCATGCACTTCACGGTCGGAGACCACTCGGCCCGCCATGTACGCCGCATCCTCCGCAGCTACCTGACCCTGTGGGACATGGCGGGCCTGGCCGACGACGCCGCGCTCGCGCTCACCGAGCTCCTCGCGAATGTCGTCCACCACGTCCCGGACCGACGCTGCGCGCTCGTGATCGAGCGCTGCCCGGCGGGCGTCCGGGTGGAGGTCCGCGACGAGTTCCCCGCTCTCCCCCGCCTGCTGGGCGCGTCCCCCGACGCCGAGATGGGGCGCGGGCTGGCGCTGCTGGACGCGGTGGTCCACAAGTGGGGGGTGGAGCAGAGCGGCGCGCCCGGCAAGACCGTCTGGTTCGAGTGCCGTGAACACCCGGTGGTCCAGGCCTGAGACGTCATCCTGCCGTTGTGGTGGACGGGCTCATGGATTCGAAGTGGAAGGCGTTGATGTAGCAGTCCCGTGGCTGCTGGATCGCGAAGCTGATGCGGTCGAGCAGGGACTGCGCGGCAAGGGGGTCATGGGCGCCGCGCGGTGTCGCGTCCCACTCCGGCGACAGGGGGTCGCGGGCACTGTCGAAGTCCGACGGGAACAGCGAGATGATGCGGTGCCCGTACCACCTGAGGCGAGGGTATCGGCACGTCCTCGTCGGTGGCCGAGAACAGGTCCGGGCCGTCCAGCCGGCGGGCTCCGTTGTTGACCAGAACGTCGACGTGGTCGGTGCGTTGACCGGCCTCCTGGGCGAACGCACGTATCGAGGCGGGATCGGACAGGTCACAGGCGAATGCGTGCACCCGGTCGTGACCGCGGTCGAGGATCTCGGCCCGGGTGCGCTCAGCTGCTTCCCGGGTGCGTGCGGCGAGGAAGACCTCCGCGCCGAGGCCGGCGAAATGGTGAGCCAGGGCGCGGCCGAAATCCCGGTCGGCGCCGGTGATGACCACGCGGCGGTCGGCGAGGCTCATGCGGCGGCTCCACCGGAAGCGGCAACTGCCGAGCGCCGGATGGGAGAACGCCGCCGGGCGGCCGGTGTGCTGGGGATGCGAGGCGACCAATCGTGACCGACGCTGGAGACATGAGAGTCCTGTAGTCCTCTCGTGATCCCCTCTCGAGGCGGTAGGACCCGCCACCCGTCGCCGCTGCCTCAGCGCGACCCGGGCGCCGGGTTGCTCACCCTTCTGAAGCCTCTGGGGTCGCCCTTCCACCGTGAGGAGCCGAACCGATGCACGACGTCTTCCGGCTGGCAATCCGTGGAGAACCGACCTATCGCCGGGGGGAACCGGTCTCTCTCACTTTCGAGATTGAGAACGTGACCGACACCGATTACAGGATTCTGGTCTGGAACACACCGCTCGAAGGTGAAGTCTTCAACTTCCTGGAGGTACGGTGCGGGGAATACGTCGTTCCCTATGACGGGCGTCTCGTGCGACGCGGAGACCCGACCCCCAACTCCTACCGCAAGATCACGGCCGGTGAAACCGTCGTCGAAGAGCTCGACATCTCGGAGTCGTACGCGCTGGACGAGCCCGGCTGCTACGACATCACCCTGCGGGTGAGGTTCGCCGACGTCATCCCGGACGTCGGGATGGCGCTCACCGCGCGGACCCGTCAGGAGCACCGAGGATTCGCCCTCGATCCGGTGACCACACGGTTCGAACTCCTTCCGGACGGCAGCCCACGCCCCACTGCCGGCGAACGGGCGCGCCGCGAAGAGCCGAAGGACGGGCCTCAGCGGCTCACGGTCGATCCCCGTACTGTGCAGCGGGACGCCGAGCTGCTGGATCTCCCGCCGGGGTTCGCCGAGGTCTGGGCCGCGCATACGAACGCCTGCGCCTGGCTGGACGCGGCGAACGCCGAGCTGGCGAGTTGGAGTGGTCAAGCGGACAACACTCTCTACACGGAGTGGTTCGGGGCCGACAGCGCCTCCCGATACCAGAAGGTGCGAGACCGCTTCTCCGCGATACGCGCATGGATGAACGGACCCTTTGTCTACGATCTGAGCCCGCCGCACTGCCCGCCCGACTACTACGCCTACGCCTACCACGGATCCAGAACGGTCCACATCTGCTCGGGGTTCTTCACCGCACCGGCAACGGGCTTCGATTCGCAGTTCGGCACCATCGTGCACGAGTGGAGCCATGCAGCCGTCCGTACTGAAGACTTTGAGCACGGACAGACCAAATGCCTTGAGCTCGCCGCCACCAATCCGGACGGAGCGCTGAACAACGCGGACAATTACGGCTACTTCGTCGAAAAACTCGGCAGCCGCATGGTGACCGCGCCCGTCTTCTGGCCCAACGGCAAGGTGTACCTGTTCACCGGTGGCTGGTACTACCGCTACGACCCCGCCCTGCAGAACGTGGATCCCGGCTACCCGAAACCGATCGCCGGCAACTGGCCGGGCCTGTGGGGCGACCGGATCGACGCGGGCGTCGTGTGGCCCAACGGCAAGGCGTACTTCTTCCGCGATTACGAGTACATGCGCTACGACATCGCCGCGGACAGGGTGGACGACGGGTACCCGCTGCCCATCGACCCTTACTGGCCAGGCCTGTGGGGCGACCGGATCGACGCGGGCATCGTGTGGAACAACGGCAAGGCGTACTTCTTCCGCGACAACCAGTACATGCGCTACGACATCGAAGCGGACAAGGTGGACGCCGGCTACCCGCTGCCCATCGTCCCCAACTGGCCGGGCCTGTGGGGCGACGGAATCCAGGGCGCAGTGATGTGGAACAACGGCAAGGCGTACCTGTTCCGCGGGTGGCAGTACACGAGCTACGACATCGCCGCGGACAGGACCGACCCGGCCTATCCGCGAGCGATCGGGGAGAACTGGCCCGGACTCTGGAACGAGGGCGGTATCGACGCGGCGATCATGTACAACAACGGAAACGCCTACTTCTTCCGCGGGGAGTACTACAGGGCTTTCGACATCGCGCAGGACCGAGTCATCTACCCCAATTACCGGCTGCCCGTCGCCGGTAACTGGCCCGGCCTGTGGAAGAGGGTCGAATCGGGCATCCCCTGGCCCAACGGCAAGGTGTACTTCTTCCGCGGTCCGCAGTACATGCGCTGGGACATCGCGACCAACCGGGTGGATCCCGGCTACCCGAAGCCGATCGCCGGCAACTGGCCCGGACTGTGGAGCGACCGGATCGACGCGGCCGTCCTCTGGCCCAACGGCAAGGCGTACTTCTTCCGCGATTACGAGTACATGCGCTACGACATCGCCGCGGACAGGGTGGACGACGGGTACCCGCTGCCCATCGACCCTTACTGGCCAGGCCTGTGGGGCGACCGGATCGACGCGGGCATCGTGTGGAACAACGGCAAGGCGTACTTCTTCCGCGACAACCAGTACATGCGCTACGACATCGAAGCGGACAAGGTGGATGACGGCTACCCGCTGCCCATCGGACAGAACTGGCCCGGCCTGCCGGGCCGAGTCCGCTAGCTGGTCGGCGGACGTACGTCGTCAGAACTCGCCCACCCAAGGTGACCGTGACCTGCACCCGATACGACGGCTGCAGGTGAGCCGCAGACCACTTGCAGGCAAGCCGCAGCCCCTCTGCGGCCAGTCCGCAGACCACCTGCCGGCCGGTCGTCGCGTGATCGAATGGCGCGACCACCGCAATGGGCGGATCATGGCTTGACGCGGCGATCCACCCGAGGGGGCGCCCTGTGGGCGCCCCCCGGGCCGACGTCCGGAACCGTACAGTCCATCGCGTCGTCCGAATGGGCATGCGGGGGATGAACAGAATTCTGCTGGTGGTGTGCGCGCTGTTCGCGCTGCAGCTGGGCTCACTGATCGCACCGGCGTACGCGTGCGGCTGCGGGGCGATGATCCCGGACGGGAAGTCGCGGATCCAGGTCGATCACGAGACGTCGGCGGTCCACTGGGACGGGCGTACGGAAGAGATCGTCATGCGCTTCACGGTGGACGGGGACGCGCCCCGGGCCGCCTGGATCATGCCGGTGCCCGGCCGGGCCACGGTCGAGCTCGGTGACGGCGCGCTCTTCGACGAGCTGTGGGAGCTGACCCAGCCCGAGGAGCGGACCCGGCACTACTTCTGGCCGCGCCAGGGCGACTGGCCGTTCGACGTGACGGATGGCGTCGGGGCCGCGGAACCGCCTCAGGATGCCGCCGGGGCACCCGTCGGCGTCGTCGGCCGTGAGCGCCTCGGCGACTTCGACGTGGCCCGGCTGACGGCCACGGACCCGGACGCGCTGCGCGGCTGGCTCGACGAGAACGGCTTCGAGCTGCCGGACCGGCTGGCGCCCGAGCTGCAGCCGTACGTCGACCAGAAGTGGGAGTACGTGGCCGTGCGGCTCGCGCCGGACCGTACGGACACGACGCTGGGCGGCACGCTCGACCCCCTGCGGATCCGCTTCGCGAGCGAGCGGCTGGTCTACCCGATGCGGCTGTCGCGGCTCGCGCGGACGTCCCAGTCGCTGGGCCTGTACGTCCTCGCGCCGCACCGGATGGAGCCGCGTGACCGGATCGGTGGGGAAGCGCCCGAGGTGACGTTCGCGGGCGAGATCCGGCCCGAGGGCGCGGTCAAGGAGCTGGCCGGGGGCACGTCGGCGTTCCTCACCGCGTTCGAGCAGCAGTTCCCGGAGCCGTCGCGGATCGACGGGGACCACGAACTGCGGGCGGCCGAAGCCGATACGCCGTTCCGGCGGGTGGTGTACGAGAACGAGCTGCTGACGGTCGCCGGGGTGCCGGTGTGGATGCCGACGGTGGGCGGGGTACTCGCCGCGGTGGTGACGGCGGTGCTGCTGCGGGTACGGGCACGGCGCCGCCGTCCGGTGGTGCCGCCGACGGCGGTGTACGTTCCGCCTCCGCTGTCCTGAGGCCTGGGATACGTTTCCTGTATGTCTGAACAGCAATGGAACGCCGTAGACGCTTACTTCACCGAGCTGCTGGCCCCTGCCGACGAGGCCCTGACCGCGGCACTGGCCGCGAGTGACGCGGCCGGGCTGCCGCAGATCGCCGTCGCACCGAACCAGGGCAAGCTGCTGCATCTGCTGGCCCTCGCCCAGGGCGCACAGAAGATCCTGGAGATCGGCACGCTCGGCGGCTACAGCACGATCTGGCTGGGCCGTGCGCTGCCCGCCGACGGACAGTTGATCTCCCTCGAATACCTGCAGGAGCACGCGGACGTGGCGCGCGCCAATCTCGCCGGCGCCGGTCTCGACAAGACCGTCGAGGTGCGGGTCGGCCCTGCCCTCGACTCCCTGGCGCAGCTGGAGGCGGAGGGCGCGGGCCCGTTCGACCTCTTCTTCATCGACGCGGACAAGGTGAACAACCCGAACTACGTCGAGTGGGCGGTGAAACTGTCCCGGCCGGGCAGCCTGATCGTCGTCGACAACGTCGTACGCGGCGGTGCGGTGGCCGATGCCGCGAGCGAGGACGCGGCGGTCCGCGCGACCCGCCGGATGTTCGAGCTCGTGGCGGAGAACCCGCGGCTCACGGCGACGGCGGTGCAGACCGTGGGTGCGCGCGGGTACGACGGATTCCTGCTGGCACGCGTCACCGGCTGAGCCCGGCGCCGTCACCGGCTGAGCCCGGGGCCGTCAGCGTCCGGGGCGGTCGCGTGCGCGTCCGACGAGCGCCGCGTTCCGCCCCATATGCTGCCCGTATGAGCGTAGTCAAGATCAACGTACTGACGGTGCCCTCCGAGCAGCGGGAGACGCTGGAGAAGCGCTTCGCCTCCCGCGCGCACGCCGTCGAGAGCTCCGACGGCTTCGAATGGTTCGAACTTCTCCGCCCGGTCGAGGGCACCGACGACTACCTCGTCTACACGCGGTGGCGCGACGAGGAGTCCTTTCAGGCCTGGATGGAAGGCCCCATGAAGGCGGCGCACCAGGGCGGCGGCGACCGTCCCAAGCCTGCGGCCAGCGGGTCCGCACTGTGGTCCTTCGAGGTGGTGCAGCAGGCCGCGCCGAAACAGGGCTGACGCCCGTCGCCCGCCGGCGGCGCGGACGCTGCACAGACGCGTTCGACGACCCGGCGGGCAGCCGTGCTGTCCGGCACAACCGCCCCCTGGCGCCACACACTTGTGTGCCAGGGGGCGGCCTCGTGTCAGATGAGGCCCTGGGCCAGCATCGCGTCCGCCACCCGCTCGAATCCGGTGATGTTCGCGCCCGCGACATAGTCGCCGGGCCGCCCGTAGCGTTCCGCCGTCTCGTGGACGGTGTCGTGGATGCGGCGCATCACCTGAGCCAGTTCCTCCTCGACCCGGGCGGAAGGCCAGCTGTCGCGGGCAGCGTTCTGTCGCATCTCCAGGGCGCTGGTGGCCACACCGCCCGCGTTCGCCGCCTTCGCCGGGCCGAAGGCGACGCCCGCCTCGCGCAAGACGCGGACGGCCGCCGGGGTGGTGGGCATGTTCGCGCCCTCCGAGACGGCCTTCACACCGTTGCGTACGAGCGTGACGGCGTCCTCCGCGGTCAGTTCGTTCTGGGTCGCGGACGGCAGTGCCACATCGGTGGGCACGTCCCACACGCTGCCGCCCTCGACGTAGCGTGCGGAGGCGCCGCGGCAGGCCGCGTAATCGCTCACCCGGCCGCGCTCGACCTCCTTGATCTGCTTCAGCAGGGGCAGATCGATGCCCTTCTCGTCGACGACGTAACCGGCCGAGTCGGAGACGGTGCGGACGTGAGCGCCCAGCGCCTGGGCCTTCTCGACGGTGTAGAGGGCCACATTGCCCGAGCCCGAGACGGTGACCTGCTGGCCGGCGAGGTGCTCGCCGCGCACCTTCAGCATCTCGGCGGTGAAGAGCACATTGCCGTAGCCGGTGGCCTCGGTGCGTACGTGGGAGCCGCCCCACGCGGTGCCCTTACCGGTCAGGACACCGGACTCCCAGCGGTTGGTGATGCGCCGGTACTGGCCGAAGAGGAAGCCGATCTCCCGGCCGCCGACCCCGATGTCGCCCGCGGGCACGTCGGTGTGCTCGCCGAGGTGGCGGTGGAGCTCGGTCATGAAGGACTGGCAGAATCGCATGACTTCGGCGTCCGACCGGCCGCGCGGGTCGAAGTCGCTGCCGCCTTTGCCGCCGCCGATTCCCAGGCCGGTCAGGGCGTTCTTGAAGATCTGCTCGAAGCCGAGGAACTTCACGATCCCGAGGTTGACGGAGGGATGGAAGCGCAGTCCGCCCTTGTAGGGGCCGAGCGCGCTGTTGAACTCCACGCGGAAGCCGCGGTTGACGTGGATCTCGCCGCGGTCGTCCTGCCAGGGCACACGGAAGATGAGCTGCCGCTCCGGCTCGGCCATGCGCTCGACCAGCTTGGCCTCGCGGAACTCGGGGCGGAGGCTGATCACCGGTGCGAGCGTCTCCAGCACTTCGCGTACGGCCTGGTGGAACTCGGGCTCACCGGGATTGCGCTGCTGAACGGCTTGCTCCAGGGCTTCGAGCCATGCGGTGGCACTGGAGGCGGTGGATGGCATCAGGTGCGTTCCTTTTCCTTCGGCACTACTTCGGCACTGCTTCTGCAGTAGTTCGGCAGTACTTCGACGGGCACTCGGCGGGTGTCCTCCGAGCTTCGGTGCGGCTCAGGCTGTGAAACGGTTCCGACCAGGGCGGGGACACGACGCGACGGCCTTCGTGGGCTCCGTACTCGGACTTGCACTTGCACTTGTACTTGGACTTGGACTCGGACTCCTGCTCGGACTCGTAGGTATACGTAGATCCGGCCGTCGATCGTCGATCATGGGACCGCCTGCTCGGGCGGCCGTCACGGACGCACGCCGCCAAATTCGTTCGCCGGGCGGCCGCCGGATCAGGTACAGAGATCAACATGACGACCTGGTCCGTACTCCCCGAGCGCTTCGACACCCCGGCCGCCACCACTCTTCGGCGCGACTACTACGCCGAGGTCGCCGGCCGCTACTGGGACCGGCCCGCGACCGAGGCAGAGGTCGACGAGGGCCTTGCCGGCGACGGGGTGGAGCGACTCGCGGCCCCCACCGGGGAGTTCGTCATGGGCCGGTACGGCGGTGCGGCCGGTTCGTGCGGAGGGGTACTGATGCTGGACGGGCGGACCGCCGAGCTGACTCGGGTGTACGTGCGGCCCGAGTTCCGCGGGTGCGGGGGCGGGCCCCTGCTGCTGGCCGCGCTGGAGTCCGCGGCCGCCGGGCTGGGCGCGCGGCGCATGGTGCTCAACACGCGGCTGGACCTGATCGAGGCCCGCACCCTGTACACGAGGAACGGCTACCGGGAGATCCCGGCGTACTGCGAGGGTCCGTACATGGAGGTCTGGTACGGCAAGGACCTCTGACCGGCTCGGACGCGGCGGACTCGGGCTCGGGCGGCTCAGGTTCGGGCTCAGGCCCGGACTTCGGGCTCAGGCTCAGGCCCGGATTTCGGGCTCGGATTCGGGCTCAGGTCCATGCCCAGGCGCAGGCCCAGCCGGAGCCCGAGGCCGAGCCCGAGGCATTGTCAGCGGTAGTGCCAGGCCTGGTGGTCGCGGTGCGGGGCGCCGGTGTGCGGGCGTTCGCCGTCCGAGCCGCAGAGTTCGGCGGTGAGTTCCTTCACCAGCTGGATCAGGTCCGTGGGGCGGTCCGGACCCCACCAGTCGCCGAGCAGCTCGGCCAGCGACTCCTCCCGGGCCGCCGCCAGCTTCGCCGCCGTTTCGACACCCTTGTCGGTGAGCATCAGCGACATCCCCTCGCGCCGGGCCAGCCCGCGCTCCTCCACCTGCCGCGACGCCTCGGTGATCGCCTTGATCGGTACGGGAGTGACATCGGCGAGCCGGGCCGGCTCGACCATGCCGTGCCGTTTGATGCGCAGCAGCAGCCAGCTCGCCGCGGGGGTCAGGCCCACACCGGCCTTCGTGGTGATCTTGACGTAGATCGCCTTCCGGCCCTCGCGGGAGCCGAGCACCGACAGGGCGCGGGCGCATTCGTCGTACGAGGAGCGATGGACCGGGTTGGAGGCGAGAGTCTCGCTCGCCTCGGGCGCGGTGACCGAGCCGCGCAGCTTGTCCTCCCTCAGGAAACAGGCGACGACGAACGCGATGACGACGACCGGCGCCGCATAGAGGAAGACGTCCGTGATCGAGGTCGCGTACGCGTGCAGGACGGACTGCCGCAGGTCGGGCGGGAGTTGTGAAATGGCCCGCGGATCGGCGGCGAGTTCACCGGGCCCGGTACCGGGTGGCAGTGGCCGCCCCGCGAGCGCGTCGGCGAGCCTCTCGCGGAGCCCGCTCGTGAAGACGGTGCCGAAGGCGGCGACGCCGAACGACGCCCCGATGGAACGGAAGAAGGTCGCGCCCGAAGTGGCGACGCCGAGGTCCTCGTAACTGACGGAGTTCTGCACGACGAGCACCAGCACCTGCATCACCAGGCCGAGTCCGGCGCCGAAGACGAAGAAGTAGACGCTCATCTCCCAGGTGGAGGTGGATTCGGTCAGGTGGTGCAGCAGAAGCAGACCGATGGCGGTCACGGCGGTGCCCAGGATCGGGAAGACCTTCCACCGTCCCGTACGGCTGACGATCTGGCCCGAGAGGGTGGAGGTGATCAGCAGACCGAACACCAGCGGCAGCAGGTGCACCCCGGACAGGGTGGGGGACACGCCCTGAACGACCTGCAGGAACGTCGGCAGATAGACCATCGCGCCGAACATCGCGAAGCCGACGATGAAGCTGATGACGGAGACGAGCGTGAACGTACGGATCCGGAAGAGCCGCAGCGGCAGTACGGGCTCGACGGCGCGGCGTTCCGCGTACACGAACGCGACGAGCAGGACGATCCCGAGGACGGCGAGACCGATGATCTGCGCCGAGTCCCAGGCCCAGGTGGTGCCGCCGAGGGACGCGACGACGACCAGGCAGGTGGCGACGGAGGCGATCAGGAACGTACCGAGGTAGTCGATGGTGTGCCGGGTCGCGCGCACCGGGATGTGCAGAACCGTGGCGATCACGAAGAGGGCCACGATGCCGATGGGCAGGTTGATGTAGAACACCCAGCGCCAGGTGAGGTGTTGGGTGAAGAGCCCGCCGAGCAGCGGTCCGAGCACGCTGGTCGTTCCGAAGACGGCGCCGAACAGACCCTGGTACCTGCCTCGTTCGCGGGGCGAGACGATGTCGCCGACGATCGCCATCGACAGCACCATGAGGCCGCCGCCGCCGAGGCCCTGAAGCGCGCGGAAGCCGATGAGCTGCGGCATGTTCTGGGCGATGCCGCACAGCACGGAGCCGATGAGGAAGATGACGATCGCGGCCTGGAAGAGCTTCTTGCGGCCGTACTGGTCACCCAGCTTGCCCCAGAGCGGGGTGGCGGCGGTGGAGGCCAGCATGTACGCCGTGACGACCCAGGACAGATGCTCCAGGCCGCCGAGGTCGCTGACGATGGTCGGCAGGGCGGTGGAGACGATGGTCTGGTCGAGCGAGGCGAGGAGCATGCCGAGCAGCAACGCGCTGATCGCGACGAGAACGGTCCGGCGGTTCTGCCCTTCGCCGGGCGCCGGGCCAGGGCTCACGGCCGGGTGCCTGAGTTCCTGCGCCATGGAGCACTCCTCTGGTCGGCAGCACCCTTTCTGCTTCTCCTTCTGCTTCTCCCATCCTGGGTGTTCCGGTCGGTTACGGCCTGCCGGAAGGGGAGCCCGTGGGGGCGGCCGACGGATGGGCTGCATAATCGCAGGCAGCTCAAGGGGAGGGGACCCACGATGACGGGACACATATGTCCTGAATGCGGCAGGCAGGTGGACGCGGACGGCAGACCCGGCCAGGGCCGCGGCTGCGCCTGCGCGGAGACCACGGCCGCGGAGGACTTCAATCCGCTGCGCATCCGCCCGTATGTGGGCCTCCCGTCCCCGACGGCGCCGTCCGCGCCGGAATTCTCGCCCGTAACGGGGATCTCGTCCGCGCCGGGGATTCCGTCCACGCCGGAGATCTCGTCCGTACCGGGGATTCCGTCCGTACCGGGGATTCCGTCCACGCCGGACATCTCGTCCGTACCGGGGATTCCGTCCGTACCGGGGATCGCGTCCGTACCGGAGATCTCGTCCGTGCCGGGGCCGGAGGCCTCGCTTCCGGCACCGGACGGGGCCGCGGAGCCCCCGTACGGGTACGCCGGGCCCGGCGACGGCGAGGCGACCGCGCCCCTGCCGGTGATCCCCGGGCCGACCGACGAGGCTGCGTACGCGGTGGCGGACACTACTGAAGACACGACTGAAGACGCGTCTGAAGACACGATTGCGGACACTCATGTGTACGTGACCGGTCACCGCCGGGTCGAGAAGCGCGGGCGACGCCGGGGGCCCGGGGTACTGCTCGCCGCGGCGGCCGTCGTCGCCGTTCTCGGGGCCGCCGCGTTCGCCGGCGGGCTGCTCACCAGGGAGGACGACGGGCAGGACCGGGCGCTGCCCGATCTGGAGAGCCCCGAGCCCTTCCTGACCACCGCCCCCGACGGGCCCTCGTCCTCGCCCTCCGCGTCCTCGGCCCCCGACAGGCCCACCACGTCCGCGTCGGCGACGTCCTCCCCCGGCGGCGGCCCGTCGTCCTCGGCCGCCGCGCCGTCCACCACGGCCCGGGCGTCGCTCCAGGTCTCCCGGGCGACCCCGTCCACCTCGGCCGGCAGCGTCACGACCTTGAGCCCCGGCGACAGCGGCGCCGAGGTCGTCGAGCTCCAGCAGCGCCTCGACCAGGTCTGGCTCTACGACGGCCCGCCCCACGGCCGCTACGACGGCCGCGTCGAGGACGCCGTGGCCGAGTACCAGGCCTCCCGGGGCATCGAGGGCGACCCGGAAGGCGTCTACGGCCCGGAGACCCGCCGCGCCCTGGAAGCGGAGACGGAGTACCCGTACGACGGCTGGGACGGGGACGGCGGCGGGGGCCGCGGCGGGAAAGGTCACTAGGGAGATGGCTTGTGGATCTTGCCGGGCAAGATCCACAAGCCACCCACTGGCTAGCCGTGTGTGACGCGGAGTTTCGACTGGCCGTGCGGCAGGCGTTCCCAGTCGTCCATGAAACGGGCGGCGAGGCCGTGCTTCTCAGCCAGTCGGACCAGCGTCTCCGTGCGGTAGTAGAAGTCCTCACGCAGGACTTGGTGCTCGGCTCCTTCGGTGCGGTCGTACGTGAAGTCGAAGAAGCCGCCGGGGGCCAGCACGCGCCCGACGTTCGAGAGGCATTCGTCGATGACTTCCAGAGGCGAGTGCGAGAAGACACTGTGGGCGTGTACGACCGTGAACCAGGCGTCCGGGAGGAAGTCGAACGTCAGGTTGTCGACAGGGGTCAGGTGGGGCAGCTTCCGCTGGACGCTGTACCGGACCAGGGTCCTCTTGGCCTCGATGAGGATGTCGGGCGAGATGTCGATGCCGTAGTAGTGACCGGGCTCGAGGTGATCGATGAACCGCCACCCGGCACGCAGATTGCCGCAGCCGATCTCCAGCAGCCGGTCCTGGGGCTTCAGCCCGTGCTCGACCAGGTAGTCGAACTGCATCTGTCCGATGGCCAGCCAGCGGGCGTGCGACGGTGTGCCGCCGACCGCGGCCTCCGGGCTTCGCGCCGTGTCCGAGGCCATCACCGCCCGGTAGTAGCCGACGTGGTTCCCGCGGTGTCTGACCCTCAGCAGGCTGTCCCGCCCCGCCCGGCGCAGATGCGGCAGCACACGTCCAGGGTGGCTCAGCACGTATCGCACCTTGTGGCGGAGGGTCGAGCGGTTCGTCGACAGACGCGAGGCGGGTGTGTGCGGCATGACGGCCTCCAAGCATCCACGGCCTTCGAGTTTCGATGCATACCTTCGGATTCTCGGATAATCCTCCGGATTCTCGGATGATCCTCGCGGATGGGTAGCCCGGCGACGGTACGCGCAGCTGTGGAATCGCCGCCTCCACTCCTTTGGGCAAGCCGTTCGGCCGAGTGCCACTCATGTGTGGTGAGCTACGGCGGTCCCTCGGAGCGTGGAAGGGCAAGCACCCGGAACCGCTTCGAGTGAGGTCGCGCCATGCCGGAATCACGCTTGGCCTCGCAGAGAGCGGCGCGAGTACGCAGGCGCAAGGACAGGGACAGCGGCAGGGACTGGGGCTGGGACCCTGGCTCGCCAGAGGCTCCGGCGCCCGCTCGCCCGGTGCCCTGGCTCGCGGCCGTCGCCGTGGCCTTCACGCTCACCCAACTGGTCCTGGTTGCGCCTGGGCTGGGACTGGGCTGGGACGAAACCGTGTACGTCAGCCAGGTCAGCCCGCAGGCCCCCGCGGCGTTCTTCAGCGCGCCCCGGGCTCGGGGCATCACGTTCCTCGTTGCCCCGGTCGCGGCATTGACCACCTCCGTGGAGGCTCTCCGCGTCCACATGGCCGTGCTGTCCGGCTGCGGGCTGTTCCTCGCGCTGTGGGTGTGGCGGCGAATGCTGCCCGCGCCCGTGCTCGCGGTCGCCGGGACGGCTTTCGCGAGCCTGTGGATCACGGCGTACTACGGCCCGCAGGCAATGCCCAACCTATGGGTCGCCTACGGGGCGCTGGCCGCGACCGGCTGCTTCTTGAGGGCGGTCGGGGACCCTGGTGACCGCCGTGCACTGGCCGGCCTCGGTGCCGCTGTGGCGTTCGTGGCGCTGATGCGGCCGTCGGACGCGCTGTGGCTGGTTCTGCCTCTCGCGGCGGTGGCCCTGCTCGTGGGCGGAAGCCGCCGGCCGGTGCTGCTCGCCGTCCTCGCCGTCTCCATGGGCCTCGGCTGCGCCGAATGGATCATCGAGGCGTACCTCCGTTACGGCGGCCTGTCCGCGCGGTTGCGGCGGGCGAGCGAGATCCAGGGGCACCTGGGCTGGTACCTGGCGGTCGACGACCACGTCCGGGCGCTGGGCGGGCGTACCCTCTGCCGTCCCTGCGACGTGCCGTGGCGGAACCCGGTCACCGCGCTGTGGTTCTTCGCGGTGCCGTTGCTCGTCGCGGGGGGAGTGTGGGCCGCTGCCCGGGCCCGGCTCCGGACCGAGATCCTGACCGCGTCGCTGGTGGGGCTGTCGCTGGCGGTGCCGTACCTGTTCACCGTCGACTACGCGGCCCCGCGCTTCCTGCTGCCTGCATACGCGCTCCTGTCCCTGCCCGTGGCGCTGTGCCTGGTCGGCGTCCGCCGAGCCTGGCGCCCGGCTGCGGTCGTTCTGGTCGCTGTGGCCGTCGTGGCGCATCTGGCCATCCAGTACGTCGTGCTCAACTCGGTGGTGCAGCGCGTACGCACCGACAGGGCGGTCCACAACCGCATCGCCGCCGTACTGCGAGCCCATGGTGTGCGCCCGCCGTGCCTGGTCACCGGGGAGGAGGCCATCCGCGTTGCGTTCCGCACCGGCTGCGCCTCCCGCCAGCCGGGCGGACATGACGGCAGCATCACTCCGGCGGGCATCGCCGCCGCGGCCCGTCGCCAACCGGTCGCGGTCCTGCTCGCCGGCGATCGCCCGCCCCCGTCGTACGCGCGCACTTGGCGCGTTCAGCCCCTGCCGGCCCTGGGCGGCCGGGCGGACTACCGGGCCTATCTGTCGCCCTAGCTGTTCTGTCCCGGGAGCCTGTCGCCCTGGTCCGGGGGCCTGTCGCCCTGGCCCGGCAGTCGGGGGCCTTCGCCGTCCGGCACCGGTCCGCGATGCCTGTCCGGCCACGGCGCCGAGGGTGCACTGGCGCCCGGGCGCGCTGTTTTGTATCGTAGGAGAACAAAGTGGCTCCCGCTCGCACTCCCTGACCGGTGAGCGGGAGCCGCTCTGCCCTTCCTTCCCCTGGAGTACGCCTATGCCGGCCACCGCCACCCCGTCCGCACTGACCGCCGGCGCCCTCCTGCTCGACATGGACGGCACCCTCGTCAATTCGGACGCGGTCGTGGAGCGCGTCTGGCGGCGCTGGGCCGTCGAGCACGGCTTCGACCCGGAGGAGACGCTCAAGGTCGTCCACGGCCGGCAGGGCTACGCCACGATGGCCGCCCTCATGCCGGACCGGCCGATGGAGGAGAACCACGCCGAGAACCGCGTGCTGCTCGCGCAGGAGACCGCCGACCTGGACGGCGTCGTCCCGGTCGCGGGCGCACCCGCCTTCATGGATGCCATCGCCGCCCTGCCGCACGCGCTGGTCACCTCGGCCGACGAGGCCCTCGCCCAGGCCCGGATGGGCGCCGCGGGCCTGCGCATGCCGGAGGTGCGGGTCACCGCGGAGTGCGTCGGCGCCAGCAAGCCCGACCCGGAGGGCTTCCTCAAGGCCGCGGCGGAGCTGGGCTTCGCACCGGCGGAGTGCGTGGTGTTCGAGGACTCGGACGCGGGCATTACGGCCGCACGCGCTGCCGGGATGCGGGTGGTGGGGGTCGGTCCGCGTGCAGCCGCGTTCGCCCCGGACGTCCACGTCCGGGACCTCACCGCGCTGCGGGTGACGCCGACCGCCGACGGCTCGATCCGCCTGACCGCCACGACCTGACCCGCGCCGGCCCACGTCGCGGTGCATTTGCCCGCCCCGCTCCTCCCCGCGCCGGCCCCGCAGCATCGATGTGCGGCTCCGCCGCGTTGGGGCTCCGCCGCGTGGGGGCTCCACCCCAGACCCGTCCGAGACTCCGCCTCGGAGCCCCGCCTCACTCGCCGACGGGGCTCCGAAGCAGTCCGCCGGCGTTCGGGGGCCCCCGAGCCGCGCGATCCCCCCGGCGGTGCCCATGTTCCGCCCGTCCGGCGCTTGAGGACGAACACGCCGCCGCACCAACAGGAACCAGCACGCCCCCGCCAGGGCCCCAGGACAGGGCACATGCCCAGCCCGTCCGGCGCTTGAGGACGAACACCCCGCCGCACCAACGGGAACCGGCGTTCCCCGCCAGGGACCCGGGGCGCACCCCCGCCAGGGGCGCGGGGCAAAGCCCCGCCAGCAACCCAGGGCGCCCCCGGTTCAGCCCGCGATCGCCTCGTACAGGCTGAATCCCGCCAGCGCCAGCATCAGCCCCGCCGCCACCTTGGTGATCAGCCGCAGCGGCGCGTACTTCATCAGCGTCCGGCCGCCCACGATGCCGAGGCCCGCGACCGCCCACAGGGCCAGCACCGCGCCGAGGCCGACCGAGAGCGGGTTGTCGTAGCGGGCGGCGAGGTTCGCGGTCATGATCTGGGTCAGATCGCCGAACTCCGCGATCAGGATCAGCATGAATCCGGCGCCGGAGACCTTCCAGAAGGACTGGTCGGCCGGCGCCTTGATCTTCTCCTCGTCCTCGTCGTCCTTCTTCAGCAACAGCATCGCCGCGCCCGCGAGGAACAGCACGCCGACGACCGCCTGGACCAGCCGGTGCGGCAGCAGCGTCAGCACGCTGCCCGCGGCGATGGCGAGTCCGACGTGGACGGCGAAGGCCGCCGCGACTCCGGCGAAGACGTACGACGACCGGTAGCGCGTCCCGAGCATCAGCCCGGCGAGGGCCGTCTTGTCGGGCAGTTCGGCGAGAAAGACGACGCCGAAGGCGATCGCCATGATCGTGAAGCTCAGCACGGGTGGGGTTCCTCAATCGGTCGGGCACCGCCGCACCGAGAGACCTGAGCGTTTCAGGGGTCGCTTCGGCACGGCAGCGCCATGAATGGTCATGGGTCACTGCTGGCCGAAGGTCTCGCTGGCGAGCCACGCCGGGCGGCCGCCTCCGGGCGCCGGCCGAGACGAGCTCGGCAGTATGTCGACGTTCCGGCGAAGAGCTACTCCCCTTCCGCTCCGACCAGGGTACGCGAAGCCCGAGCCGCTCCGTCAGGGACCACGGTCCTTGGCTCCGTCGAACGCGCCCGGGAGCGTGACCAGGCTCACCGTCCTGGTCCGGTCGAGCCCCGGCAGCAGCGCGTCGCGGTGAGCTGCACCGCGGCGCGCACCCCCGCGGCGCCGATCTCGCGGGAGCGGGAGCGGGCGCGTCCGAGGTGCGCGAGGGCGGCGGCCGCGGCTGCCGGCAGCGCGGCCAGTACGACCCCGAATGTGACGTTCACCGGCAGGAGCACGCGCCAACCCTGAGCAGACGGAAGTGAATTGCCGGGGCGTCAGAAGCCTTGTCGTGACGTGTTCATGTCGCCACTCTGTTACCTGGCGCCCATCCCCGAGCAACCTGGCGCCGACACGATGGCCCGGAGCCCTGCCGCAGGGCTCGCAACCGGCCAACGCCCCCCACCTCCAGAGGAGTTCGCATGTCAGGTGTCTACGCGCGTCGACTTTCCCGCACCGCCATGCTCGCCGCATCCGCCGCGCTCGCCTCGGCCGCCACACTGCTCAGCGCGCCGGCCGCCCAGGCCGCCCCGCCCACTCCGGTCAGCGCCGCCACCGCCCGCACGTACCTGAGCCAGCTGACCGTCAAGGCGGAAGGTTCCTCCACCGGTTACAGCCGGGACAAGTTCCCGCACTGGATCACCCAGTCGGGCACCTGCAACACGCGCGAGGTCGTCCTCAAGCGCGACGGTTCGGGCGTCGTCCAGGACTCCAGCTGCGCCGCGGTCAGCGGCAGCTGGTACTCCCCGTACGACGGCGCCACCTGGACCGCCGCCTCGGACGTCGACATCGATCACATCGTCCCGCTCGCCGAGGCCTGGCGCTCCGGCGCCAGCTCCTGGTCCACCTCGTCGCGCCAGGCCTTCGCGAACGACCTGACCCGTCCGCAGCTGATCGCCGTCACCGACAACGTGAACCAGGCCAAGGGCGACCAGGACCCGGCCGAGTGGCTTCCGCCGCGCTCCTCCTACAACTGCACCTACGCCCGGATGTGGGTGCACACGAAGTACTACTGGAACCTTTCGGTCGACTCGGCCGAGAAGTCCGCACTGCAGTCCATCCTGAACGGCTGCTGAACAGCGGCTGACCGGCCCGTCCGGCAAGGAACCGCGCTACCCTCCCCCGTCGTTCCGTACCGTACGAGGGCGACGGAGGAGGGCATATGGCAGCCGGGCTGCGCCTGGGACCACTACTGCGGCATGTCGACTGGGAGGCCGGTGAGCAGGCGACCGTCTGGGTCGAGGCCGACCGGCCGTGCACGGCCGAGGTGCGATGCGCGGACGGCGCGGGCGGCTCGGTCCGTACGTTCCAGATCGAGGGCCACCACTACGCGCTGGTCCCGGTGACCGGCCTCACCCCCGCCTCCTCGACCCCGTACGAGGTACTGCTGGACGGCCGACGCGTCTGGCCCCTGGAGGACTCCCCCTTCCCGCAGAGCACGATTCGCACCCCTGCGATCCCCGCCGAAGGCGTCCGGGTCGCCTTCGGCTCCTGCCGCTGGGCCGCGCCGCCCGCCGACGAGCACGACCCGGTCGGCCCCGACGCGCTGGACACCCTCGCCGCCCGGCTGGCCGCCGACCCGGAAGCCGAGCGCCCGGACGTGCTGCTCCTGCTGGGCGACCAGGTGTACGCGGACGCGACGTCCCAGGCGACCCAGCGCTGGCTGGCCGCCCGGCGTGATCTGCGCGAGCCACCGGGCATGGAGGTCGCGGACTACGAGGAGTACACCCGGCTGTACGACGAGTCCTGGCTGGACCCCGAGGTCCGCTGGCTGCTCTCCACCGTCCCCAGCTGCATGATCTTCGACGACCACGATGTGATCGACGACTGGAACACCAGCGCGTCGTGGCTCGCGGAGATGCGGGAGACGGACTGGTGGCAGGAGCGCTTGCGCAGCGGGCTGATGTCGTACTGGGTCTATCAGCATCTGGGCAATCTCACCCCGGCCGAGCTCGAAACGGATCCGGTCCACGCGGCCGTACGGTCCAGCCCCGACGGCACGGACGCACTGCGGCGGTTCGCGGCGAAGGCCGAGACCGATCCGGCCGCGGTCCGCTGGAGCTACCGGCGCGACTTCGGCAGGACCCGGCTGCTGATGGTCGACACCCGGGCCGCGCGCGTGCTGGACGAGCAGAAGAGGGCGATGCTCGACGAGTGCGAGGCTCGCTGGCTCCGCGAGCAGGCGCTGGAGGCCCCGGGCTCGTACGACCACCTGCTGGTCGGGACCTCGCTGCCCTGGCTGCTGCCGCCGCTCATCCATGACGCGGAGAGCTGGAACGCGGCACTGTGCCGGGGCGAACGAGGCGCGCGCTGGGCACGTTTCGGCGAAGACCTGCGCAGACGGTCCGATCTGGAGCACTGGGCGGCGTTCCCGGCATCGTTCGAGAAGCTGACGGCGCTGATCGCGGAGGCGGGCAGCGGCCCGCTGGCACCGGCGACGGTCTGCGTGCTGTCCGGAGATGTGCACCACGCGTACGTCGCCGAGCCGGTCTGGCCGGACGCGGCGCCGGACGCGCGGGTGCTGCAACTGACCTGCTCCCCCGTCCACAACGCGATCCACTCCTCGGTAAGGCTCGGCTTCCGCTTCGGCTGGAGCCGGGCGGGGCGGCGGCTCGGCCATGCGCTGGCCCGGCACGGGCGGGCGGGGCGGCCCGTCATCGACTGGCACCGGAGCGGCGGACCGTGGTTCGGGAACCAGCTGATGACACTGACGCTGCGCGGGCGCTCGGCCGACCTCCGGCTCGACCAGGCACGCGCGGACGGCAGACCGGCCGGGGGCAAGCGGGCGGATCGTGCGGGTACGCGGCTCGTGACCGTCGACGAGCGGAACCTGACGAATGGTCCGTGACACTTCACACAGCAGCAGATGATCCTCACCCATGCCCCTCCGGCTCCCCACACAGCAACGGCATGATGAGGCGGACGATCCGCTTCCCGTACCGTCAAGCCCCCACATTGCCCCGGGAGTCAGTACTTTGTCCGTGTTGCCCGCAGTTCCGCACGCCATAGCCCTGGTCGGCGCAGGACCCCGCGGCACCTCGGTCCTCGAAAGACTCTGCGCCTCCGTGCCGGAACTGGCCCCACAGACCCCGCTGACGGTGCATGTCATCGACCCCGCCCCGGCGGGCCCGGGCCAAGTGTGGCGAACGGACCAGCCCGCCGAGCTGCTGATGAACACGGTCGCTTCCCAGGTGACGCTCTTCACCGACGACAGCGTGGACTGCGAGGGGCCGGTACGGCCGGGGCCGAGCCTGTACGAGTGGGCCGCCGCCCGCCCGGCCGAGGGGCTCGGCCCCGACGACTATCCGACCCGCGCCTGCTACGGGCGCTATCTGGAGTGGGCGTTCCGCGAAATCGCCGACCGCGCGCCGCGGACGGTACGGGTGGAGGTGCACCGGGCCCGCGCGGTGCGCCTCGACGACGCCGAGGACGGTTCGCAGACGCTGGCACTGGACGACGGGACCTCGCTGACCGGCCTCAGCGCGGTGGTGCTGGCGCAGGGGCATCTGCCGGTTGCGCCCGGGGCGGTTCCGGCCCGGCTCGGCGACCACGCGGCCCGGCACGGCCTGCGCCACTTCGCCCCCGCCAACCCGGCGGACCTCGACCTCTCCGCGATCGCCCCGGGTGAATCGGTCCTGCTGCGCGGCCTCGGCCTCAACTTCTTCGACCACATGGCGCTGCTGACGACGGGCCGCGGCGGCGCGTTCGTCGGTGCCGGGAACCGTCTCGTCTACCGGCCCTCGGGACGCGAACCACGGATGTACGCGGGCTCACGGCGCGGCATTCCGTACCAGGCACGGGGGGACAACGCGAAGGGCGCTTCGGGCCGGCACCGCCCGCTGGTGCTCACCCCGGACGCGATCGCGGTCTTCCGCAAACGCGCGCAGGCCGGCGATCCGCCGGACTTCCTCACCGAGATATGGCCGCGGGTCGCCAAGGAGGTGGAGACGGTCTATTACGAGGCGCTGCTGTGCAAGGGCCCAGGCCGCGCGGCGGAGTTCCGGGCCCGCTTCCGCACCCGCTTCCTGGACACGGCGCACGGCAGCAAGGAGGAGGCCGCGGTCCTGGACGCCTACGGGTGCACGGAGGCCGACCGCTGGTCCTGGGAGCGGATCTCACGGCCGTACGCGGGCGAGACCTTCACCGGCCCGGCCGCCTTCCGCGACTGGCTGCTGGGGCATCTGCGGCGGGACGCCGAGCACGCGGCGCTCGGCAATGTCGCGGGTCCCCTCAAGGCGGCTCTCGACGTCCTGCGGGACGTACGCAACGAGGTGCGGCAGATCGTGGACCACCGCGGGCTGTCCGGCGGGTCCCGGCGCGACCATCTGGACCGCTGGTACACGCCGCTGAACGCGTTCCTCTCCATCGGACCGCCGCGCCGCCGGATCGAGGAGATGACCGCGCTGATCGAGGCCGGAGTGCTGAAGGTGGTCGGCCCGCGGATGACGGTACGGGCGGTGGGCGGGGCGTTCGCCGCCGAGTCGCCCGACGTGCCGGGGTCGGCGGTGACGGCGACGACGCTGATCGAGGCACGGCTCCCGGAGCCGGACCTCAGGCGCAGCCGTGACGAGCTGCTCGCGCGGCTGCTGCGCACGGGGCAGTGCCGGCCGCATGCGGTGGGCGGTTACGAAACCGGCGGCTTGGACGTGACAGCGCGGCCGTACCGTCTGATCGATCGTCAGGGGCGGGCGCATCCACGGCGGTTCGCGGTCGGCGTGCCCACCGAGGGAGTGCACTGGGTGACTGCGGCGGGGGCCCGGCCCGGGGTGGACTCGGTGACGCTGTCGGACGCGGACGCGGTGGCGCGGGCCGTGCTGCGCGTGGCTGCCGACTGTGAAATTCCGATGAAGAGCGACCGTTGGCTGAATGTTGAACTTGCAAGCATTGATTAGGTCCACCTAACTTGAGTCCCATCGGTTTCACGTCCCCAGACCGAAGGAGACCCCCCAGATGGCCACTCGTCAGTCGTCCTCGCGACTGGACCAGGCCCAGCCGTACGTGCTCGGCCTGTTCCGCATCGTCGTCGGCCTGCTGTTCGCCAGCCACGGCGCCGCCTCGCTGTTCGGCGTCCTCGGCGGAATGAACGGCGGCACCGTGCCCACCGGCACCTGGCCGGGCTGGTACGCGGCCGTGATCGAGCTCGTCGCCGGCGGCCTGGTGCTGATCGGCCTCGGCACGCGCGCGGCCGCGTTCATAGCGTCGGGCTCGATGGCGTACGCGTACTTCAAGGTGCACCAGCCCGAGGCGCTCTTCCCGCTGCAGAACCACGGCGAGGCTGCCGCGTACTTCTGCTGGGCGTTCCTGCTGCTGGTCTTCACCGGCTCGGGTGCGCTGGGGCTGGACCGGCTGTTCGCTCCGCGCGGCGCGGCCGAAGAGAAGAAGCCCGAGGAGTCCGCGGCGGCTGTCACGGCCTGACGTTCCAGGCGCTGTCACGGCCTGACGTTCCAGGTGGTGTCACGGCCTGACGTTCCAGGTGGTGGGCCCGGGGCCGGCGGCTGGTGCCGTGCGGCCCCGGCCCCACCCGCGTTCTCCTCTCCATTCGCACCTCACCTCGCTCGCCTCGCACCTCACCTCGCGGGCGGGGCCGCGGCCCTCCGGGGCGCTGCTCCACGCCGCGGGCCGCCCCGTAAGGCCGCCCCCGACTTCAGCCCACCCCTGATGATCTCTCCGCAGGGCGCGGGCGTACGCTGTATGGCTGTCATGCCGCCCCTGCCGCTCCCCTGCGACGTCGCGGCGTTGTCATCAAGGGGGGAGTCCAGGTGCTCGAGACTGTGGGGTCGCTGACCGGCAGCCCGTGGATCTATGCCGTCGTGGCCGTCTCCGTACTCCTGGACGTCTTCGTGCCCGTGCTGCCCAGCGGTGTGCTGGTGATCACGGCCGCGACGGCGGCCGCAGCCGGATCGACGGCCGCGGGATCGACGACGGTCGCCGAGGCCGCCGGCCAGGTGCCCCAGGAGGTGCCCTCACTGCTGGTGCTGCTGCTCTGCGCGACGACCGCGTCCGTGCTCGGCGACCTCGTCGCCTACCGGCTGGCCTGGCGCGGCGGCGACCGGCTGGACCGGGCGATCGCGCGCTCCCGCCGGCTGAGCAGGGCGCAGCAACGTCTCGGCACCGCCCTCAGCCGCGGCGGCGGCATGCTGGTGGTCATCGCCCGCTTCGCCCCCGCGGGCCGCTCGGTCGTGTCCCTGGGCGCGGGCGCGTCACGCCGCAAGGTGACGGAGTTCCTGCCCTGGTCGGCCCTCGCGGGAGTGGCCTGGGCGGGCTACAGCGTCGGCCTCGGCTACTTCGGCGGCCAGTGGCTGGGTGCGACATGGGTGGGCGTGGCGGTGTCGGTCCTCGCCCTCTTCGCCGCGGGGTCGCTCGCGGCCTACGTCATGCGGCGTCCGGCGCCGGAACCGGCATAGCCTTCCTGGCCGCGCTCCCGCCGCCACGCACCTCCAGCCCGTCGAGGAGCTTGCGGGTCGACTCCGCTATCTCGTCCACGGCCCGGTCGAACACCTCCCGGTTGTGCGCGGCGGGCGCCCGGAACCCGGACACCTTCCGTACGAACTGCAGGGCTGCGGCCCTGATGTCCTCGTCGGTGGCTTCTTCGGGGAGGACGGGCGGTCGGAGAGTCTTGATGCTGCGGCACATGTCTCCAGTGTGGGCCACGCCACTGACAACGCGCCTCGGTCGGCGTGTGTACGCCACGCACGCCTCACGCGTGCCGTGAGTGCGTCACGCACGCCTCACGCGTGCCGTGAGTGCGTCACGCGGCGTCGGCGATCCCGGCGCCCGAGGTGCCCGGAGCCGCACCGACACCTGTGCTCAGACCCGCAGCCGGTGCCGGTGCCGGTGCCGCCCCCGCACCCGCACCCGACGCCGCCCCCGCAGCGACACCCGTGGTCGCACCCGCGCCCAGGATCACATCGGCGCCCGTCTCCACGTCCGCCCCCGCGTCCGTCTCCGCCCCGACCGCCGCCGCCCATTCCACGAGCAGCTGCTGGTACCGGGCCTCGTCCACGGCGGACAACCGCGCCCCGGACCGCGCCCACAGTGCGCGAATCTCCGCATTCACCACAGCAGCGGACCGTACGGAACCAAGCTCGCGAAGGGTTGGGGACATGGTCACAAGGTTACGGGCCCGGACTGACAACGGTGACCCACAGACGTGCCCCGGTGACGGATACCACTTACGCGGATGCCACGTTCATATGCCACATATGGCGTCCGTCACACGCCCCAACACCCGGAACGCTGCCCAGAGTTTGCGCAAAGAGTGATGGCTCCGCAGCCCGCTCCGGACGGGCCGCAGGTAGTCCGGCGTGACTCGCGAGTACACCAGGGGTGGCGGGCGTCGGCGATACCCAACTGCAAACGTATGCACCGAGTTGCTGTAACCATCTGGTTGCTGTCCGCCAGATATTCGTTGTCAGACGTCTCCACGTTTCGCGGTGCGAAACCGCTTTGCTGTCCGCACGAGCAATGACGCTCCAGGCACCGGGGCGTGCGAAAGCAGCGGGGATCCGAGTGCCGACCGACAGCGAACGTAAGGACAGCACCGAAGTGAAGTTCGACGAAGCCGCCCTCGTGCTGGCCATCGCGGCCGCCGCGAGAGCGTACGCGCCCGATGTCCGGGCGTTCACGCGGCGCCTGCTCGGCGCGGGTGTACGTGTCGGAGCCGCCAGCCTGATCGAACAGCGCCACCCCACCTCCCCGCCGGCACTCCCCGATGCCGACGGGCCCGACGAAGAAGGCCGCTCATGAGCGGCCGGCAGCCCAAGGATGTGAACAGGCGGGCGATGCAGGGACTCGTCAATTCCATGCCACCGCCCTTCCGGGCGTTCCACACCCAGTACCACCAGCCGTACTTCGAGTACGCGCGTATCCAACTGGGCGACTGGGACGCCGCCGACGAACTCGTCCACGGCACCTTCCTCTACCTGGCCTTCAACTGGCAGCACTTCACCCGCCAGGGCAGCTTCGAGGCCGACGCCTGGGCCCTGCACAAGGAGCGGGTGGCCACCGAACTGACAGTGACGGGCCGCCCGCCCGCGGGCCCCGAGACGCTGGCCTTCGCCCGTGCGATACGTGCCGCCACGGATGCCGTCATGGGCACCTTCCGCGAACACTTCCGGGCACAGGTCGACGAACTCGAGCACAGCATCGGTCTCTACCGCGCCATGACCCACCTCCCCGAGCGACAGTTTGACGTGGTCCTCCTGCGCTATGCGCTGGGCTACACGACGAAGCACACGGCCTCGGTCATGGGCATCACCCCGGCCACGGTGCGGACGCTGCGCTGCAGTGCCAAGCGGCGGCTGGCGGCCGAACTCGATCTCGACATGGAAGTGGACATCGACGATGAGGAGTGAGAGCCCTATGTCACGCCGGCCGCGCGGTGTCGAGGAGGCCCTCGCCAGAGCCAGGGTCTTCGAGGGCGACTACTCGAAGGAACAACTGGAGGCATCCCGCCGGCGACTCGCGCACGACCTCGCCGAGGCCCGCTGGACGCAGATGTTCACGGGCGGCGCCTCCCCGTGGGGCCGCCCCACGGCGACGCTCCACCAGCAGGCGCGGGACGGACTGTGGTCGCTGTCCCAGAACGTCATCACGAACGACGAGGCCGCCGGCTACATCGCCCGCTTCGAGGACGACCGCGACCCGGACGGGGCCCTCGCCTTCGCCTGCCTGCTGGACCTGGCCGACGCGGAGGAAGGCGCCCAGTTCTGGTGGCAGTTCGCCGCCGGAGCGGGGAACGCGACGAGTGCGCTGTGTCTGTACCTGCTGCATCTGCGCCGGGGCGAACTGCGGGACGCCCAGCACTGGGCGGCGCAGATTCCCGCGCTGGAGACGGGCACCCAGGACCAGTTCAGACCCGTGCCGCACGAGGCGGTCGACCCGGGTGCCCCACCCTCCGGCATCACGGTGCGCTTCGAGGCGGCGGGAGACGACGCGTTCGTACCCGAGGACGCCGTCAGGGACACCGTCGGCCACCTGGACGTCGACGAACTCGACGACTTCGGCACCATCCCGCGCCCGAGCGCGGCGCTGGCGGGCCGGGTGAAGGACCTGGTCACGGTTACCCGCTGACGTCCGAGAGCCCCGGGTCACGGGGCCCTCGGACGGGTCGTGGGTCCACTGCGACGCTGCGAGCGAAGTCGGCACGGACCGCGGGCTGTGGCGCTCGGGAAGCTCGGGGCACTACCGGGCGCGGACTGCAGCGCACAGGGTGCTACCGACCGTGACCGGCAGACGGCGGGCGGCGGGCTGCGGGCTGCGGATGGCAGGCGTAGGGCGGCGGACGGCAGGCGGCAGGCGGCAGGCGGCAGGGAGCTTCCCCGGCCGTGCACGCACCGCCTCGGCTACCTTGGCCACCGTGACCGAGCCCTGGCACCCGACCGCCCCCGGAGTCCTCCGCCTGCCCTCCGGCCGGCTCGTACGGGGCCGCGCCCTGCGCCGCCCGCTCCCGCCCGGCCCACCGCCCACGTACGCCGTCCATCTGCTGGGCGGACAGCCCCCTGAGTTCCCCTGGGAATCCCGCTGGCTCCGCTGGCCGGACTTCCGTCTCCCCAGCGATCCCGCCCACGCCCGAGCCGTCCTGCACGACGCCTGGACCCGCTCCGCCACCGACCGCGTCGAGATCGCCTGCGGAGGCGGCCGCGGCCGCACGGGCACGGCCCTGGCCTGCCTCGCCGTTCTCGACGGCGTCCCGTCCGCCGAGGCGGTGGCCTTCGTACGCCGCCACTACGACCGGCGTGCCGTCGAGACCCCTTGGCAGCGGCGGTACGTTCGCCGCTTTCCGGCCGTCCCGTAGCCGCCCCCGCCATGGCCTGCGCATCCTTTACCGAGAAACCGGTCGAAAATCGCACATAAGCGTCGCCATCGGGCGCCTGGAGCGTTATCCTGAGTAAAGACCTGCGGGATGAGCGAGGGAGTTCAACCGGAGTAGCCGACTTTGGCGGAAGGGTTTGGTTCCGCTGGGGCCGACGTCGACGGTCGGGCTGAGAGGCTGAAAGGTCGCAGGACCGGACGGCGACCCCCACTACCTGATTCGGGCAATGCCGACGAAGGGAGCCCGTCTCGTAGGTCGCTTTGTGCGCGTGTACGTCGAAGACCCCCGGCCGTGATCGGCCGGGGGTCTTCGTTTCGGTGAGCGCGGACAAAATCCGAACCGCCGACACGGCCGGACCCGGGTGGCCAGGCATGGGGTTGTCACAGGCCGAGGGAGATGGCCAGTCGGGTGAGTTCGGCCGTGCTGCTGATGTCGAGCTTGGCGCGGATGCGGCGGAGGTAGGCGTCGACGGTGTGCTTGGAGAGTCCCATGTGGCGGGCCGTCTGCAGGTAGGTGCGCCCGGCGGCG
>NZ_JBVJKN010000016.1:0-182923 GCF_055585225.1 Streptomyces sp. NPDC053673 | reverse complement strand
AGCGGGTTGATCTCCGAGACGGCGCCGACGAACGTGGTCTTGCCCACGCCGAAGCCGCCCGCCACCACGATCTTCGCGCTGGTGGTTGAGCGGGCAGCTCCGCCGCTAGATCTTGCGAAGTCCACTGAGCACCCTTTCGAGCAGTGTCACGTCCGGCGTGCCGCCGGCCTCTCCGTTGCCCGGCTGGTGGATCGCCACCATCCCCGCCTCCGCCAGGTCGGCCACGAGGATCCGGGCCACACCGAGCGGCATCGACAGCAGCGCCGACACCTCCGCCACCGACTTGACCTCGCGGCACAGGTGGCAGATCCGCTGGTGCTCCGGCAGCAGGGTCGCGAGGTGTGCGGGGTCGGCCGTGGTGCTGACCAGCGCCTCTATGGCGAGCTGGTAGCGCGGCCGGGTCCGGCCGCCGGTCATCGCATACGGACGAACCAGCGGCTGGTCGCCTTCAAGTCCGTAGTCGGCGTCCATGGAGACACCGTACGGATCGTGAGAGGCGGGGGGCGGGGTCATGAATCCTCCGGGCGTGACAGCAAGTGGTCGGCTGTGCCGTCTGACTGGGCCGGTGGGGGGCCGGATGGGGCGGCCTGACGGTGAGTAGGCGGTATGAGGGGTACCGGGGCTTTACCTGGGGCGCACACCTTTGTGCGGCAGGCGTCCTGAGGGGGGTTCTAGTGCAGCAGACTTCCCTGGAGCTCGGCACGCAGGTCCGGGGTGAGGACAGTACCGGCACGGTCGACCAGCAGGGCCATCTCGTAGCCCACGAGACCGATGTCGCAGTCAGGGTGGGCGAGCACGGCCAGCGAAGAGCCGTCCGAGACCGACATGATGAAGAGGAACCCCCGCTCCATCTCCACCACGGTCTGGTTGACGGGCCCGCCTTCGAAGATGCGGGACGCGCCCGCGGTCAACGAGGTCAGACCGGATGCGACGGCCGCCAGCTGGTCGGCTCGGTCGCGGGGGAACCCCTCGGACATCGCCAGCAGGAGTCCGTCGGCGGAGACCACCACGGTGTGGGACACCCCAGGGGTGTTGTCCACGAAGTTGGTGATCAACCAGTTCAGATTCTGCGCCGCCTGGCTCATCGGGCTCAACTAACGCTCCTGCTGGTGAGTGGGGCCGACGTTGAAGCTGCCGGTGTTGCCGGAGCCGCCCGCCTGACGACCTTGCTGGATTCCCCGACGGAGATTGGTCAGCCGGCCCCGAACGTCATCGGGGGCGCGGGAGACCTGAGGACCGGACTGGTGGTTCTGCTCCTGCGCCGTCCCGGGCACCAGGTTGGCGCGCGGCACCCGCTTGGGCAGACCCGAGGTGGTGATACCGCCGGCCGCGGGCTTGCGGATCCGCTCGGCCTGGCGCACCAGCTCGTCGTTGGGCGAGGTGCGCCAGGCGGCACCGCTCGCGTTGTGCTGGCCGGTCTGCCCGGCCTGGCCCTGCTGGCCCGCGGGACCACCGGCCGGACGGCGCGGCGGCATCGCCTGGGCAGGACGCCCGGCGGGCGGCTGCTGCGGTGCGGCAGGGGGCTGTGCGCCCCCGCCGGCCTGTCCGCCCGGGCCGCCGTGGAACCAGTTCGTCTCCAGCGTGTCGTACAGCGGCGTACGGCCGTCACCCGGGCCGGCCGGCGGCAGTGCCTCCGGCTGCGGCTGCGCGGGCAGGCTCGCGGCGGGCGGACGCGGGGCGCCGAAATCGGCGGTGTCCCGGCCGCGCTGGCGCGGGGCTCCCGGCTGACCGTGCGCGGGCGCCGGGGGACGCTGCTGTCCGCCGTAGCCTCCGGTGGGGGAGGCGGCCCCGAAGTCCGGACGCGCGAACTGCTCCGTGGCCGCCGGGTCCTGTCCGCCGGGGCGGGGGCCTCCCCCGTAGCCTTCGGCACGGGTGGTGCCCCCAGCGTCGGGACGCGCGAACTCGGCCGTGGAGCCGGGGCCCTGCCGGTCGCCCGCCGCGCCCATCGGGCGGGCGTACTGGCCGGTGGTCTCGGGCTCCTCGTGGCCGCGCGGGGCGTCGAGCGGCGGACGCTGCTGCGGGGCCGACGGCTGCTCGTTGCCCCAACTGGTGGCCTGCGGGCGCTGCGCCTGAGGGCCGCTGCCGGGCAGCTCGGCGCGCGGGGCACCGGGCGACGGCAGCTGACGGCCGCGGTCGCCGCCCGCCTGGGCGGTGTGCCGGCCGGAGTTGCGGCCACGGCCGCCCTGGCCGGTCAGCCCGGACTGACGTGATTCATTACGGTCCTGCGCGCCCGGTGCCGAAGTGGCACCCTGCCGCCCGCGGCCGCTGTCCGCGCCGAACCCACCCGCGGGGGCGGTGCCGCCCTGACGGGAGAAGTCCTGGCGCGCGGCGTCCTGCCCCGGGCCGCCCTGCTGCGGGCCACCCTGGAAGGGGGCACCGTCGCGCGCGGGAAGGGCCGCACGCGGAGCCGATCCGGCGCCGACCTGGCCGCGCGGCGCACCGGAACCCAGCAGCCCGCCGGAGCCGGCCGAAGGACCGCCGCCGAGACCGGGACGGCCGCCCCCGGCCGAGCCCGGACCGCCGGTCAGCCGACCGCCGCCCGTGGGCCCCTGCGGCACGGCGCCCTGGCCACCGGCACCGGGCTTGGCCGGGGGCTTCTTGCCGCCGTGCGCGACATCGACGGGGAGCATGACCAGCGCGGTCGTACCACCGGAGTCGGAGGGGCGGAGCTGGATCCGGATGCCGTGCCGCAGGGACAGGCGGCCGACCACGAACAGACCCATGCGGCGGGAGACCGAGACGTCCACGGTGGGCGGCGACGCGAGCCGCTCGTTGATCGCGGCCAGGTCCTCGGGGGAGAGGCCGATACCGGTGTCGTGGATCTCGACGAGGACGCGGCCGTCCGGCAGCGCGTGGCCGGTCACCCGGACCTTGGTCTGCGGAGAGGAGAACGAGGTGGCGTTCTCCAGCAGCTCGGCGAGGAGGTGCACGAGGTCGTTGACGACGCGGCCGGCGACCTCGGTCGCCGGGACGGCGGCCAGTTCGATGCGCTCGTACTGCTCCACCTCGGAGGCGGCGGCACGGAGCACGTCGACGAGCGGGACGGGCCGGGTCCAGCGGCGGCCCGGCTCCTCGCCCGCGAGGACGAGGAGGTTTTCGCCGTTACGGCGCATACGGGTCGCGAGGTGGTCCAGCTTGAACAGGGAGGACAGCTGGTCCGGGTCGGCCTCGCGGGACTCCAGCTCGGAGATCAGCGACAGCTGACGCTGGATGAGACCCTGGGAGCGGCGCGAGAGGTTGGTGAACATCGCGTTGACGTTGCCCCGCAGCAGGGCCTGCTCGGCGGCGAGGCGGACCGCCTCGCGGTGCACGTCGTCGAAGGCCGCGGCCACCTTGCCGATCTCGTCCCGGGAGTGCACACCGACGGACTCGACGGTGGTGTCGACGTCCTGCGGGTCGGACTCGGAGAGCTGCTTGACCAGTTCGGGCAGGCGGTCCTGGGCGACCTTGGTGGCCGTGTCCTGCAGCCGGCGCAGCGAGCGGATCATGGACCGCGCCACGACGAAGGCGCCGACGAGCGACACACCGAGCACGATCAGGATCAGCGCACCGTTGATGATGGCGTCCTGCTGCGACTCCTGCTTGAGCTCGCGGGCCTTGCTCTCCATCTCACCGAGAAGCGTCTTCTCGATGGTGTTCATCGCGTCGATCTTGGTGTCGGCCTGGTCGGTCCAGTCCTTGTAGGTGCGGCGCTCCCCGCGCTCGAGACCACCCGGAGTGCGCAGCACCCGGGTCGCGTAGTCGTTGGCCTCGGAGATCTCGGTGTTGCCGTCCTCGAGCGGCTTCGTCAGCTCCTCGACGTCACCGCCGAGTCCGGAGTAGATCCGCTTGAAGGAGTCCAGTTCGGTGCCCTCGTTGGTACGGGCGTCCTCACCGGTGAGGCGGTCGTTCTCCGTCATGCTGCCGACCGAGTTGGCGGTCGGGGGGAGCGCGGCGGCGATGATCGCCCGCTGGATCGACGCGTACTCCTTGGCGGAGGAGAACGCGGCCAGCGCACGGGTCCGCTTGATCATGTCCGGGTTGTTGGTCGCCTGGGCCATGTCCTGGGACAGGCTGAGCAGCGACTCGATCAGACGGCTGTACTGGGTGACCGTCTGGGAGTGCGTGACGCCGTTGTCGTAGGCGTCCTTGCGGATCTCGTTGATCGTGTTGACCTGCTGGGCGATCTGACTGACGTTGGAGTGGATGCTCTCCAGCGCGTCGTCGCCCGAGGTGTCACCGATGCTTACGGTCGCGGCGAGGAAGGACTGCCGCTTGCGGTCGGTGTCCTTGCGCGGCTGGGCGACGTCGAACGCCGCCACATCGCCCTGGTGGGACATCGGGCCGGCCGCGTGGTCGCGCTCCTTCTGGAGCGCCTCGG
Source organism: Streptomyces sp. NPDC053673 (assembly GCF_055585225.1). Classification (NCBI taxonomy): domain Bacteria; kingdom Bacillati; phylum Actinomycetota; class Actinomycetes; order Kitasatosporales; family Streptomycetaceae; genus Streptomyces; species Streptomyces sp. NPDC053673. Next base: position 178,563 of record NZ_JBVJKN010000016.1, on the reverse strand, counting down.
CGAGGGCGGTCGCTTCCTTGGTCAGCTTCGTGAGCAGCTGCATGTGGTCGAGCTGCTCGATGTCGCTCATGGACTCGTTGATACGGAGTCCGCCCAGCGTGGTCGCCGCGACGACGGGGAGTGCGAGCAGGGAGACCAGTCGGGTGCTGATGCGCCAGTTGCGCAGGGCTATTCGCGAGCCTGTGTCGGACGGGCCCTTGGACTTGGACTTGGACTTGGGCTTGGGGCGGTCCGCGGACTCGGGAGCGGCCGCAGCGCTCGCACCGGAGCGCGGCCCGTGATCACCGCCATCGCCCGCCGGTCCCTGGTTCTGGGTGTGCTGGGGCGAGGAGCCGCGGTCGGTCCCGCCGTGCGACTCCTGTTCAGCCGCAGCGCTGCCATCCCTCTTGAATCGTCCCTGCACTAGCGTCGCAACCTCTGGACCAGGCGTCCCTCCGCAGAACGGCGGGACGGTGTCGGCGTCGTGGGGCGGTGGAGGCGCCCCATGGTGGTCGTGGAGTGACCGGCGCTCCTCCCCCTTCCCGCCGCCACTCGGCGCTGCGTTGCGCCCCCTGCGCGCCGGTCTGAAACCCGCGGCGGTGCGTGGAATTCCAGCACAGTGCCGGATCTCCAACAAGAGCCGTGTACCGGGCTGTGACCTGAGTGACACGTTGTGAGCAACGTGTCACGAACCGTAGAAAGTGATCCTGGATGAATCGGACGTTTGCTGACGAGTCGCTTACGGGTGGGGGGTGTCCCAGTCGACATGATCAGGAGCGGAATGGCGCATTCAGCTATGCAATGTCCGTTTCCAGTGGGGTCACTTGCTGTCCGAAATGACGGAATTAACCGCCAAGCCGTGAGCAAACTCACATGGAGATCGTTGAGTCCCCCATGCTTTCGCAGGCAATTGGATGTTTAGCCTGACGCTTTACAAGCAACGGCACTCTGACTAGGCGAGCGATGAAGACGACGATGATGTTCCGCAACATAGCCAACCCCCGCCGCACGACGCTGGCGCACCTCGAGGACGCCGACGAACTGCAGCGCGAGGTCCAGCCGGAACAGTCGGCCGAACTCCCCGCCCGGACCGCCAACCCCCGCCGCACCACCCTCATGGACGCCCCGGTGGCGCCGTAATACGGGAGGTCGGGCCCCTCTCGCGCGTTAGCCTGGAGCGTCAGACTCCAGCCAGCGGAAGTAGAGGGGCGCGAGGCACCCGTGCGCATCGCCAGATTCTCCATCGACGGCAATGTCGCCTTCGGCGCGGTCGAGGGGGAGGGAACCGGCGACCCGTCCGGTCTCGTCCTCGACATCATCAAGGGCATTCCCTACACGGACTTCGAGCTCTCGGGCACGAAGGTCCCGCTGAGCCAGGTCCGGCTGCTGCCGCCCGTCCTCCCCAACAAGGTCGTGGCCATCGGCCGCAACTATGCGGAGCACGCGGCGGAGCTCGGCAACGAGGTGCCCGAGGTCCCGGTCGCCTTCTTCAAGCCCACCACCTCGGTGATCGGCTCCGGCGACGCGATCGAGTACCCCTCCTTCTCCAACGAGCTGCACCACGAGGCCGAGCTCGCCGTCGTGATCGGCCGGATGTGCCGCGAGGTCCCGCGCGAACGCGTCAAGGACGTCATCTTCGGCTACACCTGCGCCAACGACGTGACTGCCCGTGACGCCCAGCAGCGCGAGAAGCAGTGGGCCCGCGCCAAGGGCTTCGACACCTCGTGCCCGCTCGGCCCCTGGGTGGAGACCGGCCTCGACCCGGCGGCGATCGCCGAGGGCCTCGCCATCCAGTGCACGGTCAACGGCGAGCAGCGACAGCTGGGTCGTACGAGCGACATGATCCGCTCCATCGAGGATCTGGTCGTCCACATCACGGAGGCCATGACGCTCCTTCCCGGGGACGTCATCCTCACCGGCACCCCCGCCGGGGTCGGCCCCCTCAACGTCGGCGACGAAGTCGCCGTCACCATCGAAGGCATCGGCACTCTCACCAACAAGGTGATCAAGCGTGGCTAACGCGATCCGCGTACGTTTCTGTCCCTCGCCGACCGGCAACCCCCATGTGGGCCTGGTCCGCACCGCCCTGTTCAACTGGGCGTTCGCCCGGCACCACCAGGGCACCATGGTCTTCCGTATCGAGGACACCGACGCGGCCCGCGACTCCGAGGAGTCGTACAACCAGCTGCTCGACTCGATGCGCTGGCTCGGCCTCGACTGGGACGAGGGCCCCGAGATCGGTGGCCCGCACGCCCCGTACCGCCAGTCGCAGCGCATGGACCTCTACAAGGACATCGCGCAGAAGCTGCTCGCCGGTGGTTACGCGTACCACTGCTACTGCAGTGTCACCGAACTGGACCAGCGCCGCGAGGCCGCCCGCGCCGCCGGCAAGCCGTCCGGCTACGACGGCCACTGCCGCGACCTGACCGAGGAGCAGAAGGCCGTCTACGTGCGCGAGGGCCGCGAGGCGATCGTGCGCTTCCGGATGCCCGACGAGCCGATCACCTTCACCGACCTGGTCCGCGGCGAGCTCACCTTCACCCCGGAGAACGTGCCGGACTACGGCATCGTCCGGGCCAGCGGAGCCCCCCTCTACACGCTCGTCAACCCCGTCGACGACGCGCTGATGGAGATCACGCACGTGCTGCGCGGTGAGGACCTGCTGTCCTCCACCCCGCGCCAGATCGCGCTCTACAAGGCGCTGATCGAGCTCGGCGTCGCCAAGGAGATCCCGGCCTTCGGTCACCTGCCGTACGTGATGGGCGAGGGCAACAAGAAGCTCTCCAAGCGTGACCCGCAGGCCTCGCTCAACCTCTACCGGGAGCGCGGCTTCCTCCCGGAGGGCCTGCTCAACTACCTCTCCCTGCTGGGCTGGTCGTTCTCGGCCGACCAGGACATCTTCACGGTCGCCGAGCTGATCGAGAAGTTCGACATCGCGGACGTCAATGCCAACCCGGCCCGCTTCGACCTGAAGAAGGCCGAGGCGATCAACGCGGACCACATCCGCCGGCTCGATGTGAAGGCGTTCACCGAGGCCTGCGAGCCCTGGCTGACGGCCCCGCACGCCAACTGGGCACCCGAGGACTTCGACCGGGCCGCCTGGGAGGCGATCGCCCCGTACGCCCAGACCCGCCTCACGGTCCTCTCCGACATCACCGCCAACGTCGACTTCCTCTTCCTGGAGGAGCCGGTCGAGGACGAGGCGTCCTGGCAGAAGGCGATGAAGGAGGGCTCGGACGCCCTGCTGCGCACCGCCCGCGAGAAGCTGGACGCCGCGGACTGGACGAGCCCGGAGTCGCTGAAGGAGGCGGTCCTGGCCGCGGGCGAGGCGCACGGCCTCAAGCTCGGCAAGGCCCAGGCCCCGGTCCGCGTCGCGGTCACCGGCCGCACGGTGGGTCTGCCGCTCTTCGAGTCCCTGGAGATCCTGGGCAAGGAGCGCACGCTGGCCCGCATCGACGCGGCGCTGGCGAAGCTGGCGGCGTAAGGGGTTCCCGTACGGCCTTCAGGGGCGGCAGCCGGTACGGCTGCCGCCCCTCCGTCGTTGTCGGAGGCCGCGGCCAGGGTCTGTCCGGTGGGTCAGACCGGCGCCCAGGATCCCCCCCCGCACAGGCCCTGGGCTTCTTCGTCCTCCCGTGGGAGGCGGTCACTGCACCGGCGTAGCCTCGGATCATGCCGATCCGAGCGGTCCTCTGGGACATCGACGCTGCATTCTTCGGGGGATGACCCCCGAGCCCCCAGCCGGGGCCGGGCCGGGCTAGCCTCGGATCATGCCGATCCGAGCCGTCCTCTGGGACATCGACGACACGATCTTCGACTATGCCGGCGCCGACCGCACCGGCATGGAGCGGCATCTTCAGGCCGAGGGCCTGGTCAACGGGTACGGCTCCGTCGACCAGGCCCTCGCCCGTTGGAAGGAGCTCACCCGGATCCACTGGCGGCGCTTCGAGGCCGGTGGTGTCGACTTCGAGGAGCAGCGGCGGGACCGGGTGCGGGACTTTCTCGGGGTGCTCGGCATGAGCGATGCCGAGGCCGACGAGTGGTTCGCCCGCTACCTCGCGCACTACGAGGCCGCCTGGCGGCTCTTTCCCGACGCCCTGCCCGTACTGGATCTGCTGGCGGCCGACTTCCGGCACGGCGTCCTGTCGAACTCCTCGATCCACAATCAGCACCGCAAGCTGACGGTGCTCGGCGTACGGGACCGCTTCGAGGCGGTCGTGTGCGCGGCCGAGCTGGGAATCGCCAAGCCCGAGGCCGCTGCCTTCCATGCCGCGTGCGACGCGCTCGGGCTGGCGCCGCAGGTCGTCGCGTATGTCGGAGACCAGCCGGACATCGACGCGGGAGGAGCCGTCGCGGCGGGTCTGACCGGCATCTGGCTGGATCGCGGCGGGCTCGGGGGCCGGCCGGAGCTGATCCGGATCACCGGTCTGGAGGAGCTGCCCGGCCTGCTGCGGCCGGATACCCGTTTTGGAGCGCCGTCCACCTTCAGGTAATGTTCTTCCTGCGCCGAGGGGAGCGGGTCGAAAGCCCGGAACCGAAAGCGCACAACCCGAACGAAACCCCCGCAGGGGGGTTGAGTTTTGGTGGCCTATGGTGTAATTGGCAGCACGACTGATTCTGGTTCAGTTAGTCTAGGTTCGAGTCCTGGTAGGCCAGCTCGCAGAGCTCATCTGCAAAGCCCCCGTTGTGTAGCGGCCTAGCACGCTGCCCTCTCAAGGCAGTAGCGCCGGTTCGAATCCGGTCGGGGGTACAGATCCTTCCCGCGGTGTCACCAGGGTCGCTCCCGATGACACCGATGCAGGATCGCTAGGGCCCCCGTTGTGTAGCGGCCTAGCACGCCGCCCTCTCAAGGCGGTAGCGCCGGTTCGAATCCGGTCGGGGGTACTGGTCTATACCACCATGGGCTATGGTGTAATTGGCAGCACGAGTGATTCTGGTTCATTTAGTCTAGGTTCGAGTCCTGGTAGCCCAGCGGATCCAGTCCATGGATCAAGATCTTGCCCCCGTTGTGTAGCGGCCTAGCACGCCGCCCTCTCAAGGCGGTAGCGCCGGTTCGAATCCGGTCGGGGGTACGTGAAGAGAAGGCTCTCCCCAGCAGGGGAGGGCCTTTCTCGTGCGTCTCGGCCGAGGGGCATGTCTCAGCCGAAGCGACGGTTCGACTCCTCGGCCTGGGCCAGTCGGCGCAGGCTCAGCAGCACCGGCTCGTACAGCACGGTGAACGCCACCGCGGCCTCCACCTGCTCCTCCTCCGCCTCGTACCGCTCCACCAAGTCCAGGTCGCTGACTGCCAGTTGGCCGGCGCTGTCGGCGTAGGGGAGCAGCTGCTCGACATCGCAGGGGTAGCCGAGCCGCAGCATCGTGGCGATCCCGGAGACCAGCATCCGATACGGCGGTGACTCGGCGCCCACCTCACTGCTGAAGTTCCAGCCGAGCCGGTCCAGGAGCCTGTCGGCGGTCCGGCGGGCCGTCTTCGTGGCGGGATCCTCCTCGTCCGGCTCGGGACCGTGGGGGAGTGCCCATACGGCGGCGCCGAGCCGCATGTGGTGATCGAGGGTGTCGTCGGCGACGGCGGCGAGGACCTCACGGGCGGTGGCCACAGGTATCCCGCCGACCGAGATCAGTGCCCGGACCAGCCGGAGCCTGCGCAGATGCTCCTCGTCGTACTCGGCCTGGGTGGCGCTGACCCGCCGGCCGGGCGGCAGCAGTCGCTCACGCAGGTAGTACTTGATCGTGGCGGTGGGGACGCCGCTGCGCTCGCTGAGCTCTGCCAGTCTCATTTCCCTTGCGCCCTTCATTGGAGAGTGGCACTATCCAATCAGTAGATAGCTCCACTATCCAATGATCCTCGCAAAGGGGAACCGCAATGAGCAAGCAGCCGATTCAGGGGCGCATGACGGCGGAGTCGCAGGACGGAGTGACCGTCTTTCTCATCGGGATGCGGATCAACAGCTTCCGCGCGGTGCGGAGTTGGTGGCCGACGTTCACGGCCATGCCGCGCATGCTGAAGGAGCTGTCGAAGGACAAGGACAGCGGACTCCTGGGCTACCGGCTGCTGCTGGGCGGGCCGAGAGTGATCTACACCGTGCAGTACTGGGAGTCCGCCGAGAAGCTGCTCGCCTACGCGTCCGCGCCGGACAAGGAGCACCGCCCGGCCTGGGCGGCCTTCAACCGGCGGATGCGCGACGGGCGGGGCAAGGTCGGCTTCTGGCACGAGACATACATCGTCCCAGCCGGCTCGTACGAGTCCGTCTACGTCAACATGCCCGCGTTCGGCCTGGGGGAGGCGACCGGTGTCGTCCCGGTCGGCCGGCGCGGGGACCATGCGGCGGACCGGCTGAAGGCGGCTTGAGCCACGACCTCCCGGGGGTCCGCCCCGGACCCCGCCCCTCGAACGCCGGTCGGACTCATCCTGAGCCCGACCGGCGTTCGAGGACGGAGGCTCCGGCCCGCTGTCCGGTGCGGGGCACGCAGCAAGCCCGTCCGGCGATTGAGGACGGACACCCGGGCCGGCCGGACGGTACCGGGCTCCTGCGTGGCCGCGCCCGCAGGGCGTACCGGGGGTCCGGGGGTGAAGCCGCCGGGGATCAGCCCGCTCGGCGCAGCGCGTCGGAGAGGCGGCCGGCCGCGTCGATGACCGCCTGGGCGTGCATACGGCCAGGGTGGCGGGTCAGACGCTCGATCGGGCCGGAGACCGAGACCGCGGCCACGACCCGGTTGGAGGGGCCGCGGACGGGCGCCGAGACCGAGGCGACACCCGGCTCGCGCTCGCCGATCGACTGGGCCCAGCCGCGGCGCCGCACGCCCGAGAGGGCCGTCGCCGTGAAGCGGGCGCCCTGCAGGCCGCGGTGCAGCCGCTCGGGCTCCTCCCAGGCCATCAGGATCTGGGCCGAGGAGCCGGCCTTCATCGTGAGCGTGGAGCCGACGGGGACGGTGTCCCGAAGTCCGGACAGCCGCTCGGCGGCCGCCACGCAGATGCGCATGTCTCCCTGCCGGCGGTAGAGCTGTGCGCTCTCGCCGGTCACATCGCGCAGATGAGTCAGCACCGGTCCCGCCGTGGCCAGCAGCCGGTCCTCGCCCGCCGCCGCGGCGAGCTCCGCCAGGCGCGGGCCCAGAATGAACCGGCCCTGCATGTCCCTCGCCACCATCCGGTGGTGTTCCAGAGCCACGGCAAGGCGATGTGCCGTGGGTCGTGCAAGCCCTGTCGCCGCGACCAGCCCGGCGAGGGTGGCCGGACCGGACTCCAGGGCGCTCAGTACCAGAGCTGCCTTGTCGAGAACGCCGACGCCGCTAGAGTTGTCCATGCAACGATATTCACGTCTCACTCTGTGAAACGCAAGTTCAATTTCTCCGAGAAGTTGCGAACCTGGATGTACGGCCGCACAAGGGCCAGCGTCCCCCGCCCGGCACCAATGACGTCTCCGAGGTGCGGACGGCGACGCAATCGATCTCTAGTTGGGCCCGGCGGCGCTGCCGGGCCGGAGGGAAAGCGATGGGTAGGACACTCGCGGAGAAGGTCTGGGACGACCATGTCGTCCGGCGCGCCGATGGCGAGCCCGACCTCCTCTTCATCGATCTGCACCTCCTGCACGAGGTGACCAGCCCGCAGGCGTTCGACGGTCTCCGTCTGAGCGGTCGCCGGGTGCGGCGGCTGGACCTCACCATCGCGACCGAGGACCACAACACCCCGACCCTCGACATCGACAAGCCCATCGCCGACCCCGTCTCCCGCGCGCAGTTGGAGACCCTGCGCAAGAACTGCGCCGAGTTCGGCGTCCGGCTGCACCCGCTGGGCGACGTCGAGCAGGGCGTCGTCCACGTCGTGGGACCGCAGCTGGGCCTGACCCAGCCCGGCACCACCGTGGTCTGCGGCGACTCGCACACTTCCACGCACGGCGCCTTCGGCGCTCTGGCGTTCGGTATCGGCACCTCGCAGGTCGAGCATGTGCTGGCCACCCAGACGCTGCCGATGGCCCGCCCCAAGACCATGGCGATCACCGTCGAGGGTGAGCTGCCCGACGGCGTCACCGCCAAGGACTTGATCCTGGCGATCATCGCCAAGATCGGTACGGGTGGTGGCCAGGGCTACATCCTGGAGTACCGCGGTTCCGCCATCGAGAAGCTCTCGATGGAGGCCCGCATGACCATCTGCAACATGTCGATCGAGGCCGGCGCCCGGGCGGGCATGATCGCCCCGGACCAGACCACGTTCGACTATCTGCAGGGCCGCGACCACGCCCCCAAGGGCGAGGACTGGGACGCGGCGGTCGCGTACTGGAAGACCCTGCGCACCGACGACGACGCCGTATTCGACGCCGAGGTCTTCATCGACGCCGCTTCGCTCTCCCCGTTCGTCACCTGGGGCACCAACCCCGGCCAGGGCGCACCGCTGTCGGCGAACGTCCCCGACCCGGCTTCGTACGAGGACGCTTCGGAGCGGCTGGCGGCCGAAAAGGCCCTGGAGTACATGGGGTTGACCGCCGGACAGGCGCTGCGCGACATCAACGTCGACACCGTCTTCGTAGGCTCCTGCACCAACGGGCGTATCGAGGACCTGCGCTCCGCGGCCTCGGTCCTGGACGGCCGCAAAGTCGCCGACGGCGTACGGATGCTGGTCGTCCCCGGCTCCGTACGGGTCGCGCTGCAGGCCGTCGAGGAGGGCCTGGACAAGGTCTTCAAGGAGGCCGGCGCCGAATGGCGGCATGCGGGCTGCTCGATGTGTCTGGGCATGAACCCCGACCAGCTGGCCCCCGGTGAGCGCTCCGCCTCCACCTCCAACCGCAACTTCGAGGGCCGGCAGGGCAAGGGCGGCCGTACCCATCTGGTCTCGCCGCAGGTCGCCGCCGCCACCGCGGTGCTCGGCCATCTGGCCTCGCCCGCCGATCTGACCGACCTGTCTGCCACCCGTACGCCCGCCGGAGTCTGAACACCATGGAAGCTTTCACCACGCACACCGGCCGGGCCGTCCCGCTGCGCCGCAGCAACGTCGACACCGACCAGATCATCCCGGCCCACTGGCTGAAGAAGGTCACCCGCGACGGCTTCGAGGACGGACTGTTCGAGGCCTGGCGCAAGAACGACGACTTCGTCCTCAACCAGCCCGAGCGGCAGGGCGCCACGGTGCTGGTCGCCGGTCCCGACTTCGGCACCGGCTCGTCCCGCGAACACGCCGTCTGGGCGCTCCAGAACTACGGCTTCAAGGCCGTCGTCTCCGCCCGCTACGCCGACATCTTCCGCGGCAACTCGCTCAAGAACGGGCTGCTGACCGTGGTTCTGCCGCAGGAGACGGTGGACCGGCTGTGGGAGCTGACCGAGTCCGACCCGAGCGCGGAAATCACCGTGGACTTGGAGGAGCGCCAGGTCCGCGCGGCAGGCATCACCGCCGACTTCGAGCTGGACGAGAACGCTCGCTGGCGGTTGTTGAACGGACTCGACGACATCAGCCTCACCCTTCAGAACGAAGCGGACATCGCGGCCTACGAGGCGTCCAGGCCCGCCTTCAAGCCTCGTACAATTGAGGTCTGAGCAGCGCTTTTCCCGTACTGCGCCCTTCACCGTCCGGTGGAGGGCGCAGCCGCTTGTTGAGACCCTGTCGGGCGACAACTCGCCCCAGATGGCACAATCGGTGCATGGAACGTGACAGCCAACTCGAGCTCTACGAGGCAGTCGCGGCCCGATTGAAGGAGGCGCACACACGAGTGCGCGAACTGCAAGTCCCGGAGGGCGTAAGGATGGCGCTGTCCCGGAAGCTGCTGGTCATCACGGCCGCGGCGAAGCACGATCTCGAAGACGCCGCAAGGCGTCTGGACCGGTTGATGAACGACCTCGACGAAGGTCGTTTCCCCCAAGGCGACTGACCACCCGGTGACTGGGCCGATATGCGGCTCCGCCGCGTGGCCGCGACGGTCGACTTCGTTGCGGCACTAGGGTGATTAGCCCGTTTCGTGTTTGATTTGCGGTATATATCTGCCTAGCGTGCGAAAAAGCTTGAACAGTTTCGTTCCGGCAATGTCTCCGAAGGGGAAGACGTGAACAAGGCGCAGCTCGTAGAAGCGATTGCCGACAAGATGGGTGGCCGCCAGCAGGCCGCCGATGCTGTCGACGCGGTACTCGACGCGATCGTCCGCGCGGTTGTCGGCGGCGACCGGGTTTCGGTCACCGGCTTCGGCTCGTTCGAGAAGGTCGACCGCCCAGCCCGCTACGCCCGCAACCCGCAGACGGGTGAGCGCGTGCGGGTCAAGAAGACCTCGGTACCGCGGTTCCGCGCGGGCCAGGGCTTCAAGGACCTGGTGAGCGGCTCCAAGAAGCTCCCCAGGGGCGGCGAAGTCGCCGTCAAGAAGGCCCCCAAGGGCAGCCTCCAGGTCGGCGCGGCCGCGAAGAAGGCCGCCGCGAAGAAGGCGACGGCCAAGAAGGCCGCGGCGAAGAAGGTCACGGCCAAGAAGGCCGCTCCCGCCAAGAAGGTGACCGCCAAGAAGACCACGGCGAAGAAGGCCGCTGCCAAGAAGACCACGGCGGCGGCGAAGAAGGCGGCCCCCGCCAAGAAGGCGGCCGCGGCCAAGAAGACCGCCCCCGCCAAGAAGGCGGTTGCCAAGAAGGCGCCCGCGAAGAAGGCCACGGCGCGCAAGACCACCGCCAAGAAGGCCACCGCCCGCAAGAAGTAAGCGGCGCAACAGCACAGGGCCACTCACGCGACGGGCCGGACTCCTTGAGGGGAGCCCGGCCCGCGGCGCGTCTGCATCGACATCCACGTCTGCTGCTGCGTCTGCCTCTGCCCTAGAGCGTCTGCAGCGTCACCAGCGTGATCCGCAGGGCATCGCCCTTGCCCTCGGTCTCGATCCGCACCCGCTGTCCCGGCCGCAGCAGCCGCAGCCCGCCGGCGTCGAACGCGGCGGCGTCGAACTCCACCGGCGTGCCGTCGTCGAGCAGCACACTTCCGCTGCGGGTCTCTGAGTCGTACGTGTACGCGGTCGCCTGCATGCCCAGAGCGTAACGGGCACGCATGGGCGGCCCGGCCTCGGGCGCCTGTGGCGGGCCCGCGCGGTCCTCGATCTCCCTCAGAGCTTCGCCCGGGGGACCCCAACCGCTCCGAAGCAGTCCGTTCGGTGACTGAGACGCAGACCCGGGCCGATCGAGGACGTACACCTTCCGGGCCCACCAGGTGGAACCGGGCTTCTCCGGGACCACGTGCAGGGCGCACCGTCGCTGCGGCGGGGTCCAGGCCGTGTCCGGTGGATCACGCTCTGGGGCCTGTCCGGTGGATCAGGCTGCCCAGCAAGATCCACCGGACACGCCCTAGACGCCCTCGTGGCGGGCGCCCGGCATCGGCGCCGTCGCGCACCGCGCGGCCGTCCGCGGCCCCACGCCCAGCGTGAGCGCGGCCAGCAGATCCTCCCCGGTGTCCACGTCGCGGCGCATCGACTCGACGCCGTCCAATTCGATTTCCACAGCCCCGGAGGTCAAATGCCGGTGCCGCGAACTCCCGCCGAAAGCCGGGTGCAATTTTGTGCCGGGCGTGGCCGACAGGAATGTCGTGCCAATTCCTGCGGCGTCCGCGAGAAAAGCCCGCGGGAAATGCGCGGCCACCGTGAGCACCCGCGTCAATTCAGCAGGCCGCAGCGCCGGCAGATCCGCGTTGAGCGCCGCCACCGCCGCGCCCGGGCGCACCGCGCGCACCGCCTCGGCCCCGTGCGCCAGCGCCGCGTTGAGCCCCGCACCGGGCGTGTCCGGCACGACACGCGCACCCAGCGCGGCCAGCTCGGCAGCGGCCACCGGATCGTCCGTGACGACCGCCACATCACGTACCGCGGCGCAGGCCAGCGCCGCCGCCACCGTGTCCTGGGCGAAGGCAAGTGCGAATTGCGGGCGCATCGCACCGCCCATGGCCTGTGCCAGCCTGCTCTTGGCCAGCGCGAGGGGCTTCAGCGGAACGACCAGTGACCAGTGCACGGGCCCATTGTCGCCTGCCCGCACGGCGGCCCGCGGCCTCGGTCGCGAAGCCGGGGCGTACCGTGTTCTCGACAGACCAGGGGCCTGGGGCGACACTTGACCCCCAGCAGCCAGGCAGCAGCCAGGTCCAAAGAGGAAGGTGTCCGAGTGTCCCGCCGCAGAATCGGCTTCTGGTACCGCCTGGCGGCGGTCATCGCGAAACCGCCGTTGGTGGTTCTGTTCAAGCGGGACTGGCGAGGAATGGAGCACATTCCGGCCGACGGAGGATTCATCACGGCGGTGAATCACAACTCCTATCTGGACCCGCTCTCCTACGCGCACTTCCAGTACAACACCGGACGTGTCCCGCGCTTCCTGGCGAAGGCCGCGCTCTTCAAGGGCTCCTTCGTCGGCACGATGCTCCGCGGCACCGGTCAGATTCCCGTGTACCGCGAGACGACGAACGCCCTGGACGCGTTCCGCGCCGCCGTCGACGCCATCGAGCGCGGCGAATGCGTCGCGTTCTACCCGGAAGGCACGCTGACCCGCGACCCCGACATGTGGCCGATGGCGGGCAAGACCGGTGCCGCACGCATCGCCCTGCTCACCAAGGCGCCGGTCATCCCGGTCGCCCAGTGGGGCGCCAACCTGGCGATGCCGCCGTACGCCAAGGAGAACAAGCTCCAGCTGTTCCCGCGCAAGACGCTGATCGTGCAGGCGGGACCTCCCGTCGACCTCTCCCGGTTCCACGGCCTGGAGCCGACTCCCGAAGTGCTGCGCGAGGTCACCGAGGTCATCATGGCCGCGATCACCGCACTGCTGGAGGACGTACGAGGCGAGAAGGCACCCGCCGAGCCGTACGACCACCGCACGGCCCGCGCGGAACAGCGGCGGAAGGCCGCCGGGGAGGGAACCAAGTGACACGCACCGTCAAGGCCGCCGTGTTCGGCACCGGATCCTGGGGCACCGCCTTCTCCATGGTGCTCGCCGACGCCGGCTGCGAGGTGACCATGTGGGGCCGCCGCGCAGAACTTGTCGACGCCATCAACAGCACGCGCACCAACCCCGACTATCTGCCGGGATTCCAGCTCCCCGAGGCGGTACGGGCCACCACCGACCCCGCCGAGGCCGCCCGCGACGCGGACTTCACCGTCCTCGTCGTGCCCTCCCAGACCCTGCGCGCCAACCTCACGGAATGGGCGCCCAAGCTGGCCCCCGACACGGTCCTCGTCTCCCTGATGAAGGGCGTCGAACTCGGCACCGCCAAGCGGATGAGCGAGGTCATCGAGGAGGTCGCGAAGGCCCCGGCCGAGCGCGTCGCCGTCCTCACCGGACCCAACCTCGCCAAGGAGATCGCCGAACGCCAGCCCGCCGCCGCGGTCGTCGCCTGCGCCGACGAAACGGTCGCCCAGCGGCTGCAGTCCGCCTGCATGACCCCGTACTTCCGTGCGTACACCAACACCGACGTCGTCGGCTGCGAACTCGGCGGCGCGATCAAGAACGTCATCGGTCTCGCTGTCGGTATCGCGGACGGCATGGGCCTCGGCGACAACTCCAAGGCCACCCTCATCACGCGCGGACTCGCCGAGACGACCCGCCTCGGCCTCGCCATGGGCGCCGACCCGCTGACCTTCTCCGGCCTCGCCGGACTCGGCGACCTCGTCGCCACCTGCTCCTCGCCGCTCTCCCGCAACCACACCTTCGGCACCAACCTCGGCCGCGGCATGACGCTCCAGGAGGCCATCGCCGCCACCAAGCAGACCGCCGAGGGCGTCAAGTCCTGTGAGTCCGTACTGGATCTGGGCCGGCGGCACGGCGTCGACATGCCCATCACCGAGACCGTCGTGTCCATCGTCCACGAGGGCAAGCCGCCGGTCGTCGCGCTCAAGGAACTGATGTCGCGCAGCGCGAAGCCCGAGCGGCACTAGGGTCTGTCCGGGACGGACACCTCTCAGAGCCTGTCCGGGACGGACACCCGGGCCACCCGGACGGCACCGGTGCGTTACGGGCCCGTCCTGCGGCAGGCTCCGAAGGGCGTGCAGGGTCCCGGGCCGGGGCCCCGGTCCGGGAAGGGGCGGGGCGCGCCCCTTCGGCGGGCGGAACGCGCAGGGTAGTCTCGTCGCGATATGAGCGAGAACCCCTCCCACAGCCACGACCTCGCCTCCACCGGAGGCGAGGCGCGCCGCAAGCCGCGCGTCGCGGTCGTCTTCGGCGGCCGCAGCTCCGAGCACGCGATCTCCGTCGTGACGGCCGGCGCCGTACTGCGCGCCATCGACCGGACCAAGTACGACGTGCTGCCCATCGGCATCACGGCGGACGGCCGCTGGGCGCTGACGGCCGACGAGCCGGACCGGATGGCCATCGCCGACCGGAAGCTGCCCTCCGTCTCCGACCTCGCCGAATCGGCCGAGGGCGGCGTCGTCCTCTCCGTCGACCCGGCCAACCGCGAGGTGGTCTACAGCGAGCCGGGTTCCGTGCCCAAGGCGCTCGGTGAGGTCGACGTCGTCTTCCCGATGCTGCACGGCCCCTACGGCGAGGACGGCACTCTGCAGGGCCTGCTGGAACTCTCCGGCATCCCGTACGTCGGCGCGGGCGTCCTCGCCTCGGCCGTCGGCCAGGACAAGGAGTACATGAAGCGGGTCTTCACCTCCTTCGGTCTGCCCGTCGGCCCGTACGAGGTGATCCGGCCCCGTGAATGGGCGCAGGAACCTTCCGCCGCCCGCAAGAAGATCGTCGACTTCGCCGGCGAGCACGGCTGGCCGCTCTTCGTGAAGCCCGCCCGCGCCGGCTCCTCGATCGGCATCACCAAGGTCGACGACCTCTCCGGTCTTGACGAGGCCATCGCCGAGGCCCAGCGCCACGACCCCAAGATCCTGGTCGAGGCACTGCTGCGCGGCCGCGAGATCGAATGCGGAGTGCTGGAGTTCGAGGACGGCCCCCGCGCCAGCGTGCCTGCCGAGATCCCGCCCGTCTCCTCGCACGACTTCTACGACTTCGAGGCCAAGTACATCGACTCGGCGACCGGACTCGTGCCCGCGCCGCTGACCGACGAGGAGACCGCCGAGGTGCGGCGGCTCGCGATCGAGGCGTTCGAGGCCGCGTCCTGCGAGGGGCTGGTCCGCGCGGACTTCTTCCTCACCGAGGACGGCGAGTTCGTGATCAACGAGATCAACACCATGCCGGGCTTCACGCCGATCTCCATGTACCCGCGGATGTGGCAGGAGACAGGTGTCGGCTACGCGGAGCTCGTCGACCGGCTGATCCAGGCGGCGCTGCGGCGCTCGACGGGCCTGCGCTAGGTCGTGTCCGTCCGGTCGATCGGACCGGATCAGGCTCGGACCGGATCAGGACCTAAGGGGCGCCCGAGGCGCGCGGTGCGCCGGGGACCGCCTCGAAACGTGGCGGGACCGTCTTCTCGACCGGTCCCGCCAGTTCGGTCAGCGGTCCCACGTCGGTGAACCGCTTCGACAGCGTCACCTCGACATAGGCCTTGCGGTACGTGGTGGTGAACCGGGCACCGTCCGCCAGTTCCTCGGCGAACCATTCGACGCCGTTCACCACCACCCCGTCCGCCTTCTCGCTCAGCAGACCCGCGGGCCGGGGGACGCCGCAGCGCAGTACGATCGCGGCGTCCCCCCACCCGGCGGTCAGCTCGGAACGCGGCTCGGGGTCCCGACGGCCCTCGCCGGCCACGGACTCCGGCAGCGCCTTGTGCAGTGCCCGGCACAGAGTCTTCTCCTCGGCGGGAGGAGCGGGAACCGTGATCGACGCGGGAGCGTCCGTGGAGGAACAGCCCGCAGCGGCCAGCAGCACTGCGGCGGCGGGCAGAGACAGAAGCCGGCGGGGAGACATCACCGGCCAAGCGTAGACGGGGGCTACAGGTGCACGACCGGGCAGGTCAGCGTTCGCGTGATGCCGTCCACTTGCTGGACCTTGGCGACCACCATGCGACCCAGCTCATCGACCGTATCGGCCTGCGCGCGCACGATCACGTCGTAAGGACCTGTGACGTCCTCGGCCTGAATCACCCCCGGGATCTTGGAGATGGTGTCGGCGACCATCGACGCCTTGCCCACCTCGGTCTGAATAAGGATGTACGCCTGTACCACGGAACCTCCAGGGCGGCCACGAGGATCATGTGGGGAGAAGAGACGCCACGGTATCGCGTCGCCGCGGGCCGCGGGGAGACCTGCGCGCCCCGATGCGCTCGCAGCGTGGCGTACAAGGCACAGAAGTTGACGGGCCACAGGGCCTACTCGACGGTACCTACAGCGGTGACGGCTCGCTACCGCACGAAGAACAGGTGGGCGGCCGGAGCGTCCGGCGGCACCGCGGCGACGAAGGGCATGACGTGATGAAGGGCACTGTGGGCGAGCTGGGGGAGTTCGGACTCATCAAGGAGCTCACCTCCCGGCTGACCTCCACCCCCGCGGTACGGCTCGGACCCGGCGACGACGCCGCGGTCGTGGCGGCGCCCGACCGCAGGGTCGTGGCCAGCACCGACCTCCTTCTGGAGGGACGGCACTTCCGCCGCGACTGGTCGACCGCGTACGACGTGGGCCGCAAGGCGGCCGCGCAGAACCTCGCCGACATCGCGGCCATGGGCGCCGTACCGACCGCGCTGCTGCTCGGTCTCGTCGTCCCCGCCGACCTCCCGGTCACCTGGGCCACCGAGCTGATGGACGGCATCCGCGACGAATGCCAGGTCGCGGGCGCGGCCGTGGTCGGCGGCGATGTCGTACGCGGCGACACCATCACCGTGGCGATCACCGCGCTCGGCGATCTGCGCAACCACGACCCGGTGACCCGGGCCGGCGCCCAGCCCGGCGATGTCGTCGCCTACACCGGCTGGTTGGGCTGGTCCGCAGCCGGGCACGCGGTCCTCTCACGCGGCTTCCGCTCGCCCCGCGCCTTCGTCGAGGCCCACCGGCGCCCCGAACCGCCGTACCACGCGGGACCGGCCGCCGCCGGACTCGGCGCCACCGCGATGACCGACGTCAGCGACGGGCTCGTCGCCGACCTCGGCCATATCGCCGAAGCCAGCAAGGTCCGGATCGACCTGCGATCCGGACTCATCGACATCCCCTCGCAGATGAACGACATCGGCCAGGCCGTGGGCGTCGACCCGCTCCAGTGGGTGCTCAGCGGCGGCGAGGACCACGCGATCGTCGCGACCTTCCCGGCGGACGTGAAACTGCCCGCCCGCTGGAAGGTGATCGGCGAGGTGCTCAACCCGTCGGCCCTGCCGCAGGTGACCGTGGACGGGGCGCCCTGGACGAACAAGGGCGGCTGGGACCACTTCGGGGAAGGATCATGACCCGCGCGGCGCCGCCGCGCGTGCTGACCGTCGCCGGGTCCGACTCCGGCGGCGGCGCCGGCATCCAGGCCGACCTGAAGACCATGCTCGCCCTCGGCGTGCACGGAATGAGTGTGCTCACGGCCGTCACCGCGCAGAACTCGCTCGGTGTGCAGGGCGCCTGGGAACTCCCGGTCGAGGCGGTACGCGCCCAGTACCGCAGTGTCGTCGACGACATCGGCGTCCAGGCCGTGAAGACCGGAATGCTGGCGTCGGCCGAGCTCGTCGAGACGGTCGCCGAGCTGCTGGCCGGGACCGATGCGCAGGTCGTCGTCGATCCGGTCGGTGTCTCCAAGCACGGGGACGCCCTGCTGGCGGCGTCCGCGCTGGATTCCGTACGTACGAAGCTGCTGCCGGCCGCGACCGTGGCGACCCCGAACCTGGACGAGGTCGCCCAGCTCACCGGCGTACGGGTGGAGACCGAGACCGATCTGCGGCGAGCGGCTGACGCGGTGCTCGCGTACGGGCCGCGCTGGGCGCTGATCAAGGGCGGCCATCTCGAAGGCGACGCCGTGGACCTGCTCACGGACGGCACCGAGGAGCACTGGCTGCGCGCCCCGCGGCACGACAACCGGCACACGCACGGCACGGGCTGCACACTCGCATCGGCGGTGGCGGCGGGGCTGGCGAAGGGGCGATCCGTCCCCGAGGCCGCCCGGGACGCGAAGGAGTACGTCACGGGCGCGATCGCCGCGGGCTTCGCGCTGGGCGGCGGGATCGGTCCGGTCGATCACGGCTGGCGATTCCGCCAGGCCTGACAGGCCCTGGGTGGACGGGCCGGCCCGTGGACGCGGACCGGCCCCCGCCCGTGGAACGGTCCGCAGAACTCCGCAGAACGGGCCGTAGAACCGGCCGCAGAACGGTCCCTGGAAAGCGAAAAGCCGGTCCACCGAGGTGGACCGGCTTTCAAGGCAACCGCAGGGGCTGCGCTACGACGAAACGTCGGCGGGATCATCCCCGCACGAACGCGGGGAGCATCACTTAGCGCGAGACCTTGCCGGCCTTGATGCACGAGGTGCAGACGTTGAGCCGCTTCGGCGTCCGACCGACCACGGCACGCACGCGCTGGATGTTCGGGTTCCAGCGACGGGACGTACGGCGGTGCGAGTGCGAAATGTTGTTGCCGAAGCCCGGCCCCTTGCCGCAGACGTCGCAGTTGGCAGCCACGGGTCACTCCAAAGACTTCAGATGCACTTACAGTGAAATCCGGCGTGCCGGAATCAGTGATCTGAAGTGGCCTGCCGGGGGAATGGCCCGACTTTCATCGGGCAACCGGAGCAGCATACAACGGCTGCGTCCGTAGAACGAAACTACCATGGCTTCCTCCGCCCCCGCCCCGGCTCCCGGCCGGCCCCGGGTCTACCCTGCGGTGACGCCCAGCCTCCCCCTATGCCCTGGGGGTGCGGGGGACACCGAAGGAGGACATAGGTGCCGCAGACCCTCGATGCCGTCACGGTACGCACCTGGTGCTCACTCGCGCTGGAGGCGCTGGGCCGGGAGCGCGAGGAGATCGACGCGATCAACGTGTATCCGGTCGCGGACGGAGACACCGGCACCAACCTCTACCTGACGGTCGAATCCGCGGCGCAGGCCGTGGAAGCGGTGTTCGCGGCGTACGAGACCGGCTCCGCGGCCCCAGTGCCGGCCGACGCGATGAGGGCCATGGCGCACGGGGCGCTGATCGGTGCGCGCGGCAACTCGGGGACCATCCTGGCGCAGCTGCTGCGGGGCATGGCCGAGGTCCTGGGTGAGTGGGACGGGTCGGCCCGCGGAGGGGTGGCGCAGGCGCTTCGACGGGCTGCGGAAGCCGCACGCGAGGCGGTCGCGCATCCGGTCGAGGGCACGATCCTGAGCGTGGCCTCGGCAGCGGCGGACGCCGCGGTCTCCGACGACGACGCGACCGCTGTGGCGGCCGCGTACGCACGCGCCTGCAAGGCGCTGGCGGACACCCCCGGCCAGCTGGAGGTGCTCGGGCGCGCCGGTGTCGTGGACGCGGGCGGCCAAGGGCTGCTGGCGGTGCTGGGCGCGCTGGTCCAGGCGGTGACGGGGGACGCGCCGGCGGCACGGCCTTCCGTACGGGCCCACCCGGCCGTGGTGGCCGCCGGTGAGCCGTGCGATGACGGCGGGCCCGCCTTCGAGGTGATCTATCTGCTGGAGGCGGACGACGCCGCGGTGGCGAGGCTGCGGACGAGGCTCGACGGGCTCGGCGACTCGCTCGTCGTCGTCGGCGGCGACGGTCTGTGGAACGTCCACGTGCATGTCGACGACGCGGGCGCGGCGGTGGAGGCCGGCGTCGAGGCGGGACGGCCGTACCGGATCCGGATCACCCACTTCGGCGCGGCCGAGCACCCCGAGCCGCGCGAACGGGTCCAGCGGGCCGTTGTCGCGGTGGTCCCGGGCGAGGGGCTGGCGGGGCTGTGCGCGGAGGCCGGCGCGACGACGGTGCTCGCGCGGCCCGGAGAGCCCCCCGTGAGCGGCGAGCTCGTCGAGGCGATCCGGCGGGCCCACGCCCGCGAGGTGGTCCTCCTCCCGAACGACGCCGACCTGCGGCACACGGCGGCCGCGGCCGCGGAGCAGGCCCGCACGGAGGGCGTGCGGGTCGCCCTCATCCCGACCCGCTCCGCGGTCCAGGGCATCGCCGCGCTCGCCGTCCACGAACCCGAGCGCCGCTTCGACGAGGACGTCGTCGCGATGACCTCGGCGGCCGGGGCGACGCGCTACGGCGAACTCACCGTCGCCGAGCGGCAGTCCTTCACATCGGCGGGCGTGTGCCAGGCCGGGGACGTGCTGGGGCTGATCGAGGGCGACGTCGCCGTGATCGGCGCGGATCTCGCGAGCACGGCGGAGACGGTCCTGGACCGCATGCTCTCGGCCGGCGGCGAACTGGTCACGCTGGTCCTCCCGAACGACGCCCCGCCGGAGTTGGCGGACCGCCTTGAGGCCCACGTCAGGGAGGGATACCTGGCGGTGGACACCTTGATCTACCACGGCGGCGAGGGCGCTCCGCTACTGATCGGCGTGGAGTAGTTCCGGCACCCCGAGCCGGGACGTCACGGGCCGCCGTCGCACGGGCTGCACCTGCCGCACCGGCGACACCGGCAATACGGGGCAGCCGCCGCGGGGCCGAACTCGCCCTGCCGCACGGCCCGTTCGGAGTGTCCGGCGAGCCGGAGGCGTCGCTCCGTCCCGCCCCGCCGCTTCTCCGTGGAGGCAAGCGGGACGTACGACCGGTGCACCGGGGTGCGTGTCCGCCGACACCCGCTCAGCCCCCGTCCTCGAAGCCGGGGCACGGCTTTGACCTGCGCGTATGCAGGGGTCCGCGACGATTGTCACTGTCGTGGTGTGCAATGGATCGCGTGTCCGCGCTCGATGAACCACTGAAGAGGACCCTCGGTCCCGCGACCGCGAAGGTCATGGCCGAGAACCTCGACCTGCACACCGTCGGTGATCTGCTCCACCACTACCCGCGTCGGTACGAGGAGCGGGGCCAGCTCACCCGGCTCGCGGATCTGCCGCTGGACGAGCACGTCACGGTCGTCGCCCAGGTCGCGGACGCGCGCGTGCTCAAGTTCAACGCCGGGCGCGGGCAGCGGCTGGAGGTCACCATCACCGACGGCAGCGGACGGCTGCAGCTGGTCTTCTTCGGCCGGGGCATCCACAAGCCGCACAAGGACCTGCTGCCCGGCAGCCGCGCCATGTTCGCCGGCAAGGTGTCCATGTTCAACCGGAAGCTGCAGCTCGCCCATCCCACGTACGAGCGGCTGGACGCGGACAGCGGCGAGGGCGCGGTGAGCGCCTTCGCGGGCAAGCTCATCCCGATCTATCCGGCCTGCAAGGGCCTGGAGTCCTGGAAGATCGCCAAGGCCGTCGACGCGGTCCTTCCGCACGCGAGGGAAGCGCTCGACCCGCTGCCGTCCGGGCTCCGTGAGGGCCGTGGATTCGTCGCGCTCCCCGAGGCGTTGCTCAAGATCCACCGCCCGCAGACCAAGGCCGACATCGAGGACGCCCGGCAGCGCCTCAAGTGGGACGAGGCCTTCGTCCTCCAAGTCGCCCTGGCCCGGCGGCGATACGCGGACGCGCAGCTTCCCGCGGTCGCCCGCAGGCCCGTTCCCGACGGCATGCTCGACGCCTTCGACGCCCGGCTGCCGTTCACGCTCACCGACGGCCAGCAGAAGGTGTCCGCGGAGATCTTCGGCGACCTGGCGACCGAACACCCCATGCACCGCCTGCTCCAGGGCGAAGTCGGCAGCGGGAAGACCATGGTCGCGCTGCGCGCCATGCTCTCCGTCGTCGACGCGGGCGGCCAGGCCGCGATGCTCGCCCCCACCGAGGTCCTCGCCCAGCAGCATCACCGCTCGATCGTGGAGATGATGGGCGACCTCGCCGAGGGCGGCATGCTCGGCGGCGCGGAGCAGGCGACGAAGGTCGTGCTGCTCACCGGCTCCATGGGCGCCGCCGCCCGTCGGCAGGCGCTGCTCGACCTGGTCACCGGCGAGGCCGGGATCGTCATCGGCACGCACGCGCTGATCGAGGACAAGGTGCAGTTCCACGACCTCGGACTGGTCGTCGTCGACGAGCAGCACCGCTTCGGCGTGGAGCAGCGCGACGCCCTGCGCGGCAAGGGCAAGCAACCGCCGCATCTGCTGGTCATGACCGCCACGCCCATTCCGCGTACGGTCGCGATGACGGTCTTCGGCGACCTCGAGACCTCCGTACTGGACCAGCTGCCCGCGGGGCGCTCGCCCATCGCCACCCATGTGGTTCCGGCCGCGGACAAGCCGCACTTCCTGGCGCGGGCGTGGGAGCGGGTCCGCGAGGAGGTCGAGGGCGGTCATCAGGCGTACGTCGTATGCCCGCGCATCGGCGACTCCCTCGACGAGGCGGGCGAGCAGAAGAAGAAGTCGCCGGAGGACGAAGCCGAGAAGCGGCCGCCGCTGGCCGTCCTGGAGGTCGCCGAGCAGCTCGCGGCAGGCCCGCTGAAGGGGCTGCGGGTCGAGGTGCTGCACGGCCGTATGGCGCCCGACGACAAGGACGATGTGATGCGCCGCTTCGCCGCGGGCGAGGTGGACGTGCTGGTCGCCACCACGGTCATCGAGGTGGGGGTGAACGTGCCGAACGCGACGGCGATGGTGATCATGGACGCCGACCGGTTCGGCGTCTCCCAGCTGCACCAGCTGCGCGGCCGTGTCGGCCGCGGCTCGGCTCCCGGGCTGTGCCTGCTGGTCAGCGAGATGCCGGAGGCGAGCCCCGCCCGGGCCCGGCTCGGCGCCGTCGCCGCCACGCTGGACGGCTTCGAGCTGTCCCGGATCGACCTCGAACAGCGCCGTGAGGGCGATGTGCTCGGCCAGGCCCAGTCCGGCGTCCGCTCGTCGCTGCGCGTCCTCGCCGTCATCGAGGACGAGGAGGTCATCGCGGCGGCCCGGGAAGAGGCGGTGTCCGTCGTCGGCGCGGACCCGGAGCTGGAGCGTCTGCCGGAGCTGCGCACGGCGCTGGACGCGCTGCTGGACAAGGATCGCGAGCAGTACCTGGACAAGGGCTGACGCCCCCGCTGCCGACAGCCCATATCGTGGAGGTGACCGGTCCGGATCGAACCGGACCGGACGAACGTCTTCGTGAAGGACTCAGATGACCCGCGTGATCGCCGGTGCGGCCGGCGGACGTCGCCTGGCCGTGCCGCCGGGCAACGGCACCCGCCCCACCTCCGACCGGGCGCGCGAGGGCTTGTTCTCCACCTGGGAGTCGCTGCTCGGCACGCTGCAGGGCACCCGGGTCGCCGACCTGTACGCGGGCTCGGGCGCCGTCGGCCTGGAGGCGCTGTCGCGCGGTGCGTCGCACGCCCTGCTCGTCGAGGCCGACAACCGCGCCGCCCGCACGGTCCGGGAGAACGTGAGGACGCTCGCCCTGCCCGGCGCCGAGGTCCGCACCGGCCGGGCCGAGCAGATCGTCCAAGGACCGCCGCCGGCGGCCCCGTACGACGTGGTGTTCCTCGACCCGCCCTACGCCGTCACGGACGACGATCTTCGCGAGATTCTCCTCACACTCCGCTCGGGAGGCTGGCTCGCGGACGACGCCGTGGTCACCGTGGAGCGCAGCACCAGAGGCGGTGAATTCGCCTGGCCCGAGGGGATCGAGCCACTGCGGGCCCGTCGCTACGGCGAAGGGACGCTTTGGTACGGTCGCGCCGCCTCTACGTGCGAAATCGCACCATGACCGGACCGGAGAGCGAGGGACTTCAGTTGCGCCGCGCCGTCTGTCCGGGGTCGTTCGACCCCATCACCAATGGACACCTCGACATCATCGCCCGCGCCTCCAAGCTGTACGACGTCGTACACGTCGTGGTGATGATCAATCAGGCCAAGCAGGGACTGTTCACCGTCGACGAGCGGATCGAGCTGATCCGCGAGGTCACCGCCGAGTACGGCAACGTCGAGGTGGAGGCCTACCACGGCCTGCTCGTCGACTACTGCAAGGAGCGGGACATCCCCGCCATCGTCAAGGGTCTGCGCGCCGTCAGCGACTTCGACTACGAGCTGCAGATGGCCCAGATGAACAACGGGCTGTCGGGCGTGGAGACGCTGTTCGTGCCGACCAGCCCGACCTACAGCTTCCTGTCGTCCTCCCTGGTCAAGGAGGTCGCGGCATGGGGCGGGGACGTCTCCCACCTGGTGCCCCCGGTGGTACTCGCGGCCCTGACGGACCGCCTCCCCCCGAAGTGACTTCCTGACAGACCGTCACCCGGTGTCCGGGACCCCCACGCCCCTGGATTCCGGGCGTCCCCAAATTCCCCCTGGGCGTAGGGGGAGGGAGCCGACTGGCCGTAAAGTCGTCCCGTCCGTCTCCAAATCGGCTGTAGTGACTGAAGAGAGTGGCGAGCACACGGTGGACGTGCAGAAGAAGCTCGACGAAATCGTCGACGCGGTCGGGAACGCCCGGTCCATGCCCATGTCGGCGTCCTGCGTCGTCAACCGGTCCGAGCTGCTCGCCATGCTCGAGGAAGTACGGCATGCCCTGCCCGGTTCGCTCGCCCAGGCACAGGAGCTGATCGGCGACCGGGAGCAGATGGTCGAACAGGCCCGCCAGGAGGCCGAGCGCATCATCGAGGCCGCCCACTCCGAGCGCGGCTCGCTGATCTCCGACACCCACATCGCCCGGCAGTCCCAGGACGAGGCCGACCGCATCCTCGCCGAGGCCCGCCGGGAGGCCGAGGAGATCAAGGCGGAGGCCGACGACTACGTCGACTCCAAGCTCGCCAACTTCGAGGTCGTCCTCAACAAGACCATCGGCTCCGTCGACCGCGGCCGGGAGAAGCTGCTCGGCCGTGGCCCGGGTCTCGATGAGCAGGGTTACGCCGATGAGGACGCCCCGGAGTACAGCACGGACCCGCAGACACTGATCCAGCGCGCCGACGAGTACGTCGACGCCAAGCTGGGCGCCTTCGAGGCCGTGCTCTCCAAGACCCTGGAGGCCGTGGGTCGCGGCCGGCAGAAGCTGCACGGCCGTATCGCCACCGACGATCTCGGAGCGCACGTCGCCGCCCAGGACGCGGCCGGGATGCAGCACACGACGACCGACGCGGACTACCTCGCCGGGCTCGCGGAACTCGCCGACCCGGAGCCGCGGGTCCAGCAGCAGCCTCAGATCCAGCAGCCCCAGGTCGCCGCCCAGGCCCCCGACCAGTACCCGGCCCAGGCCGACCCGTATGCCTACCAGTCCCAGGCCCAGCCCCAGGACGTGTACGCGTACCAGCAGGACCCGTACGCCGGGGGCACCTCCCATGCCGGAGGCTATGGGGGACAGCAGCAGGGCTATGACCAGGGGTACGCCCAGGGCTACGGCCAGCAGGACCCGTACGCTGGGGGTACCTCCCATGCCGGAGGCTATGGGGGACAGCAGCATGAGCAGCATGAGCAGCATCAGCAGGCCCACCAGCCTCACCAGCCTCACCAGCATCAGCCGCAGGCCGCCGCGCTCGACGAGACCAGCTTCTTCGACACGAGCATGATCGACCTGGAACAGCTGCGGCGCTACGAGCAGGGACGCTGACCGGATTGGGCCTGGAGCGAACGGTCCAGTATCCTGGCTCTTCGGTCGCGCGTGCGTGGAGTTGGTGCTGCGCTGATATCGCGGCCTCCCGGACGATCCGAAAGCAGGAAGAACGCTGAACGCCCGCCTCGACCACCGCAACCCTCTCGTGTTCGACACACACGAGCTGGGCCGGCGGCCCGGTGCGCTCCAGCGGATCTCCCGCTCGGTCGCGGCGCCCGGCGCGCCGGCGGTCTTCGGTATCGAAGGGGTCATCGGTGTGCCCGAGGGCGCGCCCGTGGAGCTTGAGCTCCGCCTCGAGTCCGTCATGGAAGGGGTGCTTGTCACAGGCACCGCCCGTGCTGTGGCCGAGGGGGAGTGCGTAAGGTGTCTGGAGCCGCTGCGCCATGAGGTCGCGGCGGACTTCCAGGAGATGTTCTCGTACCCTGACGCCGACGATCGGGGCCGCAGCAAGAAGGCGGCCCCCGAAGACTCAGTCGACGCCGAGGACGAGGACATGATTCCCCTCGAGGACGGCATGTTCGACCTCGAGCCCGTGCTGCGTGATGCGGTGGTGCTCGCACTGCCCATGCAGCCGGTGTGCCGGGAGGACTGTGCCGGCCTGTGTCCCGACTGCGGGATCGGGCTGAACGACAACCCGGACCACCACCACGACGCCGTCGACATCCGTTGGGCGGCACTGCAGGGACTCGCCGGTTCACTCGGAACCGATGAGAAGGACAACATGAGCGGCGCCGAAGCGGGCGTCGACGAGAAGCAGGAGAAGTAGCCGTGGCTGTTCCGAAGCGGAAGATGTCGCGCAGCAACACGCGCCACCGCCGGTCGCAGTGGAAGGCTGCGGTCCCCACCCTGGTTTCGTGTGAGCGTTGCCAGGAGCCGAAGCAGCAGCACATCGCGTGCCCGAGCTGCGGCACCTACAACAAGCGCCAGGTCCTCGAGGTCTGAGCGGCTGGTGAGAGGCACGATGTCCGACAGCATCAGTTCGGCCTCGTCCCACACGCTTCTGGAAGGGCGGCTCGGGTATCAGCTCGAGTCCGCCCTTCTGGTGCGTGCGCTGACCCATCGGTCGTACGCGTACGAGAACGGCGGCCTGCCCACCAACGAGCGGCTCGAGTTCCTCGGGGACTCGGTACTCGGTCTGGTGGTCACGGACACGCTCTACCGCACCCACCCCGATCTGCCCGAAGGCCAGCTGGCCAAGCTGCGGGCCGCGGTGGTCAACTCGCGTGCACTTGCGGAGGTCGGGCGCGGCCTCGACCTGGGCTCCTTCATCCGGCTCGGCCGCGGTGAAGAGGGCACGGGCGGCCGGGACAAGGCATCCATCCTCGCCGACACCCTTGAAGCGGTGATCGGCGCGGTCTATCTCGACCAGGGCCTCGACGCGGCGTCCGAGCTGGTTCACCGGCTCTTCGACCCGCTGATCGAGAAGTCCTCGAACCTCGGCGCCGGCCTGGACTGGAAAACCAGCCTCCAGGAGCTGACCGCGGCCGAGGGCCTTGGTGTGCCCGAGTACCTGGTCACCGAGACCGGTCCGGACCACGAGAAGACCTTCACTGCTGCCGCCCGCGTCGGTGGTGTCTCGTACGGCACCGGCACCGGCCGCAGCAAGAAGGAAGCGGAGCAGCAGGCGGCGGAGTCCGCGTGGCGCGCGATCCGCGCCGCCGCGGACGAGCGCGCCGCGGCGGACAAGGCCGCCGCGGAGCAGCAGGACACCGAAGGGGCCGCCGACACCCCTTCGCCCCAGACTGCGTCCTGACGCCGTCCCGCTTCCGGGCCCCCGCCGCGTTCTGCGCGCCGGGGGCCCTTTGTTTTGCGGTGCACTCCCGGGACGGGCGCCGGAAGAGCCCGTCCCGGCGTTCGAGGACGGACAGACCGGCCCGCCGGTGGTACCGGGCACACTTCGCGGCTTGCCCGTAGGGCGTACGGGGGCTGGGCAGCGCCCGGTTCGGGGGCGGTACGCTGCGGGCGTTGATTCGTACAGTTCCGGAGGAGACCCGTGCCCGAGCTGCCCGAGGTCGAAGTCGTACGGCGTGGGCTCGAAACCTGGGTCGCCGGGCGGACCGTCGCCGAGGTGGAGGTGCTGCACCCGCGTGCCGTGCGCCGGCACCTCGGCGGGGGCGAGGACTTCGCGGCGCGACTCAAGGGGCAGCGGATCGGGGCCGCCCGGCGCCGCGGCAAGTACCTCTGGCTGCCCCTGGAGGACAGTGGCGCCGCCGTGCTCGGACACCTGGGGATGAGCGGTCAGCTGCTGGTCCAGCCGGAGGCCGCCTCGGACGAGAAGCATCTGCGCATACGGATCCGCTTCACCGACGACCTGGGCACCGAGCTCCGCTTCGTCGACCAGCGCACCTTCGGCGGGCTTTCGCTGCACGACACCACCCCCGACGGCCTGCCGGACGCCATCGCGCACATCGCCCGGGACCCGCTCGACTCCCGGTTCGACGACGCCGCCTTCCAGACCGCCCTGCGCCTGCGGCGTACGACGGTCAAGCGCGCGCTGCTCGACCAGTCCCTGATCAGCGGCGTCGGCAACATCTACGCCGACGAGGCCCTGTGGCGCGCCAAGCTGCACTACGACCGGCCGACCGCGAGCCTGACCCGTCCGCGCGCCGCCGAGCTGCTCGGCCATGTACGGGACGTCATGAACGCCGCCCTCGCCGTCGGCGGCACCAGCTTCGACAGCCTCTATGTCAATGTGAACGGCGAGTCCGGGTACTTCGACAGGTCACTGGACGCGTACGGGCGCGAGGACGAGCCGTGCCGCCGCTGCGGCACACCGATGCGCCGGCGCCCCTGGATGAACCGGTCCAGCTACTTCTGCCCGCGCTGTCAGCGCCCGCCGCGCCCGGCCCGTTCGTTGCCGCGCGTCCCGTCGTAACGCTCACGCGCCGCCAGTACGTCGGGCATCCGCCCCTCCACCAGCTGGATCAGAGCGAGCAGCCGCTGGGCCACCTCGCGCCCCAGCGGCGTCAGTTCGTAGTCGACCCGCGGCGGATTGGTGTGCTGCGCCTCGCGCAGGACGAGCCCGTCCCGCTCCAGCGCGTGCAGCGTCTGCGAGAGCATCTTCTCGCTCACGCCGTCGACGCGCCGCCGGAGCTCGTTGAAGCGGAAGCTCCCGTCGTGCAGGGCGCCGAGCGTCAGGGCGCCCCAACGGCCGGTCACATGCTCCAGCGTGCCGCGCGACTCGCACTTCCGCGAGAACACGTCGAAGGCGATGTCGTGGTCCATGCGGCACACCCTACGCCGCAGCGCTTACCGCAGGGTTGCGCTTCCCTTGAGTCAGCCCGTCAGCCCGCGAGCCCCGTCAGCCCGCAGGCCCGGCCGCCGGACGGTCTCCGGCTCAGAAGCCGAAGTCCTGCGTCCACCACGGGCCGCCCTCGGCGAAGGACACGCCCACGCCGAGGGTCCTGTACTCGCAGTTGAGTATGTTCGCGCGGTGGCCGTCGCTGTTCATCCAGGAGTTCATGACCGTCCGGGCGTCGGCCTGCCCACGGGCGATGTTCTCGGCACCCAGCCCGCTGACACCGGCCTGCGCGGCCCGGTCCCACGGCGTGTCCCCGTCCGGGTCGGTGTGGTCGAAGAAGCCGCGCCCCGCCATGTCCTCGCTGAAGGCGCCGGCGAGCGCACCGAGTGAGGCGTCCGCGCGCACCGGGCTGCAGCCCACCTTCGCGCGCTCCTCGTTGACGAGGTCCAGTACCTGGGCCTCCACCGCGGCCTCGCCGGTCGGCGCCTTGATGCGGGACGGCTTGGCAGGGGCCTGCGAAGCCTCGCGCTCCGGGGTCCTGGTCTGCTTCTCCGGCGCCTTCGTCTCACGGGCCACCGGCTTCTTCGCCTCGGTCTCCTTCGGCCGCGGCGTCTTCTTGGACGGCGTCGCGGACGCCTTGCCGGACGTCGAGGAGGCGCCCTTCGAGGGGGCCGCCGCGCGCTCGGGGGCACGGCTCACCGTGGCGGAAGGACGGTCGGACGGGGTGGCGGAGGCGCCGCCCTGGGCGTTCAGCTGGCCTGCGCGCTCGGCGTGCACCTGCCGGTCGCTGGCGCTCTCGCCTCCCAGGGTGAAGGTGTCGCCGCCCGGCAGCAGACCGGATGCCACGGCCACGGCGCCCACCGCCATGGCAGCGGAGGCTCCGAGCAGTCCGGTGCGTACGGGCACTGCGGCCCGCTTCTTCCGGCGGTGGCGTCCCATCCGCTCGTCCTTTCTTCCTCGACGTCAAACTCGACAGCATGTGATCTCACCCGAACGAGTGAGGCTCATTGGGTGGCGACTGTACGCGAGAACAAGTGAGGGCGATGTGATGCGAAAGGAATTGGCCCGTTAGCTTGCGTGCATGAATGAACATGCACGGCTCACCGCCTGGGTGCGCGGCCGAGTACAGGGAGTGGGCTTCCGCTGGTTCACCAGGGCAAACGCTTTGGAGATCGGCTGCCTCAACGGCTTCGCCCTCAATCTCGACGACGGCCGGGTGCAGATTGTGGCCGAGGGGCCACGTGAGAATTGCCACCGTCTGCTCGACTGGCTCCGCTCTTCCGACACGCCCGGCAGTGTCGACGGCGTCACCGAGATCTGGGGCGATCCGCGCGGGGGCTACGAGGGATTCGCGATCCGCTGATCGAGCCCGGATCGGCGGCCACGCGATGTGTTC
The DNA here is from genome assembly GCF_055585225.1 of Streptomyces sp. NPDC053673. NCBI lineage: Bacteria > Bacillati > Actinomycetota > Actinomycetes > Kitasatosporales > Streptomycetaceae > Streptomyces > Streptomyces sp. NPDC053673. The sequence goes on along the minus strand of NZ_JBVJKN010000016.1, from coordinate 148,626 downwards.
AGATGACTGCCGCGAGCACGCATGTTCGGTGGGAATGGCCTGGTGGTTGCCAATAACGGTCCTGCCGTGCCAGGCTGCCGCAGTAAGGATGATCTCCACGCCCCCAGGGCCCCATTGGAGAGCCGCCGCCGTGGGTTTTCGGCCGCGCGCCCCAGGGTGCCCGTGGATACGGGGTGTGATCGTGTTGACCGTCAAACTTTTTGGTGAGACGCTGGAAGCCCCGCGCACCTTAGCTGTTTGGCAGTACGAACCGCAGTGAGAACAAGCGCTGCCGAGCACCGCGGGTGCGAATCCCTCACGACCCACACCGCATCGGTCGGTCACTCAGTGTGGAGGACCATCCATCATGGCAAAGGCGCTTCTCGGTTACGTCGGCGGTTCCGACCCGCGACTCCTCGCCGAGATGCGACGGCTTCAGCAGCGCGTCCAGGATCTGGAATCCGAGCTCGTACGGATCCAGTCCGAGAACGACGCGCTGAGCGCTGCCGCCGCACAGCACCATGGCGAGTCGCTGCTCCAAGGCATCGACATCGACGTACCCAAGGGCGAGCCGGCACTCACCTGATCACAGCCCCCCGTGGGGTCAGGTGAGAAACACTCTCGCAAGGCAGGTATGCATGCAAGGGACGCTTCGGCGTCCCTTCTTTCTTTGTTTCCTGGCTGTAGGGCTTCCGTTACCGTCTGATGTGCCCTGCATATTCATGGGTGAAACCGAAAGCGAAGGGTAGAGTCCGGCGGCGTGCACCTCAAGGCCCTGACCCTCCGCGGGTTCAAATCCTTCGCCTCCGCCACGACGCTGCGTTTCGAGCCCGGAATCACCTGCGTCGTGGGACCGAACGGCTCCGGCAAGTCCAATGTCGTGGACGCGCTGTCCTGGGTCATGGGTGAACAAGGGGCGAAATCCCTGCGCGGCGGCAAGATGGAGGACGTCATCTTCGCGGGCACGACCGGGCGGCCGCCGCTCGGCCGCGCCGAGGTGTCCCTCACGATCGACAACTCCGACGGGGCGCTGCCGATCGAATACGCCGAGGTCACCATCACGCGGATCATGTTCCGCAACGGTGGCAGCGAATACCAGATCAACGGCGACACATGCCGGCTGCTGGACATTCAGGAACTGCTCTCCGACTCGGGTATCGGGCGCGAGATGCACGTCATCGTCGGGCAGGGGCAACTCGACTCGGTCCTGCACGCGGACCCCATGGGGCGCCGGGCGTTCATCGAGGAGGCCGCGGGCGTTCTCAAGCACCGCAAACGGAAAGAGAAGGCGCTGCGGAAGCTGGACGCGATGCAGGCCAATCTCGCGCGAGTCCAGGACCTGACCGATGAGCTCCGGCGTCAGCTCAAGCCGCTGGGACGACAGGCCGCGGTGGCGCGGCGGGCCGCCGTCATCCAGGCCGATCTGCGCGACGCCAGGCTGCGGCTGCTCGCCGACGATCTCGTACGGATGCGCGAGGCTCTCAGGTCCGAGGTCGCCGACGAGGCCGCGCTGAAGCAGCGCAAGGAGGCAGCCGAGGCGGAGCTGCGGGCGGCCCAGACGCGCGAGGCGGAGCTGGAGGACGAGGTACGCCGGCTGGCGCCGCGGCTGCAGCGGGCGCAGCAGACCTGGTACGAACTGTCCCAGCTGGCCGAGCGGGTGCGCGGCACGGTCTCGCTGGCCGAGGCCCGGGTGAAGAGCGCGACGTCCGCGCCGGCGGAGGAGCGGCGCGGCCGCGACCCCGAGGACATGGAGCGCGAGGCCGCCCGGATCCGCGAGCAGGAGGCGGAGCTGGAGGCCGCGCTGGAGGCGGCCGAGCGCGCGCTGGAGGACACCGTCGCGCATCGCGCCGAACTGGAGCGCGAGCTGGCGGTCGAGGAGCGCCGGCTGAAGGACCTCGCACGGGCGATCGCCGACCGCAGGGAGGGGCTCGCCAGGCTGAACGGACAGGTGAACGCGGCCCGTTCGCGTGCGGCGTCGGCTCAGGCGGAGATCGGTCGGCTGGCCGCGGCCCGCGACGAGGCGCAGGATCGCGCGGTCGCGGCCCAGGAGGAGTACGAGCAGCTCAAGGCCGAGGTCGACGGGCTGGACGCGGACGACTCCGCGTTGGCCGGCCGGCACGATGCCGCCAAGCAGGAACTGGCCGAGGCGGAGGCGGCGTTGTCCGCCGCACGTGAGGCGGCCACCGCCGCGGAACGCAAACGCGCTGCCCTGGCCGCCCGCCACGAGGCCCTCGCCCAGGGCCTGCGCCGCAAGGACGGCACGGGCGCGCTGCTCTCGGCCAGGGACACGCTCTCCGGCCTCCTCGGCCCCGCCGCCGAACTCCTCACGGTCACCCCGGGCTACGAGATCCCCGTCGCGGCCGCTCTCGGCGCGGCCGCGGACGCCGTCGTGGTACGCGATCCCGCCACCGCCGCGGAAGCGATCCGCCTCCTGCGCAAGCAGGACGCGGGCCGCGCGTCCCTGCTCCTGTCCGTGCCGGCGCAGGGCGCGGGCCCTGAGGCCGGGACTGCCGGTGCTGCGTCGTCCGCCCCCGTGGGGCAGAAGACCGAACCGGGCTCGGCATCCGTAGTGGTGCCCGGCCAGGCGACCGGTCCCGTCGTGACGGAGTCCGCCCGGGTCGTCGACCTGGTCCGAGGGCCCGCGGAGCTGATGCCCGCGGTGGAACGGCTCGTACGGGACATGGTGGTCGTCGGGACCCTGGAGGACGCCGAGGACCTGGTCCAGGCGCGGCCCGGACTGACCGCCGTCACCGCGGAAGGGGATGTACTGGGGGTGCACTTCGCGCACGGCGGGTCCGCGGGGGCGCCCAGCCTGCTGGAGGTGCAGGCAGCGGTCGACGAGGCGGCCGCCGAGCTGGCCGAGCTGGCCGTGCGGTGCGAGGAACTGGCCGTACACCAGCACGAGGCTGCAGAGCGGCGCACCGCGTGCGCCGGTCTCGTCGAGGAGCTGGGGGAGCGACGGCGGGCGGCCGAGAAGGAGAAGGCCGGTGTCGCCCAGCAGTTGGGGCGGCTCGCCGGGCAGGCGCGCGGGGCCGCGGGGGAGGCCGAGCGGACGGCCGCGGCTGCCGCCCGGGCCCAGGAGGCGCTGGAGAAAGCGCTGTACGAGGCTGAGGAGCTGGCCGAACGGCTCGCGGTCGCCGAGGAGAGCACCCCTTTCGGGGACGGGGAGGAGGAGCCGGACACCTCCGCGAGGGACCGGCTCGCGGCCGACGGTGCCAACGCCCGCCAGACCGAGATGGAGGCCCGCCTCCAGGTCCGTACGCACGAGGAGCGTGTGAAGGGGCTCGCGGGGCGTGCCGACTCCCTCGACCGCGGCGCGCGCGCCGAGCGTGAGGCACGGGCACGCGCCGAGCAGCGCCGTGCCCGGCTGCGCCACGAGGCGGCCGTCGCGGAAGCGGTGGCCAGTGGCGCACGCCAGCTCCTCGCGCACGTCGAGGTGTCCGTCGTCAGGGCCGAGCAGGAACGTGCCGCCGCAGAGGCCGCGAAGGCCGAGCGGGAACGCGAGCTGACGTCGGCCCGCGGCGAGGGCCGGGACCTCAAGAGCGAGCTCGACAAGCTCACCGACTCCGTCCACCGCGGCGAGGTCCTCGGCGCCGAGAAGCGGCTGCGCATCGAGCAGTTGGAGACGAAGGCCCTGGAGGAACTGGGCGTCGAGCCCGCGGGCCTGGTCTCCGAGTACGGCCCGGACCAGCTCGTACCGCCGTCGCCGCCCGCCGAGGGCGAGGACCTCCCGGAGGACCCGGAGCATCCGCGCAACCAGCCGCGGCCGTTCGTCCGCGCCGAGCAGGAGAAGCGGCTCAAATCCGCCGAACGGGCGTATCAGCAGCTCGGAAAGGTGAATCCGCTCGCCCTCGAGGAGTTCGCGGCGCTGGAGGAACGGCACAAGTTCCTCTCCGAGCAGCTCGAAGACCTGAAGAAGACCCGTGCCGACCTCCTTCAGGTCGTCAAGGAGGTCGACGAGCGCGTCGAGCAGGTGTTCACGGAGGCGTACCGGGACACCGCGCGCGAGTTCGAGGGTGTCTTCTCGCGGCTCTTCCCCGGCGGCGAGGGCCGGCTCATTCTGACTGACCCCGACAACATGCTCACCACGGGTGTGGACGTCGAGGCCCGCCCGCCCGGCAAGAAGGTCAAGCGGCTTTCGCTGCTGTCCGGCGGCGAGCGTTCGCTGACCGCCGTGGCGATGCTGGTCTCGATCTTCAAGGCCCGGCCGAGCCCGTTCTATGTCATGGACGAGGTCGAGGCGGCGCTCGACGACACCAACCTCCAGCGGCTGATCCGGATCATGCAGGAGCTCCAGGAGAGCTCCCAGCTGATCGTGATCACGCACCAGAAGCGGACCATGGAGGTCGCGGACGCGCTGTACGGCGTGTCCATGCAGGGCGATGGTGTGTCCAAGGTCATCAGCCAGCGTCTTCGCTGACCCGGAGCCCGGAGCCCGGAGCCCGGAGCCCGGAGCCCGGAGCCCGGAGCCCGGAGCCCGGAGCCCGGAGCCCGGAGCCCGGAGCCCGGATCCCGGAGCGGCCGGCCGCAGCCGACGGGAACGCACGGCTCAGCTTCCAGCTGGATCTTCAAAGGTTGTACACAACACTCTGACGTCATCGTTGCATGCGCATCATAGTCCGCGTCTTGACTTCGAAACTTGAAGGAATAGTCTCTGCAACGTTGCTTTTACCTTCAAGTGGTGGGCGGCGGCATGTTGTGCGCCACTGGAAGGGCTCGCCCCCCACGCCCGGCGTCGCTGCCGGGCGGCCCCAGGAGTACACGTGACCAGCACAGAGCAGGTGTCGCCCGAAGGCCGTAAGGCCCGGCCGGAACACCTCAGCCACGTCATCTTCATCGCGGCGGCGGCCGCGATGGGCGGCTTCCTGTTCGGCTACGACAGCGCGGTGATCAACGGTGCTGTCGTGGCGATCCGGGACCGCTTCGCGGTCAGCTCCGAGGCCCTGGCCCAGGTCATCGCTGCCGCGCTGATCGGCTGCGCCATCGGCGCCGCGACCGCCGGCCGGATCGCCGACCGCATCGGCCGGATCCGCGTCATGCAGATCGCCGCCGTGCTGTTCATCGCGAGCGCGCTCGGTTCCGCGATGCCGTTCGCCCTCTGGGACCTCGCCATGTGGCGGGTCATCGGTGGCATCGCCATCGGTATGGCCTCGGTCATCGCCCCGGCCTACATCGCCGAGGTCTCCCCGCCCGTGTACCGCGGCCGACTCGCCTCCTTCCAGCAGGCCGCCATCGTCACCGGAATCGCCGTCTCGCAGCTGGTCAATTTCGGCATCCTCAGCCTCGCGGGCGGTGACCAGCGCGGCAAGATCGGTGGCTTCGAGGCCTGGCAGTGGATGCTCGGCGTCATGGTCGTCCCGGCCCTGATCTACGGACTGCTCTCCTTCGTCATCCCCGAGTCGCCGCGCTATCTGATCTCCGTCGGCCGAGTCGACCAGGCCCGCAAGGTGCTCCGCGACGTCGAGGGCAAGCAGGTGAACCTGGACACCCGGGTCGCCGAGATCGAACAGAACATGCGGCACGAGCAGAAGCCCTCGTTCAAGGACCTGCTGGGTGGCAAGTTCCTCTTCCTGCCGATCGTCTGGATCGGCATCGGCCTCTCCGTCTTCCAGCAGCTGGTCGGCATCAACGTGATCTTCTACTACAGCTCCTCGCTGTGGCAGTCGGTCGGCATCAACCCCGAGAGCTCGTTCCTCTACTCCTTCGAGACGTCCATCGTGAACATCGTCGGCACGGTGATCGCGATGCTCCTCGTCGACCGGATCGGCCGCAAGCCGCTCGCGCTCATCGGCTCCGCCGGCATGGCGATCTCGCTGGGTCTGGCCGCCTGGGCGTTCTCGTACAAGACCGAGACCGGAGGGGTGGTCTCGCTGCCCAGCCTTCAGGGCACGGTCGCCCTCTTCGCCGCCAACTTCTTCGTGCTGTTCTTCGCCCTGTCCTGGGGCGTCGTGGTGTGGGTGCTGCTCGGCGAGATGTTCCCCGGCAAGATCCGCGCCGCCGCGCTGGGTGTCGCCGCCTCGGCCCAGTGGATCGCCAACTGGCTGATCACCGTGACCTTCCCGTCCCTCTCGGACTGGAACCTGTCGGGCGCCTACGTCATCTACACATGCTTCGCCGTGCTCTCGATTCCGTTCATCCTCAAGTGGGTGCCGGAGACGAAGGGCAAGGCGTTGGAGGAGATGGGCTAATCCCCGCTGCCCCTCTCCTCGCACCCGGAACTGCCCCGGCTCAGTCCTTGAGCCGGGGCAGTACCTGTTCGCAGAAGAGATGGACGCTGCGCCAGCCCTCGTCGACCGGCATCCCGCCGCACAGCGGATGCAGTACGAGACTGTCGGCGCCCAGGGACAGGCACTCGTCCGGTGTCACCACCCGGTACACCCCCTCCGCCCGGAGCTCCGCCACGGTCGTCGCCGCCGATTTCACAGCCGAACGGATGTCCCTGGACTGCCAGGAGGCGTACGTCCGCGCCTCGTGCAGGAAGTGCTCGCCGTACTGCGCCCAGGTCCGGTCCGGGTCCTCCGCGATGTGCAGCAGGGGTGTCGTCGCCGCCGGCATCATGCAGAAGCCGTCCGTCCCGTACTCCTCGCGCAGCTGGTGGTAGTACGCCTCCAGTTCGGGCAGATGCGCGCTCGGGAAGAACGGCAGACCGAGCCGGGCGGCGCGACGAGCCGCCGGTTTCGAGGAGCCGCCGACCAGCAGCATCGGATGCGGCTGGGTGTACGGACGCGGGGTGACCCGGACCGTACGCCCCTGATGGGTGAACTCCTCGCCGGTCCAGGCCGCGAGCAGGGTGTCCAGCAGCTCGTCCTGGAGCGCGCCGCGCCGCTTCCAGTCGACGCCGTGCGCGGCGTACTCCTCGGGCCGGTAGCCGATGCCGGCGACCGTGACCAGCCGTCCCTTGCTCAGCAGATCGAGTACGGCGATGTCCTCGGCGAGCCGCAGGGGATCGTGCAGCGGGCCGATGACCGCGGAGACGGTGACCGCGATCCGGCGGGTCGCACCGAACACCGCGCCCGCGAAGGCGAAGGGGGACGGCAGCCAGTTGTTCGCGGCGCCGTGGTGCTCCTCAGTCTGGACCGTGTCGACGCCGCGGTCGTCGGTGTACGCCGCCATCTCGAGGGCGGCCCGGTAGCGGGCCGCCAGGGACTCGGGGGTCGCCGCGGGGTCGACGAGGTTGAACCGTACGACTGTGAAGGCCATGACGAGCCGTCCCCCTCCGTCGGGTGCCGGTAGCGGAGGGGGACGATAGCTGACGTGGCGTCAGATGGAAACGGTCGCGGGCTCGTGCTCTTCCGCGGGCTCGGTGGTGGGCGCCGTGGCCTTCGACTGCGGCAGCGCGGCATACAGCGCCGCCGCGGCGACGATCGTCGCCGCCCGGCCCAGGCCGTTCACGCCGACCCGGGACGAAGCCGGCGGGCCCGCGAACCAGTCGACCTTGGTAAAGAGCAGACCCCAGCCGATGCCGCCGGCCGCGATGGTGCCGATCCCGCGATCATCATCTCGGTCGATCCCGTCGGCTTGCCGAAGACGCCCGACCGGTCGGTGTGCGTGACCGGATGGCCCAGGACGAGCGGTCAGCATGGCGTAGGCGCCGGTGACCGCGTTGATGGTCTCCTAGTGCCCCTCCCGGCAAGCTTTGCCCTGTCGCGCCGCCCGGCACGCACCCTCGCTGCGTTGGCCAAAAGCCCTGGTAGCTCCGCTACAAGGACTTCCGGCCGCCTTGCGATGGCACGCACCGGACGACGCTCCTTGACGGGCAAACATTGCCGGTCGCGGCACTAGCCCCGGCGGGCCACCCGGATGAGGGAACGGGGGAGGAGATTGCCGCGCCGGCCGAAGATCGCGCGGGAGAGCGCCGTACCGGGGGAGCCCCCGCGCTTTCGGGCGAGCGAGACGAGGCCGATGATCCCGTACGAGAGGACGGGCGCCGTGAGTCCGACGACCAGGACCTGCCAGAGGTTGAGGCCGTTGAAGACGATCAGGCCCGCGCCCATGGTGAGCAGCAGCAGCACGCTGCGCCGGCGATCGGCTCAGCCGACGACATGGGCCGAGCCGACCCCGGGTGCGCTGTGCGCACCGGACTGACCCGTACGGTTCGGTTCCGGGGTTCCGGTTCGGGTCTCCGATACCGGGTGGGTTGTGACTCCGCCCTCACGGGCTTCTCGCCGACACAAGGCCGGGCGGCGGACCAGCCCGGCCCGCAGGGACCGGCGCCCCCTGCCAGGAGAGCGAATGGTCAGGCGGCAGGTCACGCCATACTGGACACGTTATGGAATTCGTCATCCTTGCTGTAGTCATCGCTCTGGTCGCGGTCGGCGTGATCAGCGGGCTCGTGGTCAGCAGCCGCAAGAAGAAGCAGCTGCCGCCCTCGGCGCCGTCCAGCACGCCGACCATCACAGCTCCGCCCGCCGAGCCGCATGTCGGCGAGGAGGCGGAGACACCGCGGGAAGAACCACGCCGCACCATCGAGGAGGTCGACCTCCCCACGGCGGAGGAGGCCGTCGAGACCCCGGCCGCCGTCGAGGACCCGGTCGTCGCGGAGCCGGAGGCTCCCGCGATCGAGATCCCGGAGCCGACCGCGGGCCGTCTCGTGCGGCTGCGTGCGCGGCTGGCCCGCTCGCAGAACACGCTGGGCAAGGGTCTGCTCACACTGTTGTCGCGGGAGCATCTCGACGACGAGACGTGGGAGGAGATCGAGGACACGCTCCTCACCGCGGACGTCGGTGTCGCGCCGACGCAGGAGCTGGTGGAGCACCTGCGTGAGCGCGTGAAGGTGCTGGGGACGCGTACGCCGCAGGAGCTGCGGCGGCTGCTCCGCGATGAGCTGCTGAACCTCGTCGGCACCGACTTCGACCGGGTGGTGAACACGGAGAGCGATCTGGACACCCCGGGCATCGTCATGGTCGTCGGCGTCAACGGCACCGGCAAGACCACGACGACGGGCAAGCTGGCGCGGGTGCTGGTCGCCGACGGCAAGTCGGTGGTCCTCGGCGCGGCCGACACGTTCCGCGCCGCCGCGACGGATCAGCTGCAGACCTGGGGCGACCGGGTCGGCGCACGCACGGTCCGCGGTCCGGAGAACGGGGACCCGGCCTCGGTCGCGTACGACGCGGTCAAGGAGGGCATCGCGGAGGGCGCGGACGTCGTCCTCATCGACACGGCGGGCCGGCTGCACACGAAGACGGGCCTCATGGACGAGCTCGGCAAGGTCAAGCGCGTCGTCGAGAAGCACGGCCCACTGGACGAGGTCCTCCTCGTCCTCGACGCCACGACCGGTCAGAACGGCCTCGTCCAGGCCCGCGTCTTCGCCGAGGTGGTCGACATCACCGGCATCGTCCTCACCAAGCTCGACGGCACCGCCAAGGGTGGCATCGTCGTCGCCGTCCAGCGTGAACTCGGCGTTCCGGTCAAACTCGTCGGCCTCGGCGAGGGTCCGGACGACCTGGCGCCGTTCGAACCGGAAGCGTTCGTCGACGCCCTGATCGGAGACTAGTGTCCCTCCCGGCAAGCTTTGCCCTGTCGCGCAAACATTGCCGGTCACGGCACTAGGGAGATGGCCGGGGAGACCTCCGGGCCCCTGCCCCTCGGCCCCCGCTGCACGTAGTGCGGCGGGGGCCGAGACGTTGCGCTGCCCGCGGGGTTCGCGGCCGAGGGGCGTGGGGTGCCGCGCACCCCCGCGTTCACGGGCGGACGGGTGGGAGGGTCACACCGCTGTCGAGCGGTGGCAGATGTACGCCAGGGTGCCCAGCAGGAGGCGGGCCTGGGGTGGGGCGCACGCGGTGTCGAGGGTCGGGGGGCGGAGCCAGCGGGCAGGGCCCAGGCCGGCGTGGTCGGAGGGCGGGGCCGTGATGTGCGCGCCGCGGCCCAGGCAGTGGAGGTCGAGGTCCGCGTCGTCCCAGCCCATGCGGTACAGGAGCTCGGGGAGTTCGGACGCTGCCCCGGGGGCCACGAAGAACTGGGCGCGGCCCGTCGGCGTCGCGCTCACGGGGCCCAGTGGGAGGCCCATCCGCTCCAGCCGGACGAGGGCGCGCAGCCCGGCCGGCTCGGCGACGTCCAGGATGTCGAAGCCGCGGCCCACGGGCAGCAGGATCGAGGCTCCCGGCACCTCCGCCCATGTCTTCGTCACCTCGTCGAGCGTGGCGCCCGCCGGCACCTCGGACAAGTCCAGCGGATGCGCCCCCGGAGCTGTGCACGAGGAGTCACCGCAGGAGCACCGGCCGGCCGACGCCCTCGCGCCCGGGGCGACGTCCCAGCCCCACAGCCCTGTGTACTCGGCCACCGCTGTGCACTCTGTCGCGCGGCTGCGACGCCGTGAGCCGGGCCGGATCTCCCGGACCCCCCGGCTGCCGCCGATCGTGAAGCCCATGCCCCCTCCAACGTGTGAAGCTCGCCGGTGGTTACGACTTGGAGTCTGCCGGTCACACACCGTCGCCGTCGTTCCACCTCGCCGGCGCACAGTGTCGCTCCGGGTGGTGCGTCCGGGGCCGCGCGCCCTGGTGCGCAACGCTCCATCCGCTTCCTGATTGTCGTAGGTCAAGTGAATCGCGCCTGGCCTCAGGCGGGTTCATGTGCAGGGGTGGCGAATGGTGGCGTTTCTGGAATCGCCATGGCAGCACCCGTGATCGTAGGATTACTTTCAGTACACGAACCCGGGGAATTCTTCGCGCCCGTGGGTATGCCTGAGGCAACTCGGTTTCTCGTTCGATGGGTCGCGACATCCAGACACAGGGCCGTAACTCGCGGCATTCTGATACGGGTTCGCGCATCGGAAACATCAGTGGATGGGGGCGTTCCAGTGGACGGCAGCGGCGCAGGCGGTACGAACGCCGGCAAGCGCCCGAACGAGCAGCTGGGCTCGTGGTTCCTGCGCAGCGGCTGGTCGAAGGGCGAGCTCGCACGGCAAGTGAACCGCAGGGCACGCCAGATGGGCGCGCACCACATCAGCACAGACACTTCGCGAGTACGCAGGTGGCTCGACGGCGAGCAGCCGCGCGAGCCGATCCCGCGCATCCTCAGCGAGCTGTTCTCCGAGCGGTTCGGCAGCGTCGTCGCCATCGAGGACCTCGGGCTGCGCACGGCACACCAGTCACCCTCGGTGTCCGGAGTCGATCTCCCCTGGGCGGGACCGCAGACCGTCGCCCTGCTCAGCGAGTTCTCGCGCAGCGATCTGATGCTGGCCCGGCGCGGCTTCCTCGGGACCTCGCTCGCGCTGTCCGCCGGGCCCGCCCTCATCGAGCCGATGCAGCGCTGGCTCGTGCCTGCCCCGCCCGCGGACCCGGGGCCCCGGGAGTCCGCCGCGGCCGCCCGCCGCCCCTCCCGGCTCTCCAAGCCGGAGCTGGACCTGCTGGAGTCCACCACCGCGATGTTCCGCCAGTGGGACGCCCAGTGCGGCGGCGGACTGCGCCGCAAAGCGGTCGTCGGACAGCTCCACGAAGTGACCGACCTGCTTCAGGAGTCACAGCCCGAGGCCACCGCCAGGCGGCTGTACAGGTGCTCCGCCGAACTGGCCGAGCTGGCAGGCTGGATGAGCTACGACGTGGGCCTGCAGCCCACCGCTCAGAAGTACTTCGTCCTGGCGCTGCACGCCGCCAAGGAGGCCGGGGACAAGCCGCTCGGCTCGTACATCCTCTCCTCCATGAGCCGCCAGATGATCCACCTCGGCCGGCCCGACGACGCCCTGGAGCTCATCCATCTCGCGCAGTACGGCAGCCGCGACTGCGCGACCCCGCGCACCCAGTCGATGCTGTATGCGATGGAGGCCCGCGCGTACGCGAACATGGGCCAGCCCAGCAAGACCAAGCGGGCCGTCCGCATGGCCGAGGACACCTTCGCCGACGCGCTCGAAGCCGACGAGCCCGAGCCCGACTGGATCCGCTTCTTCTCCGAGGCCGAGCTCAACGGGGAGAACGCCCACTCGTACCGCGACCTCGCCTATGTCGCAGGCCGCAGCCCCACGTACGCCTCGCTCGCCGAGCCCGTCATGGAGCGTGCAGTCGATCTCTTCGGCGAGGACGACGAGCACCAGCGCTCGTATGCACTGAACCTGATCGGCATGGCCACGGTGCATCTGCTGAAGAGGGAGCCCGAACAGTCCACGCGCCTTGCCGAGCAGGCGCTGCACATCGCCAAGCGGGTCCGCTCCGAGCGGGTCAACACCCGGCTGCGCAAGACCGTCGACACGGCGGCCAGGGACTTCGGCGATATCGCCGAGGTCGCCCATCTCACCGATCTGCTCACCGCGCAGCTGCCGGAGACCGCCGAAGCGGTCTGATCCGGCCGTCCCCCGGGACCCCGGCGCGACGGTCACCCCGAACAGCCCGACTCGGCCCCCCACGCCAGGTCAGTCGGGTGACCGTCGCGACCGGCCGGCGTACTCGCCCGCGCTGTCCGCAGAGGGTACGCGCGTGATGTTCCCGTGACCCTCCAGTTCATCGGCGCGTAACACGCCCGACCTCTTCGTCACTGCGGCGAAACATCGTGCGGCATCGGCGGAAACCGTGGCGCGCCAACCTCATGGCGCATAACCGGCCGACTCCAAGAGGCAGCCGCACCGGATCAGCCGAACCGGTTGTCCAGCCGCACAGGCTCCCGCCCCGCACAGGCCGTACGACGACGAGGAGACGCCGATGCCCCCAGGCATCACGCTTGCCGCAGACGCACCTACGCTGTCTGCCGCCAACACCGGGTTCATGCTCATCTGCTCCGCGCTGGTGATGCTCATGACACCGGGCCTGGCCTTCTTCTACGGAGGCATGGTCCGCGTCAAGAGCACTCTCAACATGCTGATGATGAGCTTCATCAGCCTCGGGATCGTCACGATCCTGTGGGTGCTGTTCGGCTTCAGCCTCGCCTTCGGCACCGACTCCGGCTCCCTCATCGGCTGGTCCTCCGACTACGTCGGACTCAGCGGCATCGGGATCACCCAGCTCTGGGACGGCTACACCATCCCGGTGTACGTCTTCGCCGTCTTCCAGCTGATGTTCGCGATCATCACGCCCGCGCTGATCAGCGGCGCGCTGGCGGACCGGGTGAAGTTCACCGCCTGGGTCCTGTTCATCACGCTGTGGGTCACCGTCGTCTACTTCCCGGTCGCGCACTGGGTCTGGGGCGCGGGCGGCTGGCTCTTCGAGCTGGGCGTCATCGACTTCGCCGGCGGTACCGCCGTCCACATCAACGCCGGTGCCGCGGCGCTCGGCGTGATCCTCGTCATCGGCAAGCGCGTCGGCTTCAAGAAGGACCCGATGCGTCCGCACAGCCTGCCGCTGGTGATGCTCGGCGCCGGTCTGCTGTGGTTCGGCTGGTTCGGCTTCAACGCCGGCTCCTGGCTCGGCAACGACGACGGCGTCGGCGCGGTCATGTTCGTCAACACCCAGGTCGCCACCGCCGCCGCGATGCTCGCCTGGCTCGCCTACGAGAAGGTCCGCCACGGCTCCTTCACCACCCTCGGCGCCGCCTCCGGCGCGGTCGCGGGCCTCGTCGCCATCACCCCGTCCGGCGGCTCCTGCTCCCCGCTCGGCGCGATCGGTATCGGCGCCATCGCCGGCCTGCTGTGCGCCATGGCCGTCGGCCTCAAGTACAAGTTCGGCTACGACGACTCGCTCGACGTGGTCGGCGTCCACCTCGTCGGCGGTGTCGTCGGCTCCCTCCTGGTCGGCTTCTTCGCCACCGGCGGCGTCCAGTCCGACGCCAAGGGCCTCTTCTACGGCGGCGGATTCGACCAGCTCGGCAAGCAGGCCGTCGGTGTCTTCGCGGTCCTCGCCTACTCTCTGATCGTCTCCGCGATCCTTGCCTTCGTCCTCGACAAGACGATCGGTATGCGGGTCACCGAGGACGACGAGATCTCCGGCATCGACCAGGTCGAGCACGCCGAGACCGCGTACGACTTCAGCGGAGCGGGCGGCGGGGCCGGATCCCGCAAGGCAGCCCCCGCCCCCGTCGACACCGTGGCAGCAGCACCGAAGACCAAGAAGGTGGACGCATGAAGCTCATCACCGCAGTCGTCAAGCCGCACCGCCTGGACGAGATCAAGGAGGCCTTGCAAGCCTTCGGAATCCAGGGGCTCACGGTCACCGAGGCCAGCGGCTACGGACGGCAGCGCGGCCACACCGAGGTCTACCGCGGCGCCGAGTACACCGTCGACCTCGTCCCCAAGATCCGTATCGAGGTCCTGGTCGAGGACGATGACGCCGAACAGCTCATCGACGTGGTGGTGAAGGCCGCCAGGACCGGCAAGATCGGAGACGGCAAGGTGTGGAGCGTGCCGGTCGAGACCGCGGTCCGGGTACGGACCGGCGAACGCGGCCCGGACGCGCTGTAGACAGGAGTTGCTGGGTGACGAGCGTCGACCTGACCACGGAAACCGAAGACTCGGGACCCAGCGGCTACGCGGCGGCCCGGCTGCGCCTCCTCCAGGAGAAGGCGCAGTCCGGGCCGCCGCGCCGTGCCGCCCTGGCCCGGCTGACCGACCACTGGCTCTCTGCGCTGTTCACCGCCGCGGTGGAGAGCACCGGTGTGCGCGGCGCCGCGCTTGTCGCCGTCGGCGGATACGGACGCGGGGAACTGTCCCCGCGCAGCGATCTCGATCTGCTCCTGCTCCACGACGGCAGCGCCGACGCCGGAGCGATCGCGTCCCTGGCCGACCGGATCTGGTACCCGGTCTGGGACCTCGGCCTCGCTCTCGACCACTCCGTCCGCACCCCCGCCGAGGCCCGCGGAACCGCAGGTGAGGACCTCAAGGTGCAACTCGGGCTGCTCGACGCCCGCGCCGTCGCCGGCGACCTCGGGCTGGTCGCCGGACTGCGTACCGCCGTCCTCGCCGACTGGCGCAACCAGGCGCCCAGACGTCTTCCGGAGCTCGACGAGCTCTGCCGTGAGCGGGCCGAACGGCAGGGCGAGCTGCAGTTCCTGCTGGAGCCGGACCTCAAGGAGGCCCGCGGCGGGCTGCGTGACGCCACCGCCCTGCGCGCCGTCGCCGCGTCCTGGCTCGCCGACGCCCCCCGCGAAGGGCTCACCGAGGCGCGCCGGGTGCTCCTCGACACCCGCGACGCGCTGCACCTCACGACCGGCCGGGCCACCGACCGGCTCGCGCTCCAGGAACAGGAACAGGTCGCCGGCGAACTGGGCCTGCTGGACGCCGACGCACTGCTGCGGCAGGTGTACGAGGCCGCGCGGACCGTCTCGTACGCCTCCGACGTCACCTGGCGCGAGGTGAACCGGGTGCTCAAGGCCCGGTCCGTACGGCCACGCCTGCGCACCATGCTCGGCGCCGGACGGCGTCCGGAGCCCGAGCGCACCCCGCTCGCCGAGGGTGTCGTCGAGATGGACGGCGAGGTCGTCCTCGCCCGCACCGCCAAGCCGGAGCGCGACCCGGTGCTGCCCCTGCGCGCGGCTGCCGCCGCGGCCCAGTCCGGCCTGCCGGTCTCCCTGCACGCCGTACGCCACCTCGCCGCGGCCGCCAAGCCGATGCCCGTGCCCTGGCCCGCCGACGCCCGGGAGGAGCTCGTCACCCTCCTCGGCGCCGGCGAGTCCACCGTCGCCGTGTGGGAGGCCCTGGAGGCCGAGGGTCTGATCACCCGGCTGCTGCCGGACTGGGAGCGCGTGCGGTGCCGGCCGCAGCGCAACCCCGTGCACACCTGGACCGTCGACCGCCACCTCGTCGAGGCCGCCGTCCGAGCCTCCGCCCTCACCCGCCGCGTCGGCCGCCCCGACCTGCTGCTCGTCGCGGCGCTGCTCCATGACATCGGCAAGGGCTGGCCGGGCGACCACTCGGTCGCCGGGGAGACCATCGCCCGCGACGTCGCCACCCGGATCGGCTTCGACAAACACGATGTGGGCGTCATCGCCACCCTCGTACGCCATCACCTGCTGCTCATCGAGACCGCGACCCGGCGCGATCTCGACGACCCCGCGACCGTGCGATCGGTCGCCTCGGTCGTCGGATCGCTGAGCACTCTGGAGCTGCTGCACGCCCTCACCGAGGCCGACGCGCTCGCCACCGGGCCCGCCGCGTGGTCGTCCTGGCGCGGCTCGCTCGTCGCCGACCTGGTGAAACGCGTCGCCGGCGTGCTCGCGGGCGAGGCTCCCGCCGAACCGGAGCCCGCGGCCCCGAGCGCCGAGCAGGAGCGGCTCGCCATCGAGGCGCTGCGCACGGGGGGACCCGTGCTCGCCCTGCACGCGCAGGCCGAGACCCCGCAGCCGGAGGGCGAACCGGAACCGGTCGGCGTGGAACTGCTCATCGCCGTGCCCGACCAGCCGGGCGTGCTGCCCGCCGTCGCCGGTGTCCTCGCCCTGCACCGGCTCACCGTCCGCGCGGCCGACCTGCGCGCCGTCGAGCTGCCCAGCGAGGTGGGGCCCGGGGCCGTACTCGTACTGAACTGGCGGGTCGCGGCCGCGTACGGCTCGCTGCCGCAGGCCGCCCGGCTCCGCGTCGATCTCGTGCGCGCCCTCGACGGCTCGCTGGACATCCCCGCCAGACTGGCCGAGCGGGACGCCGCCTATCCGCGCCGGAGAGGCGCGCAGGCTCCGCCGCCCCGGGTCACCGTCGCCCCGGCCGCCTCCCGGCTCGCCACCGTGATCGAGGTCCGCGCCCAGGACGCTCCCGGGCTGCTGCACCGCATCGGTCATGCCCTCGAATCCGCGGCGGTCCGGGTACGCAGCGCACATGTGTCCACGCTCGGCGCCAATGCCGTGGATGCGTTCTACGTCACAGGCCCCGAAGGGGCTCCGCTGCCGTCCGGGGAGGCCGCTGACGTGGCTCGCACGCTCGAAGCGACCCTGCGCGGGTGACGGGCCCCGAGACAGGGGGCAGACCCCATCCCACACGTGCGGATACCCTTGGGAGACATCTGTCCGCCCGCCCCCGAGACCTGAGGATCCGCGACCGCCGTGTTCGACACCCTCTCCGACCGCCTTGCAGCGACATTCAAGAACCTCCGGGGCAAGGGCCGCCTGTCCGAGGCGGACATCGACGCCACGGCGCGCGAGATCCGTATCGCGCTGCTCGAGGCGGACGTGGCGCTGCCCGTCGTGCGTGCCTTCATCAAGCAGGTCAAGGAGCGCGCGCTGGGCTCCGAGGTGTCCCAGGCGCTGAACCCGGCCCAGCAGGTCATCAAGATCGTCAACGAGGAGCTCATCGGCATCCTCGGCGGCGAGACCCGCCGGCTGCGCTTCTCCAAGCAGCCGCCGACCGTGATCATGCTCGCGGGTCTGCAGGGTGCCGGTAAGACGACGCTGGCCGGAAAGCTCGGTCTCTGGCTCAAGAGCCAGGGCCACTCCCCGCTGCTCGTCGCCTGTGACCTCCAGCGCCCCAACGCCGTCACCCAGCTCGGTGTGGTCGCCGAGCGCGCGGGCGTCGCCTTCTTCGGCCCGCAGCCGGGCAACGGCGTGGGCGACCCGGTGCAGGTCGCCAAGGAGTCGATCGAGTACGCGAAGACGAAGGTCCACGACATCGTCATCGTCGACACCGCCGGCCGCCTCGGCATCGACCAGGAGATGATGCAGCAGGCCGCGGACATCCGTGACGCGGTCGGCCCGGACGAGGTCCTCTTCGTCGTCGACGCGATGATCGGTCAGGACGCCGTCAACACGGCGGAGGCTTTCCGCGACGGCGTCGGCTTCGACGGTGTGGTGCTGTCCAAGCTGGACGGCGACGCCCGCGGTGGCGCCGCGCTCTCCATCGCGCACGTCACCGGCAAGCAGATCATGTTCGCCTCCAACGGCGAGAAGCTCGACGACTTCGACGCGTTCCACCCGGACCGCATGGCGTCCCGCATCCTCGGCATGGGCGACATGCTCTCGCTCATCGAGAAGGCCGAGCAGACCTTCAGCCAGGAAGAGGCCGCCAAGATGGCCTCCAAGCTGGCGAGCAGCAAGGGCAAGGACTTCACGCTCGACGACTTCCTGGCGCAGATGGAGCAGGTCAGGAAGATGGGCTCCATCTCCAAGCTGCTCGGCATGCTGCCCGGCATGGGTCAGATCAAGGACCAGATCAACAACATCGACGAGCGTGACGTCGACCGCACGGCCGCGATCATCAAGTCGATGACCCCGGCCGAGCGCCACGAGCCGACGATCATCAACGGTTCGCGCCGCGCCCGTATCGCCAAGGGCTCCGGTGTCGATGTCAGCGCAGTGAAGAACCTGGTCGAGCGGTTCTTCGAGGCACGCAAGATGATGTCGCGCATGGCGCAGGGCGGCGGCATGCCGGGCATGCCCGGGATCCCGGGCATGGGCGGTGGCCCCGGACGCCAGAAGAAGCAGCAGAAGCAGGCCAAGGGCAAGCGCAAGAGCGGTAACCCGATGAAGCGCAAGGCCGAGGAGCAGGCGGCCGCGGCCCGCCGTGAACAGGCCGCCCAGGGCGGCGCGTTCGGCCTTCCGGCAGCGGACGGCGGCAAGGGCTTCGAGCTCCCGGACGAGTTCAAGAAGTTCATGGGCTGACGCGCCTGAACAGCATGTGAAGAGGGCCCCGCGGTCACCGGACCGCGGGGCCCTCCGCCATGTGACGCCCTGGGTGGCGGGGAGCCGGGATCTGTGCGGTCATGGGCAGAGTCCGGCCCGAGATCACCGGAGCAGGAGGGCAGGAGGGCAGGCGTGGCCAATTCCGTACCCCCGCGCGACCGCACCGACCAGCCCTGGCGCTCCGAGGGTGCGCCGCCACCCCCGCCGCCGAAGAGGAAGATGCCCGGCGGCTGGGTGGGGCTGGTCCTCGCCGCGCTGCTCGTCTTTCTCATCGCCTTTCTGGCGCTGTCGTACTTCGGGGAGAGCGATGAGCCGACGATCTCGTACACCGAGTTCAGCAAGCAGGTCACGGCGGGGAACGTCACCAAGATCTACGCCAAGGGCGACGCGATCCAGGGCGAGCTGAAGAGGGAACAGGCGCTTCCGGGCGGCGGCGACTACACCAAGTTCACCACCCAGCGGCCCGCCTTCGCCGACGACAACCTCTGGCAGCAGCTCACCCGGAAGGGTGTCACCGTGACGGCCGAGCCGGTCGTCGCCGAGCGCGGCTTTCTCGTCAACCTGCTGATCTCGCTCGCACCGCTCCTGCTGCTCGTGCTCCTCTGGGTGTTCCTCGCGCGGCGGATGGGTGGGGGCGTGGGCGGCGGGCCGCTCGGTCGCAAGCCGCCGCCGAAACCCGTCGAGGTGACGGCCGGCAGACGCACCACCTTCGACGACGTGGCCGGTATCGACGAGGTCGAGGGCGAGCTCAGCGATGTCGTCGACTTCCTCAAGAACCCGGAGGCATACCGGAGCATGGGCGCCCGGATGCCCGGCGGTGTCCTCCTCGCGGGCCCGCCCGGCACCGGAAAGACCCTGCTCGCGCGGGCCGTGGCGGGCGAGGCGGGAGTGGCGTTCTTCTCCGCGTCCGCCTCCGAGTTCATCGAGATGATCGTGGGCGTGGGCGCCTCGCGGGTGCGGGAACTCTTCGCCGAGGCCCGCAAGGTCGCCCCGGCCATCGTCTTCATCGACGAGATCGACACCATCGGCAGGGTGCGTGGCGGCGGCGCGAGCCTCGGCGGCCACGACGAGCGCGAGCAGACGCTCAACCAGATCCTGACCGAGATGGACGGCTTCACCGGCTCCGAGGGCGTCGTGGTGCTCGCCGCCACCAACCGCGCCGACGTCCTCGACCCCGCACTCACCCGGCCGGGGCGCTTCGACCGCATCGTGCAGGTCAGCCCGCCCGACCGGGGCGGCCGCCGGGCGATCCTGGAGATCCACACCCGGGAGATCCCGCTGGCCAAGACCGTCGACCTCGCCCAGGTGGCCCGCACGACACCGGGAATGACCGGCGCCGAACTCGCCAACCTCGCCAACGAGGCCGCGCTGCTCGCGGTCAAACGCCGCCAGAGCGAGGTCACCCAGAGCGATCTCTCCGACGCCCTGGAGAAGGTGCAGCTCGGTGCGGAGCGGCCGCTGGTGATGCCGGAGGAGGAGCGCCGCAGGACCGCTTACCACGAGAGCGGCCATGCACTGCTCGGCATGCTCCAGCCCGGTGCCGACCCCGTCCGGAAGGTCACGATCGTGCCGCGCGGCCGTGCGCTGGGCGTCACCCTCTCCACCCCGGACGCCGACAGATACGCGTACACCGAGGAGTATCTGCGCGGCCGCATCATCGGCGCGCTCGGCGGCATGGCAGCCGAGCACGTCGTCTTCGGGGTGGTCACGACCGGTTCGGAGAGCGACCTGGAGCAGGTCACCCACCTCGTCCGGGGCATGGTCGGCCGCTGGGGCATGAGCGAGCGCGTGGGCCGGCTCACCGCCATCCCCGGCGACGCGCAGGAGCCGTACGGACTCATGGCCGCCTCGGCGACGCTGGACGCCGTCGACCACGAGATGCGCCGGATCGCCGACGAGTGCTACGAGAGCGCCTGCCGCCAGTTGCGCGACAACCGCGACCGGCTGGACGCTCTCGCGGAGGCCCTGCTCGCCAACGAGACCCTGGAGGAGCCCGCGGCATACCGCGCGGCGGGCATCCCACGCCTCAGCAAGGACGAGTCGGAGTAGGCCGTACCCGCCGAGCCGGGACTCGGACCCGGACCCCGTGCTTCGGCCGCCGCCGGGGTCCGCCGGAGCCCGTCCGGGGGTCCCAGGCGAAGCGCCGGGAGAGGCCGAGGACATGGGCGGAGGCCGTACGGAGTCCAGGAGCCTGCCGTCGGTTCGGGCCCTGCGACGCAGCGTCGCCCCTACCGCGTGCGGGCGATCAGGTAGCGGAAGACGTTCGGCATCCACACCGTCCCGTCGGCCCGTACATGCGCGTGCAGCGCCTCCGTGACCTCCTTCTCGACCTGCGCCTGGTCCGTCGCCCGCACCGCAGCGTCGAACAGCCCGGTCGACAGCAGCCCGCGCACCGCGCTCTCCAGGTCCGCGTAGCCGAAGGGGCACGCCACCCGCCCGGAGCCGTCCGGCTTGAGACCCGCCCTGGTCGCCACGTCCTCCAGGTCGTCCCGCCGTGTCGGACGCCAGCCGCCGCCCGCGCGCAGCCGCTCGGTGAGCCGGCTCGCGACCCGCAGCACCGTCGACGTGGCGCACCGTTCCGGCGGGCCCCAGCCGGCCAGTACGACCGGGCTGCCGCGCTCGGCCAGCGGAACCGCCGCCTCCAACGCGGGGACGAGTCCTTCGGAGTCGCCTGCCGTACACCCGATCGGCTGAAAAATCGTGATCATGCTGAACCGGGGGAGCGCGGGATCGGCCGCCGCCTCGGGACCGCCCTCCACCAGTCGCGCCCCCGCCGCGGCGGACGAGGCAGCCCGGTCGGGCTCCGGCGCGAGCAGCCGCTCGCGGGCCAGCGCCATCCTGGACCGGTCCGTGTCGACGCCGGTGACGATCGCCCCGCGCGCCGCGGCCATCAGCAGGGCAAGACCGGAGCCGCAGCCGAGCCCCAACAGCCGGGAGCCCTTGCCGACCTCCAGGTGCTCGTACACCGCCTCGTAGAGGGGCACCAGCATCCGCTCCTGGATCTCGACCCAGTCGCGGGCGCGTGCGGCGGGATCCGCCGGGGGAGCGGAGGCCGTACGGGAGTGGTGCCGGACGAGCGTAGGTGTCATCGAAAAGCGCCCCAATCCGCCGAGAGGTCAGCTGTGCCCTGATTGACAGCCCCCCGTGTACGTGCGCTCGTGCTCCCCCCGTATGCCAGGGAACTCCGCATCCGTCCGTACGTCCAGAGGTCGCGCCGCAATGCCTCGCGTGCCCCGGTCGTGCGCCCTCGCGCCCCGAACGATTCCCCATCCAGAGTGCGGCCCCCTTACGATTCCCGCCATGGCAAAGGCACCCGTTCTCACGCCGCAGGCGGAGGACTTCCCTCGCTGGTACCAGGACCTGATCAACAAGGCCGAGCTCGCCGACAACGGCCCGGTGCGCGGCACGATGGTGATCCGCCCCTACGGGTACGGGCTCTGGGAACGGATGCAGCAGGAGATGGACGCCCGCATCAAGGAAGCCGGGGCGTCCAACGCGTACTTCCCCCTCTTCATCCCGCAGTCGTACCTGACGAAGGAGGCCGAGCACGTCGAGGGCTTCGCCCCGGAGCTCGCGGTCGTCACGCACGGCGGGGGCAAGGAGCTGGAGGAGCCGGTCGTCGTCCGCCCCACCTCCGAGACGATCATCAACGACTACTTCTCCAAGTGGATCCAGAGCTACCGCGATCTGCCGCTGCTGATCAACCAGTGGGCGAACGTGGTCCGCTGGGAGATGCGTCCCCGGGTCTTCCTGCGCACGACCGAATTCCTCTGGCAGGAGGGCCACACCGCCCACGCCACCTACGAGGACGCCCGGGACTACGCCGCCCACATCCACCGGAACGTCTACGCCGACTTCATGCTGAACGTCCTCGGTATCGATGTGGTGCTGGGCCGCAAGACGTCCAGGGAGCGCTTCGCCGGCGCCGTCAACACCCTCACGCTCGAGGGCATGATGGGTGACGGCAAGGCCCTCCAGATGGGCACGAGCCATGAGCTCGGCACCAACTTCTCCAAGGCCTTCAACACCACCTATCTGTCGAAGGACGGCAAGCAGGAGCTGGCCTGGCAGACCTCCTGGGGCTCCTCCACCCGGATGGTCGGCGGCCTGATCATGTCGCACGGCGACGACAACGGCCTGCGCGTCCCGCCGCGCCTGGCGCCCGTACAGGCCGTCGTCCTCGCCATCAAGGGCGACGAGGCGGTGCTGGCCAAGGTCCGCGAGATCGGCGACCGGCTCAGGGCCGCGGGCGTCCGCGTCCAGGTCGACGACCGCACCGACACCCCCTTCGGCCGCCGGGCCGTCGACTGGGAGCTCAAGGGCGTGCCGGTACGCATCGAGGTCGGCCCGCGCGATCTGGAGGCCGGCACGGCGATGCTGGCCCGCCGCATTCCCGGTGGCAAGGAACCCGTCGCGATCGAGTCGCTCGCCGGTCTGCTGCCCACGGTGCTGGAGGAGGACCAGGCGCTGCTGCTGCGCCAGTCGCGTGAACGCCGAGAGGCCCGTACGAGCGATGTGACGACGATCGAGGAGGCCGCCGAGGCCGCGGTCGCGGGCGGCTGGGCGCGTATCCCCTGGGCGGCACTCGGCACGGAGGGCGAGGCGGTGCTCGCCGATCAGGCCGTGTCGGTGCGGTGTCTGGTCGCGGCGGACGGGTCGGTGCCGGACGCCGACGACGCCCCGGGTACGCTCGCGATCGTCGCGCGGGCCTACTGACGGCGGGTCGCGGCCGGGCGGGGCGCCTCCGAGGTCCCACGAGCCCCCTCGGGCCATCCGCGCCCCGGAGTGCGGTCCCGGGGTACGCGCCGGGGCGTGCATCTTCGGCATTACTTCGTAGACGTGTAGCTACGTACCGGCTTGGTGTGACCTGTGAGGCTTCTCCGCAGATCAGCGCACCCGCCCTCGTCAGGACGCATCAATGGCAACTGACGGGTACGTGCAAAATATTTGGGATGCCCCGGAATGGAACCCGCGAGCCGCCCGGCTCGTTATCACGACGTGAGCACGACACCACCTGTTCTCGCCGCAGAGCTGGCACAGGCGTGGGCCGACATTCAGCGGCACCACCCCGAGCTGCCTGACCTTGCCGCGCCAGAGTCCCTGATCGGAGAGTCCTCGTCCGCCTGCGGTCACGAGCTCTCCTTCGAGCGACTGCTCCACGAGGCAGTCCACGGCATCGCCGCCGCCCGAGGGGTCCGTGACACCTCGCGCGCCGGCCGCTACCACAACCGCCGGTTCCTGGCGATCGCCGAGGAGATGGGCCTGGACCACCCGGAGGAGCCGCACCCGAGCAGTGGTTTCTCGCTGGTCACGCTCAACCCCGAGGCGAAGCGGCGGTATCGCCCGACGATCGAGCGGCTGCAGCGCGCCCTCGCCGCGCACACGGTCGCGACGGCCTCCGACACCAAACGGACCTTCCGGGGCCCGGCCGCGCGGCACGGTTCGTCCGGCGGCGGCGTCCGGGTGAAGGCCGTCTGCGAGTGCGGTCGCAACGTCCGGGTCGTGCCGTCGGTCCTCGCCCAGGCGCCGATCGTCTGCGGCGGCTGCGGGAAGCCGTTCCGCATCCCGGAAGCGGTGGCCGCGGCGAGCTGAGCCGCCCGGCCGCGCACGGGAGTGGGGCCTCGCGCCGACCTGGGCACGGGTCGGACGGTCCGGATCCGTGTGGCACAATGGCTAGCTGTACTCGACAGTCGCACAGGACCCCTCTCTCCTCCGGCTGACGCGTCCATCGGGCCATCGGGTCCGCAACCCCACGCGGCATCTCGTTGTGCCCAACCACGTCAAAACCAGGAGAACCCACTCCCGTGGCAGTCAAGATCAAGCTGAAGCGTCTGGGCAAGATCCGTTCGCCTCACTACCGCATCGTCGTCGCCGACTCCCGTACCCGCCGTGACGGCCGGGCCATCGAGGAGATCGGTCTGTACCACCCGACGTACAACCCGTCGCGCATCGAGGTCGACTCGGAGCGTGCGCAGTACTGGCTGTCCGTCGGCGCCCAGCCGACCGAGCCGGTTCTCGCGATCCTGAAGCTCACCGGCGACTGGCAGAAGCACAAGGGCCTGCCGGCCCCGGAGAAGCCGCTGCTCCAGCCGGAGACGAAGGAAGACAAGCGCGCTTCCTTCGAGGCCTTCGCCAAGACCCTCGAGGGCGACGACGCCAAGGGTGAGGCCATCACCCCGAAGGCGAAGAAGACCGAGAAGAAGGCGGACGAGGCTGCTGAGTCGGCTGCTCCCGCCGAGTCGACCGAGGCCTGAGCATGCTCGAGGAGGCTCTCGAGCACCTCGTGAAGGGCATCGTCGACAACCCGGACGATGTGCACGTGGCCTCGCGCACTCTGCGCCGTGGGCGTGTGCTGGAGGTCCGGGTGCACCCCGACGATCTCGGTAAGGTGATCGGCCGCAACGGCCGCACCGCGCGCGCCCTGCGCACCGTTGTGGGCGCCATCGGCGGTCGTGGTATCCGTGTCGACCTCGTCGATGTGGACCAGGTCCACTGAGAAGTTGAATCACCGGCACGGGCCGGGGTGGGCTGCGGCCCATCCCGGCCCGAGTCGTATGACAGGAGCATTGAGCGTGCAGTTGGTAGTCGCGCGGATCGGCCGTGCCCATGGCATCAAGGGCGAAGTCACCGTCGAGGTACGTACCGACGAGCCGGAACTGAGGCTCGCACCCGGGGCCGTACTGGCCACCGAGCCGGCCTCCGCCGGACCGCTGACCATCGAGTCCGGCCGGGTGCACAGCGGGAGGCTGCTGCTGCGCTTCGAAGGCGTGCGGGACCGCAACGGCGCCGAGGCCCTGCGCAACACCCTGCTGATCGCCGAGGTCGATCCGGACGAGCTGCCGGACGAGCCCGACGAGTACTACGACCACCAGCTGATGGACCTGGACGTGGTGCTCACCGACGGGACCGAGGTCGGGCGGATCACGGAGATCTCGCATCTGCCCTCGCAGGACCTGTTCATCGTGGAGCGGCCCGACGGCAGCGAGGTGATGATCCCCTTCGTCGAGGAGATCGTCACCGAGATCGACCTGGCGGAGCAGAAGGCTGTCATCGACCCGCCGCCGGGACTCATCGACGACCGCGCCGTGATCGATTCCAGCCGTGACGAGGACGCGTCCTGATGCGGCTCGACGTCGTCACGATCTTTCCCGAGTACCTGGAGCCGCTGAACGTCTCGCTCGTCGGCAAGGCGCGGGCACGCGGGCAGCTCGACGTCCACGTGCACGACCTGCGGAACTGGACGTACGACCGGCACAGCACCGTCGACGACACCCCGTACGGCGGCGGCCCCGGCATGGTCATGAAGACCGAGCCCTGGGGTGACGCGCTGGACGATGCGCTCGCGGACGGGTACGAGACGGGCGCGCACGGGCCGGCGCTGGTCGTACCGACCCCCAGCGGCCGTCCGTTCACCCAGGAGCTCGCCGTCGAGCTTTCCGAGCGGCCCTGGCTGATCTTCACCCCCGCCCGGTACGAGGGCATCGACCGCCGCGTGATGGACGAGTACGCCACCCGGATACCGGTCTACGAGGTCTCCATCGGGGACTACGTCCTGGCCGGCGGCGAGGCGGCCGTTCTGGTCATCACTGAGGCCGTGGCGCGGCTGCTGCCGGGCGTCCTCGGCAACGCCGAGTCGCACCGAGACGACTCCTTTGCGCCCGGCGCCATGGCAAACCTGCTGGAGGGGCCCGTCTACACCAAGCCGCCGGTGTGGCGCGGCCGCGACGTCCCGGACGTCCTGCTCAGCGGGCACCACGGGAAGATCGCGCGGTGGCGGCGGGACGAGGCGTTCCGCCGTACGGTCCAGAACCGGCCCGACCTCATCGAGCGCTGCGACCCGTCGGCATTCGACAAGAAGGACCGCGAGATCCTCTCCATCCTCGGCTGGGCGCCCTCGCCCGACGGCCGATTTTGGCGCAGGCCGGAGGCCGTGGAAGAATAGGCCGCTGCCGTACGTCCGGCGTGCGCCCCTGCCACAGGGGGACACGACGCCCGCTCCGACGCCGCGGCCCCCATCTCATCTCTACGTACCGCTGATGACCTGTGGCATCGGCGAAGAAAGCAGACGAACATGTCGCACTTGCTCGACGCCGTCAACACCGCCTCGCTGCGGACCGACGTCCCCGCGTTCCGTCCCGGTGACACCGTGAACGTCCACGTTCGCGTCATCGAGGGCAACCGCTCCCGTATCCAGCAGTTCAAGGGTGTCGTCATCCGCCGCCAGGGCTCCGGCGTCAGCGAGACCTTCACGGTCCGCAAGGTCTCCTTCTCCGTCGGCGTCGAGCGCACCTTCCCGGTGCACAGCCCGATCTTCGAGAAGATCGAGCTCGTCACCCGCGGTGACGTCCGTCGCGCGAAGCTGTACTACCTGCGTGAGCTGCGCGGCAAGGCCGCGAAGATCAAGGAGAAGCGCGAGAACTGAGCTACGGCTCACACCCGCGCGCAGCTGCGGCCTCATACGGTTCTTATGGCGGCCGGATAGCATCTGGCCCCGATGGACACCGAAGCACAGCACACGGAGCGCGACCGCTCTTCCGCACCGGAGACCGATGAGTCCCGGCTGGAAGAGGGGTCGCGCTCCGCGCGCATTTCCCGGCAGTTCTCCTGGCGGCGGGCCGGCCTGCTCGGTGGCGTCTGCGCGGTCTTTCTCCTGCTGCTCAGCCACTTCGTGATGCAGCCCTTCCTGATCCCGAGCACCTCCATGGAGCCGACCCTGGAGGTCGGTGACCGGGTGCTGGTCAACAAGTTGGCGTACCGTTTCGGTTCTGAGCCACGGCGTGGGGACGTGGTCGTCTTCGACGGCACCGGATCCTTCGTCCGGGAAACGCCCGAAGAGAATCCGGTGACCGGGCTGGTGCACGGGGCAGCCGCCGCCGTGGGCCTGGCCGAGCCCGTCGAGACCGACTTCGTGAAGCGCGTGGTAGGCGTCGGGGGCGACCGCGTGGTCTGCTGCGACGAGGGGGGAAGAGTCGAAGTGAACGGCGTGCCGGTCGAAGAGCGCTACGTGTACTTCGGCGACGCCCCGTCCCGGGTGCCCTTCGACATCGTCGTACCGCGAGGCACCCTGTGGGTCATGGGTGACCACCGCAGCAAGTCCCGGGACTCCCGGGACCACTTGGGAGAGCCGGGCGGCGGCGTGGTCCCCCTCGACAAGGTGATCGGACGGGCGGGCTGGATCGGCTGGCCGGTCGGCCGCTGGTCCGCGCTGGAGCCCACCGACGCCTTCGACGGCGTACGCGCACCGGACGGTGCGCATGGGTAACCGCGGACGGCGTGCGAGCCACCGGGCCGACACCCGGCTGCCCACCGGCACGCGCCCCACCAACGGCGTCCGCCCCCTCCCGGGGCGCGCGGAGCGGCGCAGGCTGGCGAAGAAGGTGAAGCGACGGCGGCAGCGGTCCGCCGTCAAGGAGATACCCCTGCTCATAACCGTGGCGCTGCTGATCGCGCTGGTCCTCAAGACCTTCCTCGTCCAGGCCTTCGTGATCCCCTCCGGCTCGATGGAACAGACGATCCAGATCGACGACCGGGTGCTGGTGGACAAGCTGACGCCGTGGTTCGGCTCGAAGCCGGAGCGAGGCGACGTCGTGGTCTTCAAGGACCCCGGCGGCTGGCTGCGGGAGGAGCAGACCCCCAAGAAGGACGACCCGGTCGTCGTCAAGCAGGTCAAGCAGGCGCTGACCTTCATCGGTCTGCTGCCGTCCGACGACGAGCAGGATCTGATCAAGCGCGTGGTCGCGGTCGGGGGCGACCGCGTGGTCTGCTGCGACCAGGGCGGCAGGGTCACGGTCAACGGCGTACCGCTGAACGAGCCGTATCTGCATCCCGGAAACGCCCCCTCCAAACTCAAGTTCGACGTGCAGGTCCCGGCCGGGCGGCTCTTCGTCATGGGCGACCACCGGTCGAATTCGGCCGACTCGCGCTTCCACCTCGACGAGGAGTACCGCGGCACGGTCTCGGAGGAGGAGGTCGTCGGGCGTGCGGTCGTCATCGCATGGCCGTTCGACCACTGGAGCAAGCTGGAAGAGCGGGGAACGTACGCCTCTGTGCCCGATGCGCGTGCCGGGACGGCCACGGCACACGGACCGTCGCATAGTGTGTCCTCTCAGGATCTGAACGGAATGGTCCTGCTCCCGAGCCCTGCGGAACTCCCGCTCGTTATGGGAGTGGTGGGCCTGCGCCGCCTCCGGCGCCGGCGGTTGCACGGAGTGAGGAGTGGATGTGGGGGATTTGGCGGTCGACGCACGATCCGGACACGACGAGCACGAGGAGCGGCCGGAGCGGTTGGCGGAGCCTTCCCCCGACGGCGATGG
This sequence comes from Streptomyces sp. NPDC053673, assembly GCF_055585225.1. Classification (NCBI taxonomy): domain Bacteria; kingdom Bacillati; phylum Actinomycetota; class Actinomycetes; order Kitasatosporales; family Streptomycetaceae; genus Streptomyces; species Streptomyces sp. NPDC053673. The sequence goes on along the minus strand of NZ_JBVJKN010000016.1, from coordinate 119,878 downwards.
CTCCGGAGGCGGTTCCCCGGAGGGTGACGGTGACCCAGTGAGGACGCACCGGTCGTTCTGGAAGGAACTGCCCCTGCTGATCGGTATCGCACTGCTCCTCGCTCTGCTGATCAAGACATTCCTGGTGCAGGCGTTCTCGATCCCCTCCGACTCGATGATGAACACGCTGCAGCGCGGCGACCGGGTGCTGGTCGACAAGCTGACGCCGTGGTTCGGTTCGGAGCCCGAGCGCGGCGAGGTCGTCGTCTTCCACGACCCGGGCGGCTGGCTGGACGACGCCCAGGCCCCCGAGCCCAACGCGATGCAGAAGTTCCTCAGCTTCATCGGACTGATGCCGTCCGCCGAGGAGAAGGACCTGATCAAGCGGGTCATCGGGGTCGGCGGGGACACCGTCGAGTGCAAGAAGGGCGGCAAGGTCCACGTCAACGGCAAGCCGCTGGACGAGACGTCGTACATCCACCCCGGAAGCACGCCGTGCGACGACAAGCCGTTCGGGCCGGTCAAGGTGCCCGAGGGCAGCATCTGGGTCATGGGTGACAACCGGCAGAACTCGCTGGACTCGCGCTACCACCAGGAACTCCCCGGCAACGGCACGGTCAAGAACGACGAGGTCGTAGGACGGGCCGTCGTCGTGGCCTGGCCGTTCAGCCGCTGGTCCACGCTTCCGGTGCCCGCCACCTTCGACCAGCCCGGACTGAGCGCCGCGGCAGCCGTCGCCCCGGGCGCACTGGGTGTCGCGGGTGCGTTGCCCATCGTGCTGGTGCGCCGCAGGATGCTGACCCGGGAGCAGACTGGCGGGTAGGGTGCCGCTCGGATCAGCGATCGTCGATCTCCGAGGTGGGGAGCGCTGGGATGAGCGGAACAGGACGTACGGAAGGCGGCCGCGGCCGGCTCGGCAGGGTGCTGTCGGGGCTGGCTGTGGCCGTCGGCTGTGTGCTCTTCCTCGGTGGGTTCGTCTGGGGAGCGGTGCAGTACCGGCCGTACACAGTGCCGACCGAATCCATGTCCCCCACGGTCGAGGCCGGCGACCGGGTGCTGGCACAGCGGATCGAGGGCTCCCAGGTGCGGCGCGGCGATGTCGTCGTCTTCACCGACAAGGTGTGGGGCGACATGCCGATGGTGAAGCGCGTGGTCGGGGTGAGTGGCGACAAGATCGCGTGCTGCGACGCCGACGGCCGGATGACCATCAACGGCAAGGCGATCGAAGAACCGTATCTGCGCAACAAGGGACGGGCCTCGCTGACCGGCTTCACCGCCACCGTGCCCCAAGGGCAGCTCTTCCTGCTCGGTGACGACCGCATGGGCTCCCTGGACTCCCGTGTGCACCTCGAGGACCCCGGGCACGGCTCGGTGCCTCGCGAGGCCGTGACCGCCCGGCTGGACGCCGTGGCATGGCCGCTGGGCGCGCTGGTGGAGCGCCCGCAGAGCTTCGCTGCGCTGCCGGGCGGAGTGTCCCGGCCGGGGCCGGTGAAGATGGTGGTGGGGTCGGTGGCGCTGGGTGCGGTGCTGATCCTGGCGGGCGCGGCGTACGGGCCGGTCGCGCGGGCCTTCGGCCGCCGGAGGACGCCCGGCGGGGCACGGACCAGGGTGACGGCGGATGCCTGAGCAACAGCTGCGGAAGGTCGCACGGGTCATCCTGCTCGACCCGCAGGACCGCATCCTGCTGTTGCACGGCTTCGAGCCGGACGATCCGGCGGACAGCTGGTGGTTCACGCCCGGCGGCGGTATCGAGGGCGGCGAGAGCCGTGAGCAGGCCGCGCTGCGTGAACTCGCCGAGGAGACCGGGATCACAGACGTCGAATTGGGGCCGGTGATCTGGCAGCGGGTGTGCTCGTTCCCGTTCGACGGACGGCGCTGGGACCAGGACGAGTGGTACTACCTGGCACGCACCGGACAGACCGCGACCAGCCTCGACGGCCTGACGCGGCTGGAGCAGCGCAGCGTCGCGGGGCTGAGGTGGTGGACCTCCGCCGAACTGTCTGCGGCGCGTGAGACGGTGTATCCGACCAGACTCGCCGAGCTGCTGCGCACGCTGCTCGACGAGGGTCCTCCGAGTGCGCCGGTGGTCTTGGCCCCAGAAATCGTCTAGGGACGCGCGGGGCTGGCGCACAATAGGGGGACGCACGGCTGAAGGGGAACATGCCATGAGCGCCGAGGACCTCGAAAAGTACGAGACCGAGATGGAGCTGAAGCTCTACCGGGAGTACCGCGACGTCGTCGGTCTGTTCAAATACGTGATCGAGACCGAGCGTCGCTTCTATCTCACCAACGATTACGAGATGCAGGTGCACTCGGTGCAGGGTGAGGTCTTCTTCGAGGTCTCGATGGCGGATGCCTGGGTCTGGGACATGTATCGGCCGGCCAGGTTCGTCAAGCAGGTCCGCGTGCTCACATTCAAGGATGTGAACATCGAGGAGCTGAACAAGAGCGACCTGGAGCTTCCGGGAGGCTGATCCGGGTCCGCTGCCAGGCCAGTGGTCGGGGGCTCTGGCGGTGATGGTGGCGGTGCCTGTGGGCCAGGGCGACCGAGGGCAGGGGTGGTTCCCCCTGCCGGGTGGCTGAGTTATCCACAACGGACGGCTTGTCCACCAAGATCCACAAGCTGGGGTGTGACGCGTCAGAGTCGGTGCCGGAGGTGGTGCCGAGATGAACGCGACGGGGGCACTCGGACAGTACGGCGAGGAGCTGGCGGCCCGACGCCTGGCCGATGCCGGATTGACCGTTCTGGCACGGAACTGGCGGTGCGGACGGGCCGGCGAGATCGACATCGTCGCCCGGGACGGCGACATGGTGGTCGTCTGCGAGGTCAAGACCCGCAGGGGCGGGACCGGGGGACGGGGGCCGTTCGAGCACCCGATGGCCGCGATCACACCCGCCAAGGCGGCCCGGCTCAGACGGCTGGCGGCCTGCTGGCTGGAGCGGCACGACGGACCACCCCCACCGGGCGGGGTGCGGATCGACCTGGTCGGAGTGGTGCTGCCCCGGCGTGGCGCGCCCCGCGTCGAGCACGCGCGGGGGGTGGCCTGATGGGATTCGCTCGTACGTGCTCGGTGGCGCTGGTCGGCGTCGAAGGCGTCGTGGTCGAGGTCCAGGCCGATCTGGAGCCCGGAGTGGCGGCCTTCGCCCTGGTCGGACTGCCCGACAAGAGCCTCGTCGAGAGCCGCGACAGGGTCAGGGCGGCCGTGGTCAACTCGGACGCGGAGTGGCCGCAGAAGAAGCTCACGGTAGGGCTCAGTCCCGCCTCCGTCCCCAAGAGCGGATCGGGTTTCGACCTGGCGGTCGCCTGCGCGGTCCTCGGTGCCGCGGAGTGCATCGACCCGCGGGCGATCGCCGATCTGGTGCTCGTCGGGGAGCTGGGGCTCGACGGCAGGGTGCGGCCCGTGCGCGGGGTACTGCCCGCGGTCCTCGCCGCCGCCGAGGCGGGGTACCGGCAGGTGGTCGTCCCCGAGCAGACAGCCGGGGAGGCGTCCCTGGTGCCGGGCGTATCCGTGCTCGGGGTGCGAAGCCTGCGCCAGCTCATCGCGGTGCTCAACGACGAGCCGGTGCCACAGGAGGAGCCAGACGGCGAGGGCCGGCCGGACGCCATGCTCGCCGGACTCATGGTGCCGGGCGCCGGGGTCGGCACAGGGCTCGCAGCGGATCCGGGCGACGACGGCCACCGGCCGGACCTCGCCGACGTGGCAGGACAGCACGCCGCACGCACGGCCCTGGAGGTCGCGGCGGCGGGCGGCCACCATCTGTTGCTCCACGGGCCGCCGGGAGCGGGCAAGACGATGCTCGCCGAGCGGCTGCCCGCAGTGCTGCCGCCACTGACCCGGCAGGAGTCCCTCGAGGTCACCGCCGTCCACTCCGTCGCCGGCATCCTCCCGCCGGGCGAGCCCCTCGTGCGCACGCCGCCGTACTGCGCCCCGCACCACTCGGCGACCATGCAGTCCCTCGTCGGCGGCGGCCAGGGCCTGCCGAGGCCCGGAGCCGTGTCCCTGGCACACCGGGGTGTGCTGTTCCTCGACGAGGCTCCGGAGTTCTCGGGCAAAGCGCTCGACGCTCTCCGCCAGCCGCTCGAGTCCGGTCATGTGGTCGTCGCGCGCAGCGCAGGGGTGGTGAGGCTTCCGGCCCGCTTCCTCATGGTGCTGGCGGCCAACCCCTGTCCCTGCGGCCGGCACACCCTGCACGGTGCCGGATGCGAGTGCCCCGCATCGCTGATCCGGCGCTACCAGGCCCGGCTGTCCGGGCCGCTGCTCGACCGGGTCGACCTACGTGTCGAGGCGGAGCCGGTCAACCGTTCGGACCTGCTGGGGCAGGGCGGGCGAGGGGAGTCGACGGCGGTCGTCGCCGCCCGGGTCCAGGAGGCCCGGGCCAGGGCCGCCGACCGGTTGGAGGGTACCTCGTGGAGCGTCAACAGTGAGGTGCCCGGTCATGAGCTGCGCACCCGCTGGCAGGTGGCGCCCGGCGCGCTCGCCGCAGCCGAGCGCGACATGGAGCGGGGGCTGCTCACCGCCCGGGGCATGGACCGTGTCCTCCGTGTGGCCTGGACCGTCGCCGACCTCGCCGGGCGCGGGAGGCCCACCGCCCACGACGTGGATCTCGCCCTGCAACTGCGCACGGGCATCGCCAGGGGCGTCCCTGTGGGCATCGGAGCCGAGCGGTGAGCGGGGGCGGCGCATGCCGGCGGGGGTGAGTGACGAGGAGCGTAGGGCGCGGGCGGCGTTGACGCGGGTCGTCGAACCGGGTGATGAACAGGGAGGGCGGTTGCTGCGGCAGCACGGCGCTGTGGAGCTGATGGCGCGGCTCACCGCGCCTCGGGCGGGGGAGGGCGCGCTGACCGGCGCAGGGGCGCAGCGGATCGAGGGCTATCGGACACGGGCCGCGGCGGCCCGCCCGGAGCACGACCTCGATACGGTGGCGGAGGCCGGCGGGCGCTTCCTCTGTCCGGGTGACGCGGAGTGGCCGGGGCAGCTCGCCGACCTCGGGGACGCCATGCCCGTCGGACTCTGGGTGCGTGGCGGTCCCGACCTGCGGATATGGGCGCTGCGCTCGGTCGCCGTGGTGGGAGCCAGGGCCTGCACACCCTACGGCGCGCATGTGGCGGCGAGCCTTGGATCGGGCCTCGCCGAGCGCGGCTGGGTCGTCGTCTCCGGCGCAGCCCACGGCGTCGACGGCGCCGCGCACCGAGGGGCCCTTGCCGCCGGTGGAGCGACCGTCGCGGTGCTGGCCTGCGGAGTCGACGTCGCCTACCCGCGTGCCCACGCCGAGTTGATCGGCCGCATCGTGGAACAGGGGCTGGTGATCGGAGAGTTGCCGCCCGGCGCTCATCCCACGCGCAGCAGATTCGTCCTGCGGAACCGCGTGATCGCCGCCCTCACCCGCGGCACCGTCGTCGTCGAAGCCGAGTACCGGAGCGGTTCCCTGGTCACCGCGCGCAGTGCGCTGCGTCTCGGCCGGTGCACCATGGGCGTTCCCGGCCCGGTGACCAGCGGACTCTCGGCCGGCGTGCATGAACTGCTGCGCGGAGAGGGTGCGCTGGTCACCGACGCCGACGAAGTGGCCGAGCTCGTGGGTGACATCGGCGACCTCGCCCCGGCGCGCAACGGCCCGGTGCTTCCCAGGGACCTCCTCGGTCCCGCGTGCACCCGGATCCTGGAGTGTCTCCCCGCCCGGGGCGTGCTCGACAAGGGGGACATCGCCCGAAGGGCGGGGACGACTGCTGACGAGGTGCTCGCCAGGCTGTACGAACTGCACTCACTCGGCTTCGTCGAACGGCACGGCGACGGCTGGCAGTTGGCGCCACCTGCGATACAGGGGTCGAACGCACGGCGAGGCGGTGCTTGACCTGGCGCAATCGGGTGAAAAGGTGACACCGATGACCCTCGCCGCTCACTCGGTGACACCGGGAGGACCGACGCGTACGGCGTCGGCCCGCGTTCGAAGGTGTGGCCGACGGTACCTACCCGCATGTGCGCGATACGCCGCTGTTCGCGCACCGCAATACTCCAGTCACGCTACGCTCACCAGGTTCCCCACCCAACCATCCGACGAGACACCCGTTCCTTCACACCCCACAGCAGAACGGCTCAAGGCAACGCATGCCCCAGCACACGTCCGGGTCTGACCGCGCGGCAGTGCCACCCGCTGCCCGTGGCACCGTGCGGCCGCCCGCGCCCTCGTCGCTCGAAGAGTTGTGGCGGTCGTACAAGGCCACGGGTGACGGACGGTTGCGGGAGCAGCTGATCCTGCACTACTCGCCACTGGTGAAGTACGTCGCGGGCCGGGTGAGCGTCGGTCTGCCGTCCAACGTCGAGCAGGCGGACTTCGTCTCCTCCGGGGTCTTCGGCCTCATCGACGCCATCGAGAAGTTCGACATCGAGCGGTCCATCAAGTTCGAGACCTATGCGATCACCCGCATCCGGGGCGCCATGATCGACGAACTGCGGGCCCTGGACTGGATCCCCCGCTCCGTGCGCCAGAAGGCGCGCGCCGTCGAGCGCGCCTACGCCACGCTGGAGGCCCAACTGAGGCGCACCCCCTCCGAGGGCGAGGTTGCCTCGGAAATGGGTATCTCGCTCGAGGAACTGCACTCCGTTTTCAGCCAGTTGTCCCTGGCGAACGTCGTAGCCCTGGAAGAGCTGCTGCACGTAGGCGGCGAGGGCGGCGACAGGCTCAGCCTGATGGACACGCTGGAGGACACCGCCGCGGACAACCCCGTCGAGGTCGCCGAGGACCGTGAGCTGCGCCGGCTCCTCGCCCGCGCCATCAACACGCTTCCCGACCGTGAGAAGACGGTCGTCACGCTCTACTACTACGAGGGCCTCACCCTCGCCGAGATCGGCAACGTCCTCGGCGTCACCGAGAGCAGAGTCAGCCAGATCCACACCAAGTCGGTGCTGCAGCTCAGGGCAAAGCTGGCAGACGTCGGCAGGTGACACGTGGCGGTCGGGCCGAATCGTCCCTGCCCCGTCCTCATCGACGGCCACGGCCTTAAAGTGGACCCGTGCCCAGGATTCGAGCGGCCTCCGTGGCCGAGCACCGGACCATGCAGCGCGGCGCCCTGCTTGATGCCGCGCGTACCCTGCTGTCCGAAGGCGGTACGGAAGCGCTGACCTTCCCCGCCCTCGCCGAGCGCACGGGCCTCGCCCGGTCCTCCGTGTACGAGTACTTCCGCTCCCGTGCCGCTGTCGTCGAGGAGCTCTGCGCCGTCGACTTCCCGGTCTGGGCGGCCGAGGTCGAAGCGGCCATGGAGCAGGCGGGGACGCCCGAGGGCAAGGTCGAGGCGTACGTACGGCAGCAGCTCGAACTGGTCGGTGACCGACGGCACCGCGCCGTGGTCGCGATCTCCGCGAGCGAGCTGGACGCCGGCGCCCGGGAGAAGATCCGCGCCGCGCACGGCGGCCTCGTCGCGATGATCGTGGAGGCCCTCGGGGCGCTGGGCCACCAGCAGCCCCGGCTGGCCGCGATGCTTCTCCAGGGAGTCGTGGACGCGGCGGTCCGCCGCATCGAGCTCGGCGCGGCCGAGGCCCCGGCCGTGATCGCCGAGGCCGCGGTGTCGATGGCACTCCGGGGCGTCCGCGGCGACTGAGCTCACCGATGGCCGGACCCACGCCGTCGGGACCCGGGGCAGGCCCGCACCGTGTCCTGTCGCGGCGCCCGGAAGGGAAGTGCCCCGCGCCCGTCGCCTCGTATGCGTCGTCCCGCAGGCGCCGGTCCTGCCGGTCTTGCCGGTCCTGCCGGCACCTGCGCCGCAGTGCGCTGTACGACCAGGCCGCCGCCGCGGCCAGGGCCAGCGCCTGGAAACAGTCCGCACCTGCCTGCGACGTGCGGCCCGCTGTCGTGACCGCAGGCCGTCGTCCCGGGGTCTGCTTCGACGCCTGGGGCGCCCGCTCCGCGGTCGGGACCGGGACGCCGAAGACAGGAAGCAGCCGGGACGGGCCGCGCCGCAGGGCCGACGGGGGCAGCAGCGACAGCGGGTCGAGGTACTCCTCACCGCGGCGCAGGCCCCAGTGCAGACACCCCCGCGGGCAGTGGGAGGGGCCTTCCGTCAGGACGGCGACCACTTGACCGGCGGTCACCTCGGTGCCCGGGCGGATCATGGGCCGGACCGGCTCGTACGTGGTGCGCAGGGGAGGCTCGCCGGTGCCCGTCAACGTGATCGACAGGACCCCGCGCCCCGCCACCGGCCCCGCGAAGGACACCCGGCCCGGAGCCACAGCCCGGATCTCCGTACCCGGCGGCGCCACCAGATCCACCCCGCGGTGGCCCCGCCCGTACGTAGTGGCCGGTGGCTCCCAGCCCCGCGCCACCGCAGGGCGCGGCGGGCCCACCGGCCAGACCCCTGCCCATGCCACCCCTCCGAGGAGCAACACCAGCAGCGAAGCCGCCAGCGCGATCGTCACGACTCGTAAGCGATTCATGGCGCAGACCGTCCCGCATCCCGCCCCGACCGCGCTGATCATGGTCCGGATCTGTGGACAACCGGCCAGTTGTGGACAGCGCCGTCACCCGGCACCGCGCCGGTCCCGTACACTTCTTCTGGCGATCCGGGTCACCGGGTCGACTTCGCACGCCCCGCCACCACCCTCATCCTCGGTCGGTGGCCGCGCTCCTCGGTCCCTTGTGGCACGGCGCGTCGGGGCGTCAGGACATAACCGAGAAACTCAAGGAGATACGGCCATGGCCGTCGTCACGATGCGGGAGCTGCTGGAGAGCGGCGTCCACTTCGGTCACCAGACCCGTCGCTGGAACCCGAAGATGAAGCGCTTCATCTTCACCGAGCGCAACGGCATCTACATCATCGACCTGCTCCAGTCGCTGTCGTACATCGACCGCGCCTACGAGTTCGTCAAGGAGACCGTCGCGCACGGCGGCTCCATCATGTTCGTCGGCACCAAGAAGCAGGCGCAGGAGGCCATCGCCGAGCAGGCGACCCGCGTCGGCATGCCTTACGTCAACCAGCGCTGGCTCGGCGGCATGCTCACCAACTTCTCCACCGTCTACAAGCGCCTTCAGCGTCTGAAGGAGCTCGAGGCGATCGACTTCGAGGACGTGGCCGCCTCCGGCCTCACCAAGAAGGAGCTCCTGGTCCTCTCCCGCGAGAAGGCCAAGCTGGAGAAGACCCTCGGTGGTATCCGCGAGATGCAGAAGGTGCCGAGCGCCGTCTGGATCGTCGACACCAAGAAGGAGCACATCGCCGTCGGTGAGGCGCGCAAGCTCCACATCCCGGTCGTCGCGATCCTCGACACCAACTGCGACCCCGACGAGGTCGACTACAAGATCCCGGGCAACGACGACGCGATCCGCTCCGTCACGCTGCTCACCCGTGTGATCGCCGACGCCGTCGCCGAGGGCCTCATCGCCCGCTCCGGCGTCGCCACCGGTGACTCGAAGCCGGGCGACAAGGCTGCGGGCGAGCCGCTGGCCGAGTGGGAGCGCGACCTGCTCGAGGGCGAGAAGAAGGCCGACGAGACCCCGGCCGCCGAGGCCGAGAAGCCGGCCGAGGCCGCTGCCGAGGCCCCGGCCGCGGACGCCGAGCAGGCCTGACACCACAGGTTCGGATGCTGACGGCGGGGGCCCATGAAGCCCCCGCCGTTGACCCGTAGATCGTTCGACTCTTCGACTTCAGAGAGATTCACAGACATGGCGAACTACACCGCCGCTGACGTTAAGAAGCTCCGCGAGCTCACCGGCGCGGGCATGATGGACTGCAAGAAGGCGCTCGACGAGGCCGACGGCAACGTCGACAAGGCCGTCGAGGCGCTGCGCATCAAGGGCCAGAAGGGCGTCGCCAAGCGCGAGGGCCGTTCCGCCGAGAACGGTGCCGTCGTCTCCCTGATCGCCGACGACAACACCTCCGGTGTCATCCTCGAGCTGAAGTGCGAGACGGACTTCGTCGCCAAGGGCGAGAAGTTCCAGGCCGTTGCCAACGCGCTCGCCGCCCACGTCGCCGCGACGAACCCGGCCGACATCGAGGCGCTGCTCGCCTCCGAGATCGAGCCCGGCAAGTCTGTCCAGGCGTACGTCGACGAGGCCAACGCCAACCTCGGCGAGAAGATCGTCCTGGACCGCTTCGCGCAGTTCTCCGGTGCTTACGTCACGGCGTACATGCACCGCACCATGCCCGACCTGCCCCCGCAGATCGGTGTTCTCGTCGAGCTCGACAAGCCGGTCGCGGAGATCGCCAAGGGCGTCGCGCAGCACATCGCGGCCTTCGCGCCGAAGTACCTCTCCCGCGAGGACGTTCCGGCCGAGGTCGTCGAGTCCGAGCGTCGTGTCGCCGAGGAGACCACGCGCGCCGAGGGCAAGCCCGAGGCCGCTCTCCCGAAGATCGTCGAGGGCCGCGTCAACGGCTTCTTCAAGGAGGCCACCCTCCTTGGTCAGCCGTACGCGCTCGACAACAAGAAGTCCGTCCAGCAGATCCTGGACGAGGCCGGTGTCAGCCTGAAGCGCTTCTCGCGCATCAAGGTCGGCATCTGAGCCGGTACGCGATCGACACGGGAGCCCGCTAGGGTTTCTCAGCAGTCGTCGGCCGCGTAGACGCCGGACGACCGCAGATCTGACGAGGAGGCCATTGCCGCAGGGACACCAGCACCCACCGGCAATGGCCTTCTTCGTATGTGCACGAGGAGATCTCCATGAACAAGGGCGCGGACGCCAATCTGGGCGCCGACGACAAAAGCGACCACACCGGCAAGAAAGCCGGCCGCTTCATGCTGAAGCTGTCCGGAGAAGCGTTCTCCGGCGGCACCGGCTTGGGCGTCGACCCCGACGTCGTACACGCCATCGCACGGGAGATCGCCGCGGTCGTCCGTGACGGCGCAGAGATCGCGATCGTCATCGGCGGTGGCAACTTCTTCCGCGGCGCCGAGCTCCAGGTGCGCGGCATGGACCGGGCGCGCTCCGACTACATGGGCATGCTCGGCACGGTCATGAACTGCCTCGCGCTCCAGGACTTCCTGGAGAAGGAAGGCATCGACTCCCGCGTCCAGACCGCCATCACCATGGGCCAGGTCGCGGAGCCGTACATTCCGCTGCGTGCTGTGCGCCATCTGGAGAAGGGCCGCGTCGTCATCTTCGGTGCCGGTATGGGCATGCCCTACTTCTCCACCGACACCACCGCGGCCCAGCGCGCCCTGGAGATCGACGCCGAGGCCCTGCTCATGGGCAAGAACGGTGTCGACGGGGTCTACGACTCCGACCCGAAGGCCAATCCGGACGCCGTGAAGTTCGATGCGCTGGAGTACGGCGAGGTGCTCACCCGCAACCTCAAGGTCGCCGACGCCACCGCCATCACCCTCTGCCGCGACAACGATCTGCCCATCCTCGTCTTCGAACTGCTTACCCCGGGCAATATCGCGCGGGCGGTCCGGGGTGAGAAGATCGGCACGCTCGTGAGCGACCAGGGCACCCGGGGCTGACCCGGGGGCACCGCCCCGTGAGGGGATGGACAAAGCCCTGCCGGTCGGACACCGTGCAGGGGAAGACGCGCCGCCAAGTTTCGCCGGCCGTACTCGTAACGCGGACAAGTCACGCGTACACGCCGGGCCTACTCAAGACACGCAGGAGCAAGTGGTGATCGAAGAGACCCTCCTCGAGGCCGAGGAGAAGATGGAGAAGGCCGTCGTGGTCGCCAAGGAGGACTTCGCCGCGATCCGCACCGGGCGTGCGCACCCGGCGATGTTCAACAAGATCGTGGCCGACTACTACGGTGCGCTGACGCCGATCAACCAGCTGGCCTCGTTCTCGGTGCCCGAGCCGCGGATGGCCGTGGTGACCCCGTTCGACAAGAGCGCGCTGCGCAACATTGAGCAGGCGATCCGGGACTCGGACCTGGGCGTCAATCCGAGCAACGACGGCAACATCATCCGGGTGGTGTTCCCCGAGCTGACCGAGGAGCGCCGCAAGGAGTACATCAAGGTCGCCAAGGGCAAGGGCGAGGACGCCAAGATCTCGATCCGCTCCGTGCGCCGCAAGGCCAAGGAAGCCATCGACAAGTTGATCAAGGACGGCGAGGTCGGCGAGGACGAGGGCCGCCGTGCGGAGAAGGAGCTCGACGACACCACCGCGAAGTACGTTGCGCAGGTGGACGAGCTGCTGAAGCACAAGGAAGCCGAGCTGCTCGAGGTCTGATGAACGACTCTTCCTGGGGGGCCCCGACGAGCGCCGGCTGCTGGGGCCCGCCCGACCAGGGGGCTGCCCCGGCGGGTCCCGCTTACGATGAGCATGTCGCCCAGCAGACTCGGCCCATGCCCATCGTGCCCGGCGATCCCGACGCAGGTAGAGACGCAGAAGACCGCGATGACCGGGACCGGGGGGCTGCTCGGCCGAGTGGCCCCCTGTTCCGCGACGAGATGCCGCAGGAGCCCATGTCCACCCCTCCGCCGCATGCGGCTCCCCAGCCTTCGCAGCCGCCGCCGAAGAAGCGCGCCGGCCGCGATCTGCGTGCCGCCATAGGGGTCGGTGTGGGGCTCGGCGCGGTGATCATCGCGTCGCTGTTCATCGTCAAGGCCGTGTTCGTCGGGGTGATCGCCGTCGCCGTCGTCGTCGGCCTGTGGGAGCTCACCTCCCGCCTCCAGGAGCGCAAGGGGATCAAGGCGCCTCTGGTGCCGCTCGCGGTGGGCGGGGCGGCGATGGTGGTGGCCGGCTATGTGCGGGGCGCGGAGGGTGCGTGGGTCGCCATGGCGCTCACCGCACTGGCCGTACTGGTCTGGCGGATGACCGAACCTCCCGAGGGCTATCTCAAGGACGTCACGGCGGGCGTTTTCGCCGCGTTCTACGTGCCGTTCCTCGCCACGTTCGTCGCGATGATGCTCACCGCCGGCGACGGGCCGCAGCGGGTCTTCACCTTCCTGCTGCTGACTGTGGTCAGCGACACCGGCGCGTACGCGATCGGCTGGCGCTTCGGCAAGCACAAGCTCGCGCCGCGCATCAGCCCCGGGAAGACCCGTGAGGGCCTGGTCGGAGCGGTGACGTTCGGCATGGCGGCGGGCGCGGTCTGCATGCCGCTCCTCATCGACGGCGGCACCTGGTGGCAGGGCCTGCTGCTCGGGCTCGCGGTCGCGGCCAGTGCCACCCTGGGTGACCTGGGCGAGTCGATGATCAAGCGTGACCTCGGCATCAAGGACATGGGCACGCTGCTGCCGGGCCACGGCGGCATCATGGACCGGCTGGATTCGCTGCTGCCGACCGCGCCGGTGGTCTGGTTGCTGTTCGTCGTTTTCGTAGGGACCGGCTGACGAGCCGTCCTGCGTGCTGGGCCATGCGGAACCCGGCTGACCTGGGCTTTTCTGGTCGAGGGGCTCGTTGTCCACAGGACGCGGGCCCCTCTCCGTATCTCTGGGTCGGTCTCCGGCGGGATCGGCACCAAGGGACGAGTCGCCTGCCGCCCGGCCCGAAGAGCCATTGGAGGCATGCCCGGTTCCGGAGCTGTTCCGCTGACAGCAACGGCCACAGACAGCGGCGACAGTCCGCAGCCACGTATGGCACCGGTGTGCGCGGTGGGCCTTGACCACGCCGGGGCGAGGTCGAACTCCTGAAGCGGCGGTCACCGCATCCGTGATCCACCTTGGCACTGCTCATGGGCTGCGCCTGGTCGCCGCGCACGCGCCGATGCGACCCAATTGCGCCCTATCGTCCTGTGCGCGTCTACGCTCACTCTCCACCACATGGGGGCGACTGAGGACACCAGTCAGATATGTCAGAGCTGCCACACAGGCGGCCCTACCGTAAGGGAACGTGGCCGCGTCAGTCTCATGGCCGTGCTGTGCGATCCCTGTTGGAACGCCTACGCCAACCAACTTGCCATTGAGGAAGGCGCCACCGCCCCTCCCAAGGCCGAACCCGATCCGGACGCCGTCACCTCCTACGAGCCGCCGACCTGTCGCGATTGCGGGGCCGCGGTCAGGCACCACTCCACCAACTACGACCGTTGGGTCTACCTGGCTGTCGAAGACCTCCCGGCGAAGGACGTGGCCCCTCGCCATCGGTGGCGGCTGGAGACCATCCGGGGCCGGCATTCCCGTGTCCCCGTCGACATCGTCGCCGTGCGAATCCGCGGAATTGAACCACTCCCCAGCGACCACGTGCGCCCCGCACACCGGGCGGTGTGTCTCGGCCCGGATGCCGTGCAGGAAGCAGAGCAGGAACGCACCGCGGACCCCGAGTGAGAGCCGCGTCGAAGGGGCCACCTGAAGTGCCGCTTCCCGGTGCCGCACGATCTGAGGACCGGCCGCCATCCGGCCGGGGTCTCCGCCAACCCCTGTACGGGGCGCGATCAGCCCACGCCGTACTCGTGTGATCGCCCGCCCTGCCATTCCACCCAGTGCGGATCGTCCAGCAGCTCCCAGGCGTCCGGCAGGCCTGCGCGTCGCAGGAACTCGACCAGGTCGGCGTCGCTGCGGGCCAGGCCTGCGATCTGGGCGCGGATCTCCACCCGGCGGCCGCGGGTGCCGGCTGCGCGATGCACGACGATCGGTGCGGTGCCCATGTCTCCAGGCTGCGCCGGTTCGCGGTTCACAGCACACCGAGGTCGGTGTCGGGCCGGCAGTACGGGCAGGCTGCGATGCCGTCTTCGGTGATTGCGCGGAGGGCCTGCTCGCGTGCCAGTGGCTTGGTGTGGTTTCCGGCCATGCCGCAGTGGCTCGTGTGGACGGCGTCGGGGGTGGGCCTGCCGCCTGACCGTCGCATCGCGAGTTTCCACCCGGGTTGAGGCGGCGGCAGCGTCGGCGCCGCGCGAGCAGCCGCTACTTCCTGCCGCTCCAGATCCGCGATGGTCTCGTCGGTGCGGCGCAGCTGCCAGACCAGCCACTCGCGGACACTGCGCAGGCGCTCCAGGCGGGACACTTTCTCGGACACAAGTTCGATTCTAGATCCAGGAGGGGCCCTGGAGACAGCGCCCTGCCGGAGCCGGGGAGGATCGGTGACGCCCACCCCGGTATCAACGGCCGCGGGTCACCGGATTCCGTCTGCGACACTGGATGAACCATGCCCAAGCCCGGAGAACTCACTTTCGTCGCCCCGCGCGGAGCCAAGAAGCCCCCGCGGCACCTCGCCGACCTCACACCCGCCGAGCGCAAGGAGGCTGTCGCCGCGATCGGCGAGAAGCCGTTCCGCGCCAAGCAGCTGTCGCAGCACTACTTCGCGAGGTACGCCCACGACCCCGCCCAGTGGACCGACATCCCCGCCGCCGCGCGCGAGCGGCTCGCCTCGGAGCTGCTGCCCGATCTGATGTCCGTCGTCCGGCACATCTCCTGTGACGACGACACGACCCGTAAGACGCTGTGGCGGCTGCATGACGGGACGCTCGTCGAGTCGGTCCTGATGCGCTACCCGGACCGGGTCACGATGTGCATCTCCTCGCAGGCCGGGTGCGGTATGAACTGCCCGTTCTGCGCCACCGGCCAGGCCGGGCTCGACCGCAATCTGTCCACCGCGGAGATCGTGCACCAGATCGTCGACGGTATGCGGGCCCTGCGCGACGGAGAGGTGCCGGGAGGACCGGCCCGCCTCAGCAACATCGTGTTCATGGGGATGGGCGAGCCGCTCGCCAACTACAAGCGGGTCGTCGGAGCCATCCGCCGTCTCACCGACCCCGAGCCGGACGGCCTCGGCATCTCGCAGCGCGGGATCACCGTCTCCACCGTCGGTCTGGTCCCGGCGATGCAGCGGTTCGCCGACGAGGGCTTCAAATGCCGGCTCGCCGTCTCGCTGCACGCGCCGGACGACGAGCTGCGCGACACCCTCGTCCCGGTCAACACGCGCTGGAAGGTGCGGGAGGTGCTGGACGCCGCCTGGGAGTACGCGGAGAAGTCCGGTCGCCGTATCTCCATCGAGTACGCCCTGATCCGTGACATCAACGACCAGGCGTGGCGTGGTGACCTGCTCGGCAGGCTGCTCAAGGGCAAGCGGGTGCATGTCAATCTCATCCCGCTCAACCCGACGCCGGGGTCGAAGTGGACGGCCTCCCGCCCCGAGGACGAGGAGGCGTTCGTCGAGGCGATCGCTGCCCATGGGGTGCCCGTGACCGTCCGTGACACCCGGGGTCAGGAGATCGACGGGGCGTGCGGGCAGCTCGCCGCCTCCGAGCGCTAGCGGCTCACCGGAAGGGCCCCGGCCCACCGGAAGGGCCGTATCCGGAACCGCCCAGGTCGCCGGAACGGCCCAGGTCGCCGGAACGGCCCAGGTGTCCGGAGGGGCCCCGTGCATCCGGAACCGCCCGGGTATCCGGAAGGGCCCGTGAAATATGGGCCCATGTAATCTGGGCGCGAACATTTGCATATTCCGACAGGGGAGCGCCACAGCGCTGAGAGTGCGGTGTCCGTCAGACCGCAGACCCTCTGAACCTCGCCCGGGTCATTCCGGGTAGGAAGTTCGGACGAGACTCAAGCTGTTGCGCCCTGCCCGGCTCCTGATCCAGGGATCAGAGGACCGGGCAGGGCCGCGTCTCTTCCTGGTCAAACCCAGGAGGAATCTCAGTGAGCACCACGAAGAAGGCCACGGTCATCGCGCTGGCCGCGGCCCTGGGCGTCAGCACGCTCGCGGCCTGCGGAGGGGAGTCCAAGGACACGTCCGCCGGCTCGAAGTCCGGCAGCGGCTCCAAGGCCGTGACGCTCGTCAGCCACGACTCCTTCGCCGCCTCCCCCGCGGTGCTCAAGGAGTTCACCCAGCAGACCGGCTACACGGTCAAGGTGCTGAAGAGCGGTGACGCCGTCGAGGCGCTCAACAAGGAGATCCTCACCAAGGGCTCTCCGCAGGGCGACGTGTTCTTCGGCGTCGACAACACCACGCTGTCCCGGGCCCTCGACAACGACCTCTTCACGCCGTACGAGGCCAACGGCCTGGACCGGATCCCCGAGGCCGTGCAGCTCGACAGGGACGAGCACCGGGTCACTCCCGTCGACACCGGCGACATCTGCGTCAACTACGACAAGAAGTACTTCGCCGACAAGAAGCTCGCGCCGCCGCAGACCCTCGACGACCTGGCGAAGCCCGCCTACAAGAACCTCCTCGTCGTCGAGAACGCCGAGCGCTCCTCGCCCGGTCTCGGCTTCCTCCTCGGCACCGCCGCCGTGTACGGGGACAAGGGCTGGCAGGACTACTGGAAGAAGCTGAAGGCGAACGGCGTGAAGGTCGTCGACAGCTGGGAACTCGCCTACAACCAGGAGTTCTCCGGCTCCGCCGGCGGCAAGGCGGCCAAGGGCGACCGGCCGCTCGTCGTCTCGTACGCCTCCAGCCCGCCGGTCGAGGTGCTCTTCGCCAAGCCGCAGCCCAAGGAGGCGCCGACCGGAGTGTCCACCGGCACCTGCTTCCGCCAGACCGAGGCCGCCGGCCTTCTCAAGGGCGCGAAGAACGAGGCCGGGGGCAAAGCCCTGCTGGACTTCCTCATCAGCAAGAAGTTCCAGGAGGACATGCCGCTCAACATGTTCGTGAACCCGGTGACCGACGACGCCGAGCTGCCGCCGCTGTTCACCGAGTTCGGTGAGGTGATCGCCAAGCCGCAGACCATGGCGCCGGAGAAGATCGCCGACAACCGTGACCAGTGGATCCAGTCGTGGTCCTCGCTCGTCCTGAAGTAGGCGAACCACCGAGCGGGAACGTACCCCCGAGGGGGAAGGTACCCCCGAGCGGGGAGGTACCCCCGCGCGGGAGTGCGTCACTGCGCGGGAACGCGACGCGGCTCGCCCTGATGGCCGTGCCCGTCGCGTTCTTCGCCGTCTTCTTCGCCTACCCCGTGACCGCGATCGTCGGCCGCGGGCTCCAGGCGCAGGGCGTCTGGCAGTTCGGCCGTATCGGCAATGTGCTCGGCCGGCCGGACATTCTGGAAGTCCTCTGGTTCACCGCGTGGCAGGCGCTCGCGTCCACCGGGCTCACGCTGCTGATCGCACTCCCGGGCGCGTATGTCTTCGCCCGCTTCGACTTCCCCGGGAAGCAGCTGCTCCGCGCGATCGTCACCGTGCCGTTCGTCCTGCCGACCGTCGTCGTCGGCACCGCGTTCCTGGCCCTGCTCGGCCGCGGCGGGCTGCTCGACGAACGGTGGGGCGTGCGCCTCGACACGACCGTCTGGGCGATCCTCCTCGCCCATGTCTTCTTCAACTACGCCGTCGTCGTACGGACCGTGGGCGGTCTGTGGTCACAGCTCGACCCGCGGCAGGAGGAGGCGGCACGGGTCCTCGGTGCAAGCCGCCTCGCAGCCTGGCGGCGCGTCACCCTCCCCGCGCTGACCCCGGCCGTGGCCGCCGCGGCGCTGATGGTCTTCCTCTTCACCTTCACCTCCTTCGGTGTCGTACAGATCCTCGGCGGACCGGCGTACTCCACGCTGGAAGTCGAGATCTACCGGCAGACGGCGCAGGTCCTGGACCTGTCGACGGCCGCCGTGCTGACCCTGGTGCAGTTCGCGGCGGTCGGCGCGATCCTCGCCGTGCACGCCTGGACGGTACGGCGGCGGGAGACGGCGCTGCGGCTCGTCGATCCGGCACGCACGGCGCACCGGCCGCGCGGCGCGGGTCAGTGGGCGCTGCTCGCGGGAGTCCTGGTGACGGTCGCTCTGCTGATCATCGCGCCACTGGGCGTGCTGATCGAGCGCTCGTTCGACGGGCCCGGCGGATACGGCTTCGACTTCTACCAGGCACTGCGGTCCACGGAGGCGAGCGGCGGCACCTTCCTCGTACCGCCGCTGGAGGCCGTGTGGAACTCCGTCGAGTACGCGCTCGCCGCCACCGCCATCGCCCTGCTGATCGGCGGTCTCGCGGCCGCGGCACTCACCCGGAAGGCGGGCCGGCTGGTCCGGGGCTTCGACGCGCTGCTGATGCTGCCCCTCGGGGTCTCCGCCGTCACGGTCGGCTTCGGCTTCCTGATCACTCTCGACGAGCCACCGCTCGACCTGCGCACCACCTGGATCCTGGTACCGCTGGCCCAGGCCCTGGTGGGTGTGCCGTTCGTGGTGCGGACCATGCTGCCGGTGCTGCGGGCCGTCGACGTGCGGCTGCGTGAAGCGGCGGCCGTCCTCGGCGCCTCGCCGCTGCGAGCCTGGCGCGAGGTCGATCTGCCGATGGTGCGCCGGGCTCTGCTCGTCGCCGCGGGCTTCGCCTTCGCCGTCTCGCTCGGCGAGTTCGGCGCGACGGTCTTCATCGCCCGGCCCGACAACCCGACGCTGCCGGTCGCCGTGGCCCGGCTCCTCGGCCGCCCGGGCGAACTCAACTACGGGCAGGCGATGGCTCTTTCGACCATTCTCATGCTGGTCTGCGCGGCGGCGCTGCTGCTGCTCGACCGGCTCCGTCCCGACCGTTCCTCGGAGGAGTTCTGATGCTGGCACTCGAGGAGGCGACCGTACGGTTCGGGCGGCGGACCGCGCTCGACTCGGTGGACCTGGAGGTCGCCGACCACGAGATCGTGTGCGTCCTGGGACCCAGCGGCAGCGGCAAGTCCACCCTGCTGCGGGCCGTCGCCGGACTGCAGCCCCTGGACGGCGGCCGCATCCTGCTCGGCGGCTCCGACCAGGCCGGGGTGCCGGTGCACCGGCGCGGAGTCGGCCTGATGTTCCAGGACCACCAGCTCTTCCCACAGCGCGACGTCGGCGGCAATGTCGCGTTCGGCCTGCGCATGCACGGCGTGTCCAGGGACGAACGACGGCGCCGCGTGGCGAAGTTGCTCGAACTCGTCGGGCTTCCGGGCGCCGGAGAACGTGCCGTCGCCGCACTCTCCGGCGGTGAGCAGCAGCGCGTCGCCCTCGCCCGGGCGCTCGCGCCACGGCCCAGGCTGCTGATGCTCGACGAGCCGCTCGGCCAGCTCGACCGTACCCTCCGGGAACGGCTCGTCGTCGAACTCCGAGGGCTCTTCGGCCAGCTGGGCACGACCGTGCTCGCCGTCACCCATGACCAGGGCGAGGCCTTTGCGCTCGCCGACCGGGTCGTCGTCATGCGGGACGGGCGCATCGCCCAGAGCGGCACACCGCGTGAGGTGTGGCAGCGACCCGCCTCCGAGTTCGTCGCCCGCTTCCTCGGCTTCGACAACGTGGTGCCCGCGATGGTGGCCGGCGAGGCCGCCGACACGGTGTGGGGCAGGATCCCCGTCCCCGCCGGCTCCGCGCAGGGTGCCTGCCGGCTGCTGGTCCGTCCCGCTGCGGTACGGCTCGGGGCGGCGGACGACGGGCTGCCCTGCGTGGTCGAGTCGCTCACCTTCCGGGGGCATCACGTGGCGGTACGGCTGCGGCCCTCCGACGGCCCGCCCCTGGAGGCGGAGTGCGGCCTGAGGGACGCGCCCGAGGTGGGCGCGGCGGTCGGTGTCGCCTTCGCCGCGGAGGACGTGGTGGTCCTCAAGCCGGTCGATGGTGCCGCCTAGTGACCCCGTGTGTCCCGTCCTCGAACTCCCCCTGCGCCCTGTGGCGTTGGACCCCCGGACGGGCTTGACGGGTCGCCGCCGCTGCCGAGTCAGCCGGGGTGTCCGTCCGTCTCACACGCCGGACAGGTTCGAGAGTTGCTCCGAACTCCGGGGCTCCGCAGGCTCCGGGACCGCATCGGCGCCGTGGCCCTCCGGTTCGCCGAACCACGCCACCGCCACCGCGCCCGACACGGCGAGCACGAACCCGACGATCGCCGCCCACGCGAACCCGGGACGTGAGGCGTCCCCCAGCCACAGCACACCGATCATGCCCGGCAGCACGGTCTCGCCGACCACCAGCGCCGCCGTGGCGCCGTTGACCGAGCCGATCTGCAGGGCGACCGTGTGCAGATACATCCCGCCGATACCGGCGACGAGAATTGCGTAGAGCGCTGGGTCGGACAGCAGGGCGCCCGGATCGAACGGATCGATGCCGTTCAGTACGCGCACCCCGACCCCCAGCGCGCCGAACCCGAGCCCGGACAGCAGACCGGCCAGGATCGCCGCGCGCGCCCCCAGGAGGCGTACGACGACGGTGCCGCCCACCATCAGCAGCAGCGAAATCGCCAGCAGCCACCAGTGCGTGGCGATCGGCGTGTGTCCGCTGCCCTCGGGGCCCGCCGCCGTCGCCAGCAGCACCAGGGCGGAGCAGACCACGGCGATCGACGTCCACTCCGCGCGGTTCAGCCGGATCCCGAGCAGCTTGACGCTCAGCACTGCCGTGATCACCAGGTTGGCACTGATCACGGTCTGCGACAGGAACAGCGGCAGCAGCCGCGCCGCCAGCGCGCCCAGCCCGAACCCGACGAAGTCGAGGATCGTGCCGACGATGAATTCCCAGGTCATCGCCGCCTTGGCGGTCGAGGAAAGACTCGGCCCGCCGTGCTGTGTGACACCGGCGATGGCCTCCCGGCGGGCGGACTTGCGCGATCCCACGGCCTGCAGGACCGAGCCCGTGCCGTAACAGATCGACGCCGCCACCGCGGTCAGCAGTCCTATGAGCACCAAAAGCTCCGTTCACGTATGGGTCGGTGCGGGTCGGTCCCGTTCGTTCCGACTGCCAGACGCGAGTTTCGGTGCGGAAGTTGCTTCTCCCTCGCGGACAACCTCGCTGACGGCCACGTGGATGCCCTCTCGGACGACCGTGCGGACGCCCTCTCGTACGGCCGCCGCTCAGACAGCCGGCCGTGCGCCCTCCGTGAGGCGTGCCAGCGCCTCCGGCGCCTCGTCCACCGACTCCACCAGGGCGATCCGGGACTCCATGGACCGGTCCGCGGCCAGCGACTGCAGCAGCGGCCAGGCCGGGAGCTTCTCCGTCCAGTGGGACTGGTTCACCAGGACCATGGGGGTGGGTTCGCCGCGGGACTCGTAGTAGTTCGGGGTCGTGTTGTCGAAGATCTCCTGGACCGTGCCGGCCGCGCCGGGGAGGAAGACCACGCCCGCGTTGCAGCGGGCGAGGAGACCGTCCTCGCGGGTGGCGTTGGCGAAGTACTTGGCGATATGGCCGGCGAAGGGGTTCGGCGGCTCATGGCCGTAGAACCAGGTCGGGATGCCGACCGACTCGCCGCCGTGCGGCCAGCGCGAACGGACCTCGAAGGCCACGGAGGCCCAGTCGGTGACGGACGGGGTGAACGACGGGGCCTTGGCGAGGAGTTCGAGAGCCTCGTCGAGCATCTCGTCGGCGTGCGGCGCGGCGTACGCGCCGAGGTTCGCCGCCTCCATCGCGCCCGGCCCGCCGCCCGTGGCGACGATCAGCCCGGTACGGGCGAGTTCGCGGCCGAGCCGGGCGGCGCCGGCGTACGCGTCCGTGCCGCGGCTCATCGCGTGGCCGCCCATCACGCCGACCACGCGTACCCCGTTGAGGAGTTCGTCCAGGGCGTCCGAAACGGCGTCGTCGTGAAGGGACCGGAGCATCGAGGCGTAGATGTCGCGGTCGGCCTTGGTCTCCTGGAACCACTCGTACGTGAGCGCGTCGCGGGTGATCTCGTAGCCGCCCTCGGCGAGACCCTCGAACAACTCGTCGGGCGAGTACAGGAGTCCGCGGTACGGATCGAACGGCAGATCCGGTATGGGCGGGAAGACCAGCGCGCCGTCCGCGCGGACCTTGGCTTCGGCGTCGGGCTCCATGCGGCAGCCGAGGAACATCGTGCCGGTGGTGTCCGCGGCGAGCAGCGCGAAGGTGCGCGAGGTCAGGTCGACGGCCTGGACACGGTGTCCCGCGAGGCTGCCGCGCCGCGCGATGACCTGGTCGAACTCCTCGATCGTCTCGATCTCGCGGTCGTCGTCGTAGGACGACCCCAGCCTCGGCCTGTCTCCCTGCACCATGCGCCAAACGATATGCCCCGGCGTTCTCGCCCCGGTGCCGGGGTCAGTACCGCAGCGGCATCGCGGCCAGTTCCGCCACCGCCAGGGTGAGTGGGGCGAAGACCGCGAGCAGGACCACCGACCGGAGCACCACGCAGGCGCGGAGGAAGGCGGCGGGGGCGCCCAGACCGATGAGGCCGGCCCGGTCGGCCGCACGGGCGTGCTTGACCTCCAGCACGGAGGTGAGCAGCGTCGCCGTCGTACAGGCCACGACGAGCGCCGCCCCGGGTCCGGTCAGCTCGCCGAACGGCTGAGGACGGTGCCCGGCGAGCGCCGAGGCCGCGACCGTCGCGGACGCCACCGCGCAGACGACGCCGAGCGGACGGCCGATCCTGCTCGCGTCGTCCATCAGCGCGCGCCCGGCGAGGAGCCGGACGGCCCCGGGGCGTACCGACTGCAGTACCCGCCCGCACAGATGGACGATGCCCGGGCCGGCCATGGCGAGACCCAGCGCGGTGAGGGCCCAGCCCCCGAGCATCCCGGCCGGCGGGCTCCCGCCGCCGGGCGTCATGCCCTGGCGTGCGTACGTCTCGACCGCGACGCCCGCGGCGGCGAACGCGACACCCCAGGGCAGTCCGCCGGGCGTGGCCCCGGCGGGGCGTCCGGAGCGCTCGTCCTCGAAGTCCTCGCCCGGCTTCGTACGGCGCGGACGCAGCGCGATGGCCGCCGCTCCCGCCCCCGCCACCGGTACGAGCGCGAGGAGGGTGAGCGCGGCGGCCAGCGGCAACGGCTGTCCGGCGGCGAGCAGTTCGGCGGCGTCGCCGTCGAACGGCAGCCCTGTCAGGTCCCCCCGCAGGTGGAGGAAGAGCAGCAGTGCCACCGCGCTGCCGAGGGTGCAGGACACCGCCGTCGAGACGGCGGCCAGCGCGGTGAGCCCCACCGGTCCGAGCCCGACCGCGTCCAGCCCCTGCCGGGGCCGTGCGCCCGGGTCCGTACGGGCCACGGCGACCGCGAGATGCACGGTCGCGGCGAGCGGGACGAGACACCAGGCCAGCCGGAGCAGGGGCGGCTCGGACGCCTTCGGGCCCGAGACCGCGTAGGACAGCGTGCACAGCAGCAGGAAGCCGACGCCCGCGGACGCCGCGGCGACCATCAGCCGGCGCAGCAGGACCAGGGGGTGGGTGCCGCGGGCTAGACGGAGAGCGAGCACGCGGCCCGGCCTTCCGCCTCGGCGTCGTGGACGGAGCTGACGCGCCGCCCGTCGGCCAGCGCCACCGAGCGGTCGGCGAGCGTCGCGACGTCCCTGTCGTGGGTGGCGAGGACGAGCGTGATGCGGTGCGAGCGGGCCGCGGTGGTGAGCGTACGCAGCACCTGGGCCCGGTCCGCGCTGTGCAGCGCCGCGGTCGGCTCGTCGGCGAAGATCACGGCGGGTGAGGTGACGAGTGCGCGGGCGAGGGCGATCCGCTGCCGCTGGGCCTGGAGCAGCGCGCGGGGGCGTTTGCGCGCGGAGGTGCCGATGTCGAGCCGCTCCAGCCACTCCATGGCGGCGGTCTTGGCCTTGCGGTGCGACCAGCCGCGCAGCAGCAGCGGCAGGGCGGCGTTCTCCCACGCCGTCAGCTCGGGGAGCAGCTGGGGTTCGGGGCCGATCCAGCCGAAGCGGTCACGTCGCAGCCGCTCGCGGGCCACCGCTCCCATGGTGTGGACGGGGCTGCTGTTGAACCACACCTCGCCCTGCTGCGGTACGAGCTGGCCCGAGAGGCAGCGCAGCAGAGTGGTCTTTCCGCAGCCGCGCGGGCCGTTCACGGCGAGGATCTCGCCCTCGGACACGCCGAGGGAGACTCCGTTGAGCGCGGGCGAGCCGCCCAGGGAGTGGTGCAGGGAGCGTGCCCAGAGCACGTCGTTGTCCGGCGGGGCCACCATGGCGTACACCTCGGTTCTGATCAGTTCTTCCCGTCCCCCTTGCGGGGGAACGAAGGCAGGGCCGAACGGTCACAGGGCACCGTAAGGACTCGGAACCGGGTGTGCGGACAGCACGCGGCCCGGACGCTCTCCTTCTCACTCGAAAGGGTGCATCCGGGCCGCGAACAGCCGATGATCGTCATGGCTCGGAGCTTGATCCAACAGCTCCGAGTCCGGTCCGACGGCTCAGAGCTTCGCCCAGGCCTCCGTGAGGACCGACCGCAGGATCTGCTCGATCTCGTCGAAGGTCGACTGGTCGGAGATCAGCGGCGGGGCCAGCTGGACGACCGGGTCGCCACGGTCGTCGGCACGGCAGTACAGACCGGCGTCGAACAGCGCCTTGGAGAGGAAGCCGTACAGGACGCGCTCGGTCTCCTCCTCGTTGAAGGACTCCTTGGTGTTCTTGTCCTTCACCAGCTCGATGCCGTAGAAGAAGCCGTTGCCGCGGACGTCGCCGACGATCGGCAGGTCGTGCAGCTTCTGAAGGGTGCTCAGGAACGCGCCCTCGTTGTCGAGCACATGCTGGTTGATCTTCTCGCGCTCGAACAGGTCGAGGTTGGCGAGACCGACGGCCGCGGAGACCGGGTGGCCACCGAACGTGTAGCCGTGCAGGAAGGTGTTGTCGCCCTTGTAGAACGGCTCGGCGAGCCGGTCGGAGACGATGCAGGCGCCGATCGGTGAGTAGCCCGAGGTCATGCCCTTGGCGCAGGTGATCATGTCCGGCACGTAGCCGAACTTGTCACAGGCGAAGGTCGTGCCGAGCCGGCCGAAGGCGCAGATGACCTCGTCGGAGACGAGCAGTACGTCGTACTGGTCGCAGATCTCGCGGACCCGCTGGAAGTACCCGGGCGGCGGCGGGAAGCAGCCGCCGGCGTTCTGCACGGGCTCCAGGAAGACCGCGGCGACCGTGTCGGGGCCCTCGAAGAGGATCTGCTGCTC
The DNA here is from genome assembly GCF_055585225.1 of Streptomyces sp. NPDC053673. NCBI lineage: Bacteria > Bacillati > Actinomycetota > Actinomycetes > Kitasatosporales > Streptomycetaceae > Streptomyces > Streptomyces sp. NPDC053673. The sequence continues at coordinate 94,315 of NZ_JBVJKN010000016.1, read as the reverse complement.
GATCTGGTCGGCGGCCCAGCGGCCGAAGGCCTCCGGGTCGTCGCCGTGCAGCGGGGCGCGGTAGATGTTGGTGTTCGGCACCTTGTGCGCACCGGGCACCAGCGGCTCGAACGGGGCCTTCAGGCCCGGCAGGCCGGTGATGGACAGGGCGCCCTGCGGGGTGCCGTGGTAGGCGACCGCACGAGAGATGACCTTGTACTTGGTCGGCTTGCCCACGAGCTTGAAGTACTGCTTGGCGAGCTTCCAGGCGGTCTCGACCGCCTCGCCGCCACCGGTGGTGAAGAAGACCTTGTTCAGGTCGCCGGGGGCTTCGTTGGCGAGCCGCTCCGCCAGCTCGACGGCCTTCGGGTGGGCGTACGACCACACGGGGAAGAATGCGAGCTCCTGAGCCTGCTTGGAGGCGACCTCGGCCAGCTCCTTGCGGCCGTGGCCCGCCTGGACCACGAACAGGCCGGCGAGGCCGTCGAGGTAGCGCTTGCCCTTGTCGTCGTAGATGTAGGTGCCCTCACCACGCACGATGGTGGGAACGGGCGAGTTCTCGTACGACGACATGCGGGTGAAGTGCATCCACAGGTGGTCGTAGGCGGACTTTGAGAGGTCGCTGAGGTCCTGACTCACGGCTATCGGGTTCCCCACATGTAGGTCTGCTTCTTGAGCTTGAGGTAGACGAAGCTCTCGGTGGAGCGCACACCGGGAAGGGTGCGGATGCGCCGGTTGATCACTTCAAGAAGGTGGTCGTCGTCCTCGCAGACGATCTCCACCATCAGGTCGAACGAGCCCGCCGTCATGACGACGTACTCGCACTCGGACATGGCGGTCAGCGCGTCGGCCACCGGGTCCAGGTCGCCCTCGACGTTGATCCCGACCATCGCCTGGCGCCGCAGGCCCACGGTGAGCGGGTCGGTGACGGCGACGATCTGCATCACGCCTTGGTCGAGCAGTTTCTGGACGCGCTGCCGGACCGCCGCTTCGGAGAGGCCTACGGCCTTGCCTATCGCGGCGTACGGCCGGCGCCCGTCCTCCTGCAACTGCTCGATGATCGCCAGGGAGACTGCATCGATCGTCGGGGACGACCCGCTCCCGGTCCTGGACTCTGTGCTTCGACTGGCCACAAGCATCACTCTGCACCGGACTCGTCGATCCCGCAACCCATCAGCGATGAAATTCGTTGTTCTCAGATCTAAATCTCACCGATTTCGAAGTTGAGGAGCGTCGGACCTGTCGAAAGCGTCACTCGTCGGGCTAGCCTGGGCGACGTAGGGTGGGGTGTCTCACCCATCGGACATCTGACAGGAGGGGTGGCTGTGACCACCGAACTGCGTCGTCTGCGCAATTACATCGACGGAGAGTTCCGGGACGCCGCGGACGGGCGGACCATCGAGGTGGTCAATCCGGCCACGGGAGAGGTGTACGCGACCTCGCCGCTCTCCGGTCAGGCCGACGTCGACGCCGCCATGGCCGCCGCCGCGGCGGCCTTCCCGGCCTGGCGGGACACCACGCCCGCGGAGCGCCAGAAGGTGCTGCTGAAGATCGCGGACGCCTTCGAGGAGCGTGCGGAGGAGCTGATCGCGGCGGAGTCGGAGAACACCGGCAAGCCGCTGGAGCTCACCCGGACCGAAGAGATCCCGCCCATGATCGACCAGATCCGCTTCTTCGCGGGTGCGGCCCGGATGCTCGAAGGCCGCTCGGCCGGCGAGTACATGGAGGGCATGACCTCCATCGTCCGCCGTGAGCCGGTCGGCGTCTGCGCGCAGGTCGCGCCGTGGAACTACCCGATGATGATGGCGGTGTGGAAGTTCGCGCCGGCGCTGGCGGCGGGCAACACGGTCGTCCTGAAGCCTTCGGACACCACTCCGGCGTCCACGGTGCTGATGGCCGAGATCATCGGTGCCATCGTGCCCAAGGGCGTCTTCAACGTCCTCTGCGGTGACCGTGACACGGGCCGCGCGATGGTCGAGCACTCGACCCCGGCGATGGCGTCCATCACCGGTTCGGTACGGGCCGGCATCCAGGTCGCCGAGTCGGCGGCCAAGGACGTCAAGCGCGTCCACCTGGAGCTGGGCGGCAAGGCGCCGGTCGTCGTCTTCGAGGACACCGACATCGCGAAGGCCGTCGAGGACATCTCGGTCGCGGGCTTCTTCAACGCCGGCCAGGACTGTACGGCGGCGACGCGGGTGCTCGTGCACGAGTCCATCCACGACGAGTTCGTGAGCGCGCTGGCGAAGGCCGCGGCGGACACGAAGACCGGTCAGCCGGACGACGAGGACGTTCTGTACGGCCCGCTGAACAACGCCAACCAGCTGAAGCAGGTCTCCGGCTTCATCGACCGGCTGCCGGCCCACGCGAAGGTGGAGGCGGGCGGTCACCGGGTCGGTGACAAGGGCTACTTCTACGCCCCGACGGTCGTGTCCGGTCTCAAGCAGGACGACGAGATCATCCAGAACGAGGTCTTCGGCCCGGTCATCACGGTCCAGTCGTTCCGCGACGAGGATCAGGCGCTCGAGTGGGCGAACGGCGTGGAGTACGCGCTGGCGTCCTCGGTGTGGACGAAGGACCACGCGCGCGCGATGCGGATGTCCAAGTCGCTGGACTTCGGCTGTGTGTGGATCAACACCCACATCCCGCTGGTGGCGGAGATGCCGCACGGCGGCTTCAAGAAGTCGGGCTACGGCAAGGACCTGTCGGCGTACGGCTTCGACGACTACACGCGCATCAAGCACGTGATGACGTCCCTGGGCGCGTAACGCCTCCGGCGGAAGCGGAAGTTGAAGGGCGGGCCCTGGGGCCCGCCCTTCGGCGTTGCCGAACCGGGCTCCGCCCCGGGCCCGTTCCGGCGGTGCCGCCCCCCGGCGCCTCAGACGCCGGCAGGCGGTTTCGGGGCTGCGACCCGAAACTCGGCCCGTCCGGCGTTCGGGGGCACGGCCGCAGGCCGTACGGGGGTTCGGGGCGCAGCCCCCCACGCGGCGGAGCCGCACATCGACACAGCGGGAAGGGGGCGGGGAGGGGCAGCATCCACTATGCGGCTCCGCCGCGTGGGCCCGTCGCAGGCGGCGCGGGCCGGCACCCCGCCGCGGTTCACGACAACGGCGTCATGTGCAGCGAGAGCAGGAGGCGCCAGACGTGGGCCGCCATCGCCTCCGGAGGCGCGGGGATGCGGTCGTGGAGCCAGTCGGCCAGCACGCCCGTGAAGGTCGACGCCACCGCCGAGGCGATCAGATCGGGGGCCGGGGCGCCCGCCAGCTCGCGTTCGCGGTGGCTGCGGGCGCGGAGTTCGCGGTGGAGCAGGTCGCCGAGCGGGCCGCCGCCACCCTCCCGGAGCATGGTGCGGTAGAGCGGGGCGTGCGGGACGATCCCGGTGAAGAAAGACGTCAGCGCAGCCGGCGGGGCCGCCGGATCGGGCACCCCGCGCCACGCGTGCAGCGCCTCCACCGCGTCCCGGACGATCTCGGCGCAGGCGTCCACCGCGAGCGCGTCCAGGTCCGGGTAGTGCAGATAGAACGTGGCGCGGCCGAGGCCCGCCCGGCGGACCAGGCCCGCCACGCTGACCTCCGCCAGCGGCCGCTCGGCGCACTCCTCCAGCAGGGCCCGCCGCAGCCGGTCCCGGGTGCGCTCGGCCCGGGGATCGCCGCTCATCCCGCCACCAGCACCGCGGCCAGCGCCAGCGCACCGGGCAGGGCCTGGGCCACGAAGATGCGCCGGTTCGCGGTGGCGCCGCCGTACAGCCCGGCGATCACCACACAGGCGAGGAAGAAGATCTGGACCTGGTGGCCCGTGGGGTCCGCGGCGATCAGGCCCCAGATCAGGCCGGCCGCGAGAAAGCCGTTGTACAGCCCCTGGTTGGCGGCAAGCGGTGCCGTCGCCCGAGCCATCTCGGCGTCGAACCCGGACAGTCCCCGACCCGGAGCCCGCTCCCACAGGAACATCTCCAGCACCAGGATGTAGACGTGCAGCGCGGCCACCAGGCCGACCAGGACGTTCGCCGTCGCGTTCATGGGCACCAATCACTTCATGGGCAAGTGTCCATGAAGTATAGACAGGTGTCCATGATCGACAGGGTGTCAGGGCCCGGGCCTCGCGCTCGACGCACCGTCCATTGCCCCTCGTACCGACCGCCCGGCATCCTGCCGAGGTGCCAGCGAAGCCGAAGAACGCCCCGACGCACCGCACGTCCCGCCGCATGTCCCGCCGCTCGGCGCTGCGCGCCCTCGGCGCCGCCGGAGCCGGAGCCGCGGGCTTCGCGCTCGCCGGCTGCGGAGTCCCCGCGGCCTATGTCGAGCCAGGCGACCGCGCCGCACGTGATCTCTCGGGCCGCGACAAGACCGTCGACTTCGCCAACTGGCCCCTCTACATAGACACCGACGACGAGGACACCTCCAGAAGGCCCACCCTCGACGCCTTCGCCGAACGCACCGGGATCTCCGTCCGCTACACCGAGGAGATCAACGACAACGACGAGTTCTTCGGCAAGGTCAGCCCTGCCCTGATGAACCATCAGGAGACCGGTCGGGACCTCGTCGTCGTCAGCGACTGGATGGCCGCCCGGTTCGTACGCCTCGGCTGGGTCCAGGAGATGGACCGCGACCGGCAGCCGAACATCACCAAGTACCTGGACCCGCAGCTGCGTTCACCCGCCTTCGACGAGGGCAGGCGGCACAGCGTGCCCTGGCAGTCCGGGATCACCGGCATCGCGTACAACCGCAGGAAGCTGGGTCGAGAGATCCAGCACATCGAGGACCTCTGGGCCGCGGACCTGCGGGGAAAGGTCACCCTCCTCTCCGGCCTCGACGAGTCCTTCGCCCTCTTCATGCAGGGCAACGGCGTGGACATCACCCGCTGGACGGCCGACGACTTCCACGCCGTGTGCGACCAGGTCGAGAGGCTGGTGCGGCAGAAACACATCCGCCGCTTCACCGGCAACGACTACATCAAGGACCTCTCCACGGGGGACGTCCTCGCCTGCCAGGCCTACTCGGGCGACGTCATCCAGCTCCAGGCGGACAACCCCGACATCGAGTTCGTGGTCCCGGAGGAGGGCGCCGAACTCTGGGCCGAGTCGCTGATGATCCCCAACCTCGCCCAGCACAAGCGCAACGCCGAGGCGCTCATCGACTACTACTACGAGCCCGAGGTCGCCGCCGAGCTCGCCGCCTGGGTCAGCTACGTCTGCCCGGTGCCCGCCGCGCGCGACGTCCTCGCCGGCTCCGACGACGAGGAACTCGCCGCGCTCGCCGAGGATCCGCTGATCTTCCCCGACGCCGCGATGCGCAAGCGTCTGGCGATCGCGCGGGACATCACGTCCGAGGAGCGCAGGGACTTCGCCAAACGGTGGAACGGAATCGTCGGCCTGTAGCAGACTCGTGATCATGAAGACTGCGACGGTGACCGCGACCATGACCGAGTCCGTGACCGAGACCGTGAACCCGCTGGTGGCATACGGGCTGTTCGCCGCCTGGGCGCTGCACGACGCCGAGGAGATCGCGTTCGGGCCGCGCTGGATACGGGAGAATCTGCCCGCCCTCCGCAAGCGGTTCCCCGACGCCCCCGAGCGGGTGTGGCGCGTCCTGGAGTCGGTCGACGAGCGCGAATTCGCGGTGGCGGTGGGAGCCATGGCCACGATCGTCGGTGCCGCCGCCGTCGCGGGCGGGCGCACCGGCGGACGGTCCGCGTTCTTCCAGGGCGCACTGAACGGCTTCGGGCTGCACGGCCTCGTCCATCTCGCCCAGGCCGCGGCCGTACGCGGCTACACGCCGGGGTCCGCCACGTCACCCCTGATCGTCGTGCCGTTCACCCTCTGGGCCCGGGGCCGGCTGCGGCGCGCCGGCGTGCTGCGCCCCACCCGGGCGCGGGACGCCGTGACCGGTCTGGCGCTGGCCGCGGGCGCCACCATCGCCTCGCACGCCGTGGCCCGCAAGGTCACCGGTGCCCCGCGTTTTTGAACGCGTTCATGATGGGCGTAGGCTGCGGGCATGAGCGAGCGAAGAGCGCTTTTGCGGCGCATACGCGTGTGGTTGGCCGTCTTCATCGTCTTCCTCGTCCTGAGTGGACTGACGGCCTTCCCCCTCGTCACCGAGCTGCGCCTCGTCCACGACGCGCTGACGTCCTGGGCCTCCCCGGTCGCGGACGCCTTCCCCGCCCTGCCGGAGTGGATCGAGCGGGTACGGGCCGGCGCGGACGTCGCCGATGAGCGGTACCCCTTCCTCCTGTACGGCACCGACTGGCTGGCCTTCGCGCACCTCGTCATCGCCATAGCCTTCTACGGTCCGTACCGCGATCCCGTACGCAACATCTGGGTCATCGAGTTCGGCATGATCGCCTGCGCCGGGATCATCCCGCTCGCGCTGATCTGCGGCCCGATCCGGGGCATCCCCTTCTGGTGGACGGTCATCGACATGTCCTTCGGCGTCTTCGGAGTCGTCCCGCTCCTCGTCGTACGCCGCATGATCAAGCGGCTGGAGGGGCTGACCGCGCCCTGGCCGGCCCCGGCCCCGGAGCCCGCGGCGCCCTAGCTCGGGGGCCGGCGGACAGAGGCTAGTGCCGCGACAGGGCAAAGCTTGCCGGGAGGGGCACTAGTCGGAGGGCATCCCGAACGCGGCGACGGCGAGATTCAGCGCCACCCTGTTCATGTCCTGGCCCTTCGCGTCCGTGGAGTTGACGCTGTAGACGAGCGTGCGCGACAGATCACGGGTTGCCGCGACGGCCGCGTTGTAGCCCCAGCGGCCGCCCGACTTGCCCCACACCTCACGTCCGCCCAGTTTCTTCATGGACAGCCCGACGGAGTACGCGGCGGGGGCACCGGTCCCGATGTCGACCACATCCTTCCCGGGCAGGGTGAACATCTCCTCCAGCAGCGGACCGCGCACGACCTGCCCCCTGAACAGGGCCTTGGTGAACCGCTCCAGATCCGCGGTCGTGGAGATGATGTCCCCGGCCGCCCAGCCGTCCGTCACGCCCCACACCGTCACGTCACGCAGTTCGGTCGTGCCGTCGTCCAGCCTCATCGTCTGGTAGCCGTGGTTGTGCGGGCCGCGGATGCGCGGGTCGGTGCCGGGGAAGTACGTGCCGCGCAGTCCGAGCGGCTTCAGGATGTGGCGGGCGATCTCGTCCTCGTACCGCTCGCCCGTCACACGCTCGATCAACAGCCCGGCGACCGTGTAGCCGATGTTCAGGTAGTGCTGCTTCGTGCCCGGTGCGAACTCCGGCTTCTTGCCGGTCGCGGAGCGCACCATCGTGCGCGGGTCGTGCACGTCGAGGCGGTGCGCGTACCACTCCTCGACGGTCGTGCCGGGCATGTCCGGGGCGGGGATGCCGTGCGTGTGGTTGAGCAACTGCCGGACGGTGACCTTCCCGTACGTCGCCGGGATCAGCTCCGGGAGGTACGAGCGGGCCGTCCGGTCCAGGTCCACTCTGCCCTCCGCCGCGAGCCGCAGCACCGCCGCGGCCGTGAAGACCTTCGTCACCGAGCCGGCCCGGAAGCGGGCGTCCGGGTCGGCCGGGCGGCCGGACGTGAGGTCGTGGACACCGGAGCTGCCGTGCCAGCTGCCGCCGGTGCCCCCGACACGTACGAGCGCGGCGGTCGCGTCCGTGGTCGGCAGCCCGGCGACCGCGGCTTCGAGGGCGGCCTCGTCCGGCTTCTCGCTGTCGCCCGTGCCGGAGCCCGCGCCGGAGCCCGCGCCAGAGCGTGTGCCGGCGTCCGTGCCGGCGTCCGTGCGCACGGACGCGGGGGAGTGGGCCGCGGCCGGCACGACGGCCGGGCCCGCTGCGACACCGAGGACGAGTGCGGCGGCGAGCAGGGTGCGGGTACGGCTGTTCATGGTCAACTCCCGTGGTGTGAGCCGTCGTTCTTGACGCCTCCCATCCTGTTGACCAGGGTCTTCGAGCGGATCGCCGGTGAGAGCGGTCCTCGCCGGTCAGTCTCTCGCCGCCACGGGGGAGAAGCCGGACGCAGGCACTCCCTCCGGCGGGGGATCCCCGGCGGCGATCAGCCCGGTCTCGTACGCGCAGATGACCGCCTGGATCCGGTCGCGCAGCCCCAACTTGGCCAGCACATTGCCCACATGCGTCTTCACGGTGTGCTCGCTGACGACGAGCGCCGCCGCGATCTCCGCGTTCGACCGGCCACGCCCCAGCAGGAGCAGCGTCTCGCGCTCGCGCGCGGTGAGGACGTCCAGCCGTCCGTCGGGTGGCGCGGCCGTACGCCGGTTGGTGTGCTTCGTGTACTCCTCGATCAACCGGCGCGCCACCGACGGCGCGAGCAGCGAGTCGCCCCGCGCCACCACCCGGACCGCGTGCACCAGATCGTCCCGCCTGACGTCCTTGAGCAGAAAGCCGCTCGCGCCCGCGTGCAGCGCCTCGTACACGTACTCGTCGGAGTCGAAGGTCGTCAGCATCACCGTGCGGCACGCGGACTCGGCGCTGACGGTGCGGCAGGCCTCGATCCCGTCCATGCCGGGCATCCGGATGTCGAGCAGCGCCACGTCGGGGGAGAGGCGGCGTACCGCGTCGACGGCCGCCGTCCCGTCCGCTGCCTCGGCGACGACCTCGATGTCCGGCTGTACGTCCAGGATCATTGCGAAACCGCTGCGGACCAGCTCCTGGTCATCGGCCACCACCACGCGGATCGTCAACTCCCCACCTCCGCCCGGGATCCTACGGGGAGTGTGACGCCGACCTCGAAGCCCCGGCCGTCGGGGCCCGGCCCGGTGAACGCCGTGCCGCCATGGGCCGCCGCCCGTTCGCGGATGCCGATGAGCCCGTGTCCGGTGGACGTTCCGGGCCCCCGCCCGTCGTCGGTGACCGTGATCGCCAGCAGGTCCCTCCCGTAGACCAGCCGCACACGGACCGTGGTCGCCGCCGCGTGCTTGACCACGTTCGTGAGTGCCTCCTGCACCACACGGTGGGCCGTGGCCTCGGTGTCGGCGGGCAGCGGGCGGACCTCGCCCGTCGTCTCGTACGCGATGTCGAGGCCGCTGTGCCGCACGCGTGCGACCAGGCCCGGCAGCGCCGCCAGCGAGGGCTGCGGCTCGCGCGGTGCGTCATCCGGATCGAGATCGCCCTCGCGCAGCACCCCGAGCATCCGGCGCAGCTGCGTCATCGCGTCCCGGCCGGTCTCGGAGATCGCCTCGAAGGCAGCCTCCGCACGCTCCGGGGCCGTACGCACCGCGACCGGGCCCGCCTCCGCCTGGACGATCATCAGGCTCACCGCGTGCGACAGGATGTCGTGCATCTCCCGGGCGATCCGGGCCCGTTCGCGGGCCGCTGCCTGCTCGGCCTCGATCCGGTTCGCCCGCTCCAGTTGCGCGGCACGGTCCTCGACCGCCGCGGTGTAGGCCTGCCGGGTGTCGGTGAGCCTCCCGAAGACATACGCCGCCCCGAGCACGAAGAGGCAGAAGAACAGCTCCCGGGCCGAGCCGGTGTTGAGCCACACCGACACCGACACGACAGCCGGCAGCAGCAGGAGCACACCCAGCCGGGTGCGGGGCGGTGAGACCGAGGCGATCGTGTGGACGATGACCAGGCCGGTGTACGGGAGGGGCTGGCCGGGCCCCCAGATCGCGAGCTCGTACAGCGCGCCGGTCACGAGGATCGCGAGCAGCACGGTGACCGGGGCACGCCGCCGCCAGACCAGCGGCACCACGGTCAGGGTGGTCAGTCCGTAGGCCGCCCAGGTCGCGGGCGCCTGACCGACGGGGCGCGGCACAACGAACGGCATCGTCATCGCCGCCTGCACGAGCAGCGCGACGCCGAGGTCCACGAACCACGGGTTGACGTCCCGCAACTGCCCCAGCCGGCCGGTCCCCCGTATCCGCATCAGCGCTTGCGGCCCACCGCGCCGAACTGCGCCACCTCCACCGTCGTCGCGCCCCCGTCGCGCCAGCGCGCACAGGACACGATGCCCGGCTCCAGGAGATCCAGGCCGTCGAGGAAGCCCGCGAACTCGGCGCGGCTGCGGGCGGTGATCGGCGGTGTCGCGTTCTCGTTCCAGAACGCCATCGCCTCGGCGTTGCCCTCGCCGCCCAGTTCCAGCGTGGGGTGGGTGAGCACGAGATGGCTGCCGGACGGTACGGCGTCCATGATGCAGCGGACGATCGAGGTGGCCTTGTCCGTGTCCAGGATGAAGTTCAGGATCCCCAGCATCATCACCGCCACCGGACGCGTCAGGTCGAGCGGCGGTTCGACGGCGCGCAGGATGTCCTCGGGACGATGGGCGTCCGCGTCGATGTACGCGGTGCGGCCCTCGGGGGTGCTGGTCAGCAGGGCACGGGCGTGCGACAGCACGATCGGGTCGTTGTCGACGTACACGATCCGCGACTCGGGGGCGATGCGCTGGGCGACCTCATGCGTGTTGTCGACGGTCGGCAGGCCCGTACCGATGTCGAGGAACTGGCGCATCCCCGCCTCACCGGCGAGATGCGCGACGACCCGTCCCAGGAACGCCCGGTCGGCGCGGGCGACCTGGCCGATGCTCGGGAACATGCCGGTCACCTGGTCGCCGACCTGACGATCCACCAGGTAGTTGTCCTTGCCGCCCAGCCAGTAGTTCCACACCCGGGCGTTGTGGGCGATGTCGGTGCGGATCCGGTCCTGGCCGGTGTCCTCGGCGTCGGTCACGTCATGCGTCCTTTCCCCGTGCGGGAGCTGCGGAGTACCCGGGCGAGGACGTCCACCCGGTTCGTGGTGATCGAGTCGACACCGCGCCCGACCAGTCGGCGCATCGTGCCACGCGTGTCGGCGGTCCAGACAGAGAGCAGATACCCGTCCGCATGGACCCGGTCCGCGAGGTCCCTGCTCACCAGCCCGAAGCGGTAGTTGAGCCAGCGCGGCCGCAGCGCGCCGAGCAGCACCGGGCGCGGCGGGGCGAGCGTCGTCCAGGTCAGGGCGATCTCCGCGCCGGGGTCGGCATCGCGGACGGCGAACATCCCGACCGGACCGCCGGTGTAGTAGACCCGCTCGCCCGCGCCGCATTCACGGACCGTGCCGACGATCGCGCGTACCGCCTTCTCGTCTGCCCCGGGCAGATCGAGCATCAGCCGGTGGCCGCCCACCGCGATCAGCGCCTCCCGCAGCGTCGGCACGCCGCCGGACGTCAGCTCGGTGAGCTGCTCATGGGTGAGCCGGGCCAGCGGACGGTCGTGGCCCCAGAGCCGCTTGAGCGTCTCGTCGTGCAGCAGTACGGGAACCCCGTCGCGGGTCAGCCGGACATCCACCTCGATGGCGTCCGCGCCCCGCTCGATCGCCGTGTGCAGCGACGGAAGCGTGTTCTCACGGGCGACGTACGGGTCGCCGCGATGGCCTACGAGGGTCACGGTGCGCACGGGGCCGTCCTCACTTCGCCAGCCACTGCTCGGTGTACGTGTCGATCTCCGCGGCGATCCGCGCCTTTCCGGCCGGGTCGAGGAAGGACGCCTCCACGGCGTTCTTCGCGAGTGCCGCGACGCCCCCCTCGTCGAGCCCCAGCAGCCGGGCGGCCACCGCGTACTCGTTGTTGAGGTCGGTGCCGAACATCGGCGGGTCGTCGCTGTTGATGGTCACGAGCACGCCGGCCGCGACCATCTCCTTCATGGGGTGCTCGTCGAGGGTGGCGACGGCGCGGGTCGCGATGTTGGAGGTGGGGCAGACCTCCAGCGGGATGCGGTGCTCGGCGAGGTGCGCCAGCAGCTTCGGATCCTTCGGAGCGCTCGTGCCGTGGCCGATGCGCTCGGCCCGCAGGTCGCCCAGCGCGTCCCAGATGGTCTCCGGGCCCGTGGTCTCCCCGGCGTGCGGCACGGACCGCAGGCCGGCGGCGATGGCCCGGTCGAAGTACGGCTTGAACTGGGGCCGCGGGACACCGATTTCGGGCCCGCCGAGGCCGAACGAGACCAGGCCCTCCGGATGCAGGTCGACGGCGAGCCGGGCGGTCTCCTCGGCCGCGTCGAGCCCCGCCTCGCCGGGGATGTCGAAGCACCAGCGCAGGACGACACCGAGCTCGGTCTCGGCGGCCTTGCGGGCGTCCTCGATCGCCTCCATGAACCCCTGCTCGGGGATGCCGCGCCGGGTGGAGCTGAACGGCGTGACGGTCAGCTCCGCGTACCGGATGTTCTGCCGGGCCATGTCCCGCGCGACCTCGAAGGTCAGCAGCCGGACGTCCTCAGGGGTGCGGACCAGGTCCACCACCGAGAGATAGACCTCGATGAAGTGCGCGAAGTCGGTGAAGGAGAAGTAGTCGGCGAGGGCGTCGGGGTCGGTGGGGACCTTGGAGTCCGGGTGCCGGGCGGCCAGTTCGGACACGATGCGCGGGGAGGCGGACCCGACATGGTGGACGTGCAACTCCGCCTTGGGCAGCCCCGCGATGAAGGGGTGCAGATCGGTCATCGGGTCCTCCATGTGTCCTGTGCCCTGCCGGTCAGGGATCATCGTAGGCGGGCCGGATGGCGCGTGACGCGGGCCCGTAGCATGACGAATCCACGAAGGGGAGGCCCATGTCAGACCAGAGCGACCAGCCGCCGGGCGGGTACGAGCCGAGGGACCCATGGGCTCCGCCGGAGCACCGGGCGCCGCAGGACAAAGTGGATCTCGGCAAGGCGACGCCGGCCGCGCAGCCGCCGCGGCCGGCCGTCCACGACCAGCCGACGATGACATCGATGCCGTCCGCGGGACCGTTCGCCGCCCCCGGCGCCGGTGCCGGCACCGGAGGTGACGCGGGCACCGGGGCCGTACCACCGCCCCCGATAGCCCCCGGCGGACCCGCGCAGACCGCGCCCGGCCCGTACGGCTACCCGGCCGCCGCCGCTCCGGGCGTCACACAGCCCGGCGCGCCCGGGTACGGCTACCCCGGGTATCCGGGCTACCCCGGCTATGGCCAGGGCGGCTGGGTACAGGGCCCGGCGAACGGCATGGGCATCACCGCGATGGTGCTGGGCATCGTCGCCGTCGCCGGATTCTGTCTGTACGGCCTCGGGGTCGTCCTCGGCATCCTCGCGCTGATCTTCGGCTTCATCGGCCGTGGCCGCGTCAAGCGAGGTGAGGCGACCAACGGCGGAATGGCATTGGCCGGCATCATCCTCGGCGGGGTCGGCATCGTGATCAGCGCCGCGTTCCTCGGTCTGATGATCTGGCTGATCGCCAACGACCCTTCCTCCCTGGAGTCCGACGAGGACCCCTGGGCGACGACGCTGGTCGTCGCCGCGGCTTCGCGCTGACCGGACGCGCCATCCGGGCGGCCCCCCGCGCCGCCCGGCGGCCGCCCGGCCACCGCGTCCCCTCACTCGCCCCGCTCTGCCCGCTCCCGCAGCCGCTCGCGCGCCTGCATCAGTGCGAACCCCAGCAGGTTCAGCCCGCGCCACCGCGAGGGGTCGTCGGCCCGCTCGTCGTCCGCGGCCAGGCCGATGCCCCAGATCCTGTCCACCGGGCTCGCCTCCACCAGCACCCGGTCGCCCGTGGCCAGCAGGAACGCGCGCAGATCCGCATGCTGGGCGAACTTGTGCACGCTGCCCTCGACGACGATCGAGAACCGCTCGCGCTCCCATGTCGCGTCGCTGAAGCCGCGCACCAGACGGCCCGCCTTCTTCGCGAGCGCCGGATTCGGCGCCTCGACGGCCTTGCGCTCCGCCTCCGCGTCACCGAAGAGGCGCGCCTTCGCGGCCATCATCCAGTGCTCGGCCGTCGCGTACTCGATGCCGTCGACGGTGAACGGCGCCGGCCACCACTGGCTCAGACAGCCGGCCCCCACGCTGCCGTCCCGTCGCGGAGTGTGCCCCCAAAAGTGCAGATACTTGACCCGCCTACCGCTCCTGACCTGCTCGATCAGAGCCTCGGTCGATGCGTCGATCATCCCCATGCACGCGAGTTTCGCATCCGCTACTGACACTCCGTACGGGGATGACCACCCAGGCCCGACACATGGTCGACCGATTCCGTCGCGTAATCAAAAGGAAACTACGGAATCACTTGTTGGCCAAAGCTCATTCTGTCAGGATCGGCACTCACTTCGAGCTGGAACAACGGAGAGCTTCAATGGGCAACCGCTTCCAGGCACTGGACCGTTTCAAGGACGGCGCGCAGTACATCGGCGGGCAGCTGCGGCCCGGTACATCGGGACATAACCACACAGTCGTGGACCCCGCCACCGGAGAGCAGGTCCTCGACTACGAGCTGGCCGGAACCGCCGACGTCGACGCCGCCGTCGCAGCCGCGCGCGAGGCGTTCCCCGGCTGGGCGGGCGCCACCCCCGGGGAGCGCTCCGACGCCCTCCACCGCTTCGCGTCCGTGCTCGCCGAACAGGCCGAGGATTTCGCGCGGGCCGAGTCGCTGCAGTGCGGCAAGCCGATCAAGCTGACCCGCGAGTTCGACGTACCCGGAACCGTCGACAACACCGCGTTCTTCGCCGGTGCCGCACGCCATCTGCAGGGCCAGTCCGCGGGCGAGTACAGCGCCGACCACACCTCGTACGTACGCCGCGAGCCGATCGGTGTCGTCGGCTCCATCGCGCCCTGGAACTATCCGCTCCAGATGGCCGCCTGGAAGGTCCTCCCGGCCATCGCCGCGGGCAACACCATCGTCCTCAAGCCCGCCGAGATCACCCCGCTGACCTCCCTGATGTTCGCGCAGGCAGCGGCCGAGGCCGGGATTCCCGACGGTGTCGTCAACATCGTCACCGGCGCCGGCAAGGGCGCGGGCGAGCACCTGGTCGGGCACCCCGACGTGGCCATGACGTCCTTCACCGGCTCCACCCCGGTCGGCAAGCGCGTCGCCGAGATCGCCACCTCCACCGTCAAGCGCCTCCACCTGGAGCTCGGCGGCAAGGCGCCCTTCGTCGTCTTCGACGACGCCGATCTCGAAGCCGCCGTGCACGGCGCGGTCGCCGGCGCCCTGATCAACAGCGGCCAGGACTGCACCGCCGCCACCCGCGCCTATGTCCAGCGGCCGCTGTACGACGCCTTCGTCGCCGGGGTCGCCGACCTGATGGCGACCGTACGGCTCGGCGACCCCTTCGACCCGTCCACCGACCTCGGCCCGCTCGTCTCGCACGCGCAGCGCGACCGCGTCGCCGGGTTCGTCGACCGGGCCCGTTCGTACGCCACCGTCGTCACCGGCGGCCAGGCCCCCGGCGGGGACCTGGAGAAGGGCGCGTACTACCTGCCGACCCTGATCGCCGGAGCCGCCCAGGACAGCGAGGTCGTCCAGTCCGAGATCTTCGGTCCCGTCCTGGTGGTGCTGCCCTTCGACTCCGACGACGAGGGCATCGCGCTGGCCAACGACACCCCGTACGGTCTCGCCGCCTCCGCCTGGAGCCGTGACGTGTACCGCGCGGGCCGTGCCACCCGCGAGATCAAGGCGGGCTGTGTCTGGGTCAACGACCACATTCCGATCATCAGCGAGATGCCCCACGGCGGCTACAAGGCCAGCGGGTTCGGAAAGGACATGTCGGCCTATTCATTCGAGGAGTACACGCAGGTCAAGCATGTGATGTACGACAACACCGCGGTGGTCAGGAAGGACTGGCACCGCACGATCTTCGGGGACCGACCGTAACCACCAGCGGCCACCGCTGCGTGCCACCGCAGCCGCCCGACCAGCGGCCAGACCACCCGAGAGGGAACAGCGCATGGAGCAGTACCAGTCCGACCGCCTCTCCGCGGCCCAACTGGCCGCCGTGCAGCGCAGCATGACGAACGGCAGGGGTGCCCTCTCCCGCCGCTCGCTGCTGCGTGCGTCAGGCATCGGTGCACTCACCATCGGCGGTGCCGGGATGCTGAGCGCCTGCGGCATCCCGCCCGCCAAGCGAGAGGGCGACGCGGCGGCCTCCGACGACCACTCCGCCAAGGAGAAGCGCATAGCCTTCTCCAACTGGACCGAGTACATGGACATCAGTGAGGACGAGAAGAGCCGTCCCACTCTGGAGGCGTTCACCAAGCGCACCGGGATCACGGTCAAGTACACCGAGGACATCAACGACAACGTCGAGTTCTTCGGCAAGATCAAGCCGCAGCTCGCGGCCGGCCAGGACACCGGCCGTGACCTGATCTGCGTCACCGACTGGCTGGCCGCCCGGATCATCCGGCTCGGCTGGGCGCAAAAGCTCGACCCGTCGAACCTGCCCCACGCGTTCGCCAACCTGTCCTCCCAGTTCCGCACCCCGGACTGGGACCCGGGCCGGGCCTACTCGTACCCCTGGACCGGTATCTCCACGGTCATCGCGTACAACTCCAAGGCGACCGGTGGCCGCAAGGTGGACTCGGTCAGCCAGCTGCTCGACGACCCCAAGCTCAAGGGCCGGGTCGGCTTCCTCACCGAGATGCGCGACTCGGTCGGCATGACCCTGCTCGACATGGGCAAGGACCCGGGCAAGTTCACCGACGCCGACTACGACGCCGCGATCGGCCGGCTCCAGAAGGGCGTCGACAAGAAGCAGATCCGCCGCTTCACCGGCAACGACTACACCTCGGACCTGGACAAGGGCGACCTCGCCGCCTGTCTCGCCTGGGCCGGCGACATCATCCAGCTCCAGGCGGACAACCCGGACATCAAGTTCGCGATCCCGTCCGCCGGTTACATCACCTCCAGCGACAATCTGCTGGTCCCGGCCAACGCCCGGCACAAGACCAACGCCGAGAAGCTCATCGACTACTACTTCGAGCTTCCGGTCGCCGCGCAGCTGGCCGCGTACATCAACTACGTCTGCCCGGTCGACGGGGTGAAGGGCGAGCTCGCGAAGATCGACCCCGCCCTGGCCTCGAACACGCTGATCCTCCCGGACAAGGCCATGGCCGCCAAGTCCCACGCCTTCCGCTCGCTCAGCAGCAAGGAAGAGACGGCGTACGAAGAGAAGTTCGCCAAGCTCATCGGCGCCTGACCTCCCCCTGCCCACCGACACCACTGGGAACGCGACCCATGACTGATTCGAAGACCTCGAAGACCGAGGGCGGCGATGTCCGGCTCTCCGGGATCAGCAAGACCTACGGCTCCTTCACCGCCGTGCACCCGCTCGACCTGACCATCCCCGCCGGCTCGTTCTTCGCCCTGCTCGGCGCCTCCGGCTGCGGGAAGACCACCACGCTGCGGATGATCGCCGGACTGGAGGACCCCAGCACCGGCACCGTCTGCCTCGGTGACAAGGACGTCACCGCCCTGCCGCCGCACAAGCGACCGGTCAACACCGTCTTCCAGAGCTATGCGCTCTTCCCACACCTGAACATCACCGAGAACATCGCCTTCGGACTGCGCCGCCGCGGCATCAAGTCGGTCAAGAAGCAGGTCGACGACATGCTCGACCTGGTCCAGCTCGGGGACTTCGCGCACCGCAAGCCGCACCAGCTCTCCGGTGGCCAGCAGCAGCGCGTCGCCGTCGCCCGCGCGCTCATCAACCACCCCCAGGTGCTCCTTCTCGACGAGCCGCTCGGTGCCCTCGACCTCAAGCTGCGCCGCCAGATGCAGCTGGAGCTCAAGCGCATCCAGACCGAGGTCGGCATCACCTTCGTGCACGTCACCCACGACCAGGAGGAGGCCATGACCATGGCCGACACGGTCGCGGTCATGAACGGCGGCCGGGTCGAGCAACTGGGCGCGCCCGCCGAGCTCTACGAGAACCCGCAGACGACCTTCGTCGCCAACTTCCTCGGCAGCTCCAACCTCATCGAGGCCGAGGTCGCCGAGACCGGCGGCAGCGACATCCTCGTGTCGGCCGCCGACGCCAAGCTGCGGATCCCCGCCCAGCGCTGCGCCACCCAGCCCCGCAGCGGCGGGAAGCTGCTGGTCGGCGTCCGTCCCGAGAAGATATCGCTCGCGCACGCCGACGACGCGGGGGAGATCGCCGAGGGCCGCAACCGGATCACCGGGAAGATCGCCGACTCCAGCTTCATCGGCGTCTCCACGCAGTACGTCATCGACAGCCCGGTCTGCCCCGAGCTGGAGGTGTACGTACAGAACATCGAGCGGGACTCCCGCCTCGTGCCGGGTGCCGAGATCGTGCTGCACTGGAACCCGGAGCACACCTTCGGCCTCGATGCCTCCCAGGACATCGACGCGGGCGTCGAGACGGTCGAGGAGAGCGCATGACCGTCACCGAAGCGCCGCCCCCGGTGGCCGCCGCCGAACCACCCGTCCACAAGCCCTCGGTGCGCCGCAAGCTGGTCCCGTACTGGCTGCTGCTGCCCGGCATCCTGTGGCTGCTGGTCTTCTTCGTGCTGCCGATGGTGTACCAGGCCTCGACCTCGGTGCAGACCGGCTCGCTCGAAAAGGGCTTCGAGGTCACCTGGCACTTCCAGACCTACTGGGAGGCCTTCCAGGAGTACTACCCGCAGTTCCTGCGCTCGCTGCTGTACGCCGGCACCGCCACCGTGCTGTGTCTGCTGCTCGGCTACCCGCTCGCGTACCTCATCGCCTTCAAGGCGGGCCGCTGGCGCAATCTGCTGCTCATCCTGGTCATCGCGCCGTTCTTCACCAGCTTCCTGATCCGCACGCTCGCCTGGAAGACGATCCTCGCGGACGGCGGACCGGTCGTGGAGACGCTGAACGCGCTGCACATCCTGGACGTCACCAGCCTGCTCGGCATGACCGAGGGGGACAGAGTGCTGGCCACCCCGCTCGCGGTCGTCTGCGGTCTGACGTACAACTTCCTGCCGTTCATGATCCTTCCGCTCTACACCTCGCTGGAGCGGATCGACACCCGGCTGCACGAGGCGGCGGGCGACCTCTACGCCACGCCCGCCACGACCTTCCGCAAGGTCACCTTCCCGCTGTCGATGCCCGGCGTCGTCTCCGGGACGCTGCTCACCTTCATCCCGGCGAGCGGTGACTACGTCAATGCCGAGCTGCTGGGCTCCACGGACACCCGCATGATCGGCAATGTCATCCAGTCGCAGTACCTGCGGATCCTGGACTACCCGACAGCTGCCGCGCTGTCCTTCATCCTGATGGCCGTCGTGCTGATCATGGTCACGGTCTACATCCGGCGAGCCGGAACGGAGGATCTGGTCTGATGCAGTGGCTTCGACGCAACCTCGTCGTCATCGCGGGCCTCATGACGCTCGCCTATCTGATCGTGCCGAACGTCGTCGTGACGGTGTTCTCGTTCAACAACCCCAAGGGCCGGTTCAACTACGCCTGGCAGGAGTTCTCCCTGGACGCCTGGAAGGACCCGTGCGGGGTCGCCGACATGTGCGGCTCGCTCTCGCTCTCCCTCCAGATCGCCGCCTGGGCCACCCTCGGCGCGACCGTCCTCGGCACGATGATCGCCTTCGCTCTGGTCCGCTACCGCTTCCGGGCGCGTGGCACGATCAACTCGCTGATCTTCCTGCCGATGGCGATGCCCGAGATCGTGATGGCCGCATCGCTGCTGGCGCTGTTCCTCAACATGGGTATCGAGCTGGGCTTCTGGACGATCCTCATCGCCCATGTCATGTTCTGCCTCAGCTTTGTCGTCGCCGCGGTCAAGGCACGCGTGCTGTCGATGGACCCGCGTCTGGAGGAGGCCGCGCGTGATCTCTACGCCGGTCCCGTGCAGACCTTCCTCCGGGTCACGCTGCCGATCGCGGCCCCCGGTATCGCGGCGGGCGCGCTGCTGTCCTTCGCGCTCTCGTTCGACGACTTCATCATCACCAACTTCAACTCGGGCAACACCGTCACCTTCCCCATGTTCGTCTGGGGCTCGGCCCAGCGCGGTACGCCCGTCCAGATCAACGTCATCGGTACGGCCATGTTTGCCATCGCCGTCATCGTCGTCCTCGCCGGCCAGACGATCAGCAACCGGCGGAAGAAATCCGCAGTAGCCCAGTAGGCCAGTAGCTCAACAGGCCCCGAAGGAGTGGAAACCATGGCCCCAGCTGCCATGACCTTTGCCTCATCACTCTCCGACGCCCAGCCCGTCCCCTTCTGGCTGGAAGACCCCGGCAAGCCCGACGCCCTGCCCGCCCTCACCGGCGACGAGAAGACCGACCTCCTCGTGGTCGGCGGCGGCTACAGCGGACTGTGGACCGCGCTCCTCGCCAAGGAGCGCGACCCCGAGCGGGATGTCGTACTGATCGAGGGCCGCGAGGTGGGCTGGGCCGCCTCGGGCCGCAATGGCGGCTTCTGCGCCGCATCGCTCACCCATGGCCTCGGCAACGGGCTCGCCCGCTGGCCGGACGACATGGCGAAGCTGGAGGAGCTCGGCGCGCGGAACCTCGACGCCATCGAGGCCGCCGTCGCCGGCTACGGCATCGACTGCGACTTCGAGCGCTCCGGCGAGATCGACGTCGCCACCGAACCGCATCAGCTCGAAGAGTTGCATGAGATGTACCAGGAGGCCGAGCGGCTCGGCTTCACCGACGGACTGGAGCTGCTCGACCGGGACGCGGTGCGCGCCGAGGTCGACTCACCGACCTTCCTCGGCGGGCTGTGGAACCGCAACGGCGTCGCCATGCTGCACCCCGCGAAGCTCGCCTGGGGGCTCAAGCAGGCGTGCCTCGACCTCGGCGTGCGGATCTACGAGAACACCCGGGCCGTCGGACTGTCGGCGTCCGGCGCCGGGATGGCCGTGCGCACCTCGTACGGCCGGGTCTTCGCCCGGCGCGTCGCGCTCGGGACGAACGTCTTCCCGTCGCTGGTGAGGCGGGTCCGCTCGTACACCGTCCCGGTGTACGACTACGCGCTGATGACGGAGCCGCTGTCCTCGGACCAGCTGGCCTCGATCGGCTGGCGGAAGCGGCAGGGGCTCGGCGACAGCGCCAACCAGTTCCACTACTTCCGGATCACCGCCGACAACCGCATCCTGTGGGGCGGCTACGACGCGATCTATCCGTACGGCGGGAAGGTCACCGCCGAGATGGACCACCGGCCGGAGACGTACCTCAAGCTGGCGGGCCAGTTCTTCGAGTGCTTCCCGCAGCTGGAGGGGCTGCGCTTCAGCCACGCCTGGGGCGGCGCGATCGACACCTGTTCGCGTTTCTCCGCCTTCTTCGGCACGGCGCACGGCGGGAAGGTCGCGTACGCCGCCGGGTACACCGGTCTCGGCGTCGGTGCGACACGCTTCGGTGCCGATGTGATGCTCGATCTGCTCGCGGGTGAGCACACCGAGCGCACGGAGCTGGAGATGGTGCGGACGAAGCCGCTGCCGTTCCCGCCGGAGCCGGTGGCCTGGGCGGGCATCGGCATCACCAAGTGGTCGCTGGCCCGCGCGGACGCCAACGGAGGCCGGCGGAACCTGTGGCTGAAGTTGATGGACCGCCTCGGCCTGGGCTTCGACAGCTGAGCCGATGTCCTGATGAGACCGCTGTCCTGGTGAGACGGCTGTGCTTGTGAGATCGCTGTCCTTGTGAGATCGCCGGTTGTACTCCTTCCTACGCCCCCGGGGCGTGGGGACCCTCAGGGAGTACAACCGGCGATCTTGTTGTGCCCCACTTCACCGGCAACGCGATCGCCGGGGAGGGCGGGGGTGAGCGCCGCAGTGCGGTGCCACAGGTCTTGACAACCTGATTGGTCTGGACCATCTTGTGCCGGGCTCCACCTTGAATCCCCCCACCCCCGGAGGCATTTGTGGACCGCACCAGACCTCTCGCCGTCGCCGTGGCGGCCCTGCTCGCGGCGAGCGGGCTCGTCGCCTCCGCCCGGAGCGCCCAGGCCGCCGACGCCGACCTGGCGCGCAACGGCGGCTTCGAGTCCGGCCTGGACGGCTGGAGTTGTACGGCGGGCAGCGGCGCCGTCGTCTCCTCACCCGTGCGCAGCGGCACCAAGGCACTGCAGGCGACCCCGGCCGGCAGCGACAACGCCAAGTGCTCCCAGACGGTCACCGTGCAGCCCAACTCCTCCTACACGCTGAGCGGTTGGGTGCGCGGCAGCTATGTCTACCTCGGTGCGTCGGGTACCGGTACCGGCGACGTCTCGACCTGGACCCAGTCGGCCCCCGACTGGCAGAAGCTGACGACGACGTTCAGTACGGGGGCCGGTACGACCTCCGTGACGATCCACACGCACGGCTGGTACGGCACCGGCGCCTACCAGGCCGACGACCTGTCGCTCATCGGCCCCGGCGGCGCGCCGGTCGGGATCCCGGCAGCGCCCGGGGGGCTCACCGCCGGCACCCCCACGTCCTCCACCGTGCCGCTGTCCTGGTCACCCGCGTCCGGCGCGACCGGCTACAACGTCTACCGGAACGGCAGCAAGGTCCTCTCGGTGACCGGGACTTCGGCCACCGTGACGGGACTGGCCGCGACCACCTCGTACACCTTCCAGGTCACCGCCACCAACAGCGCGGGTGAGTCGCCGAAGTCCACGGCCGTCACCGCGACGACGACGGCGGGCGGCGGTCCCGGCCCGGGCCTTCCCGCCCACGCCCTCGTCGGCTATCTCCACGCGAGCTTCGCCAACGGTTCCGGCTACACGCGCATGGCCGACGTGCCCGACTCCTGGGACATCATCAACCTCGCCTTCGGTGAACCCACGTCGGTGACCTCCGGCGACATCCGCTTCAGCCTCTGCCCGGCGACCGAGTGCCCGAACGTCGAGTCCGCCGCCGACTTCAAGGCGGCCATCAAGGCCAAGCAGGCCGCGGGCAAGAAGGTCCTGATCTCCATCGGCGGCCAGAACGGCCAGGTCCAGCTCTCCACCACGGCCGCCCGCGACACCTTCGTCTCCTCCGTGTCGAAGATCATCGACGAGTACGGCCTCGACGGCCTCGACATCGACTTCGAGGGCCACTCCCTGTCCCTGAACGCGGGCGACACCGACTTCCGCAATCCCACGACCCCGGTGGTCGTCAATCTGATCTCGGCACTCAAGACCCTCAAGGCCAAGTACGGCGACGACTTCGTACTGACCATGGCTCCGGAGACGTTCTTCGTGCAGCTCGGATACCAGTACTACGGCTCCGGGCCGTTCGGCGGCCAGGACCCGCGCTGCGGGGCGTACCTGCCGGTCATCCACGCCCTGCGCGACGACCTCACGCTGCTCCATGTCCAGCACTACAACTCGGGCCCGATCATGGGGCTCGACAACCAGTACCACACCATGGGGAACGCCGACTTCCATGTCTCCATGACCGACATGCTGCTCACCGGCTTCCCGGTCGCCGGCAACTCCGAAAGGTTCTTCCCGGCGCTGCGCCCCGAGCAGGTCGCCATCGGCCTGCCGGCCACGACGAACGCGGGCAACGGCCACACACCGCCCGCCGAGGTCAACAAGGCGCTGGACTGCCTGACGAAGAAGGCGGGTACGACCTGTGGCTCGTACCGGACCCACGGCACCTGGCCCGCGCTGCGCGGGCTGATGACGTGGTCGATCAACTGGGACCGGTTCGGCGGCGGGGAGTTCTCCAGGAACTTCGACGCGTACCCCTGGTGATCAGCAGCAGGCCGGCGCACAGGCACCAACTGCCCAGCACGTCAAGGGGCCAGTGGTAGCCGCGCAGCACAAGGCCGATGCCCGTCGCCACCGTCAGCAGCACGGCGACGGGCATCGGCCATGGTGTCCGTACGTGCGGAGCCAGCAGCAGCGCCGCGCCGACGTACGCCACCATCGCCGTCGCCGCATGACCCGACGGGTAGTACCCGGTCTCCGCCGTCAGCGGACCCGGACGGTCCGTCAGTTCCTTGAGCGGCGCGACCAGTGCCGGGACGAGGGCCATGGCGAGCACGGCGGCCAGGACGTCGGCGCGTCGGCGCCGGTACAGGGCGTACGCGACACAGACGGCGAGGACCGGCAGGGCGACCTGCACATTGCCGAGGTCGGCGAGGAATTCGGATAGTCCGGCCGGGCCGTGGCCGACGACGGCGCGGTCAAGACGCTCGTCCAGTGTGCGCAGCGGACCGTCGGCGGTGATCTGCCAGGTGATCAGCGCGAAGAGAAGGGTGCCCAGCACCAGGGAAATGAGGGAAGGAGTCGGCCGCCCCGGAACAGGGGGGGTGGTTCCGGAGCGGCCGTAAGGACCGGTTTGCCGCGCGCCCCGGGGGGTTTGGGGCGGGCGGCCATCCGATCGGTGAGGAGTTCCGGCGCCAGAGGCTCCGGTGGTGTGCGCGAAGGCACGGCCAAAGCGGGGCTGGGGAGGCTCCGCCATGGAGTCGCCCGCAGTCCCCTGCGAGCGGGGTGTTTCTCTCATCTGCAGAAACCGTACGGCAGCAGGAGGGGGACCAACAGCCGGAATTCCATCCCGCCATTGGCCCCCCACATGTTCTTCACAGAGAGCGCGCGATTACTGGGGGTCACACCCCGGAACCGGGGCTCAGACGGCGGCGAGCGCCGCCTCGATGACGTCCAGGCCCTCGCTCAGCAGGTCCTCGCCGATGACCAGCGGGGGCAGGAAGCGGAGCACGTTACCGTACGTACCGCAGGTGAGGACGAGCACGCCCTCGGCGTGGCAGGCCTTGGCGAGCGCGCCGGCGGCCTCCGGGTTGGGCTCCTTGGTGGCGCGGTCCTTGACCAGCTCGATGGCGATCATGGCGCCGCGGCCGCGGATGTCACCGATGATGTCGTACTTCTCCGCCATCGCGGCCAGGCGGCCCTTCATGACCTCCTCGATGCGCTTGGCCTTGCCGTTGAGGTCCTGCTCGCGCATGGTCTCGATGGCGCCGAGCGCACCGGCGCAGGCCACCGGGTTGCCGCCGTAGGTGCCGCCCAGGCCGCCCGCGTGAGCGGCGTCCATGATCTCGGCGCGGCCGGTGACGGCGGCGAGCGGCAGGCCGCCCGCGATGCCCTTGGCGGTGGTGATCAGGTCCGGGACGATGCCCTCGTCCTCGCAGGCGAACCACTGGCCGGTGCGGCAGAAGCCGGACTGGATCTCGTCCGCGACGAAGACGATGCCGTTGTCGTCGGCGAACTTCGCGATCGCCGGGAGGAAGCCCTTGGCCGGCTCGATGAAGCCGCCCTCGCCCAGCACCGGCTCGATGATGATCGCGGCGACGTTGTCCGGGCCGACCTGCTTGGTGATCTGGTCGATGGCCTGGGCGGCGGCCTCGGGGCCGCAGTTCTCCGGACCGGTCGGCCAGCGGTAGCCGTAGGCCACCGGGACGCGGTAGACCTCGGGGGCGAACGGGCCGAAGCCGTGCTTGTACGGCATGTTCTTGGCGGTCAGCGCCATCGTCAGGTTCGTACGGCCGTGGTAGCCGTGGTCGAAGACGACGACGGCCTGGCGCTTGGTGTATGCGCGGGCGATCTTGACGGCGTTCTCGACGGCCTCGGCGCCGGAGTTGAACAGCGCGGACTTCTTGGCGTGGTCACCCGGGGTCAGCTCGGCGAGCTGCTCACAGACCTCGACGTAGCCCTCGTACGGCGTGACCATGAAACAGGTGTGGGTGAAGTCCTGCAGCTGCGCGGAGGCGCGGCGTACGACGGCCTCGGCGGAGGCGCCCACGGAGGTCACGGCGATACCGGAGCCGAAGTCGATGAGGCGGTTGCCGTCGACGTCCTCGATGATTCCGCCGCCGGCGCGGGTGGTGAACACCGGCAGCACGGAGCCCACGCCGCCCGCGACCGCGGAGAGACGGCGGGCCTGAAGCTCCTGCGACTTCGGGCCGGGAATGGCGGTGACGACGCGGCGCTCCTGCGGAATTGCGGTCATGAGGGCTCCTGGGGTGTCTTTTCGGACGCACTTCTTCTTTCTTCGCAGGCTAGGTCCGCGTCAGGGGGTCCGGCATGCTCCGTTCGGTAGTGGTGGGCGCGTGTCGTTTGTCCGTCACGGACATAGAGCAGCCGAGCTGTGCCGGTCCGGGGGACGAGCCCCGGACCCCGGCCGGGGCGTGGTCGGGCGGGCCCGGGGCACTCAGGGGCACTCCGGGGCTCTCCAGAGCACCCGGGCCGGTGAGCCGGGCGAGGACGTTGCCGCCGAGCCCCGGAACTGATCACCGTCGTGCCGCAGCGGCTCGCGCACGGCGTACTCGCTGAACTCCCCGCCGATGGGCACTAGATTGACGGTGGCACAGACGCGGTCCTGGCTGGTCAGGGGGCAGGGATTCATGGACACCGAAGGCACGTACGACGCACGCGGCACGCGGGAGGGCAGCGCCGGGAGCGCCCACCCCGTTCCGCGCCCCGCCGGACCCCCGCCGGTGCCTCCCGCCGTCCCCCCGGCTCCCTCGCACGCGCCCGCCCCCTCCACCGGGGCGTCCGTCGCGGCCTGGCTGCGTACACCCAGGCCCCAGGCCGACCCCGGTATCTGGCGGCTGGGGCACCGGCCGCGGCCGGAGCAGGAGCCGGAGGTGATTCCGGCCCGGCGGCTCTTCGCCGGCGCGCTGATCGCCCTGCTCACCGGCTGGCTGCTCTGGTCCCTGCTGTGGAACGGCTACCTCGGCCGCTACTGGCTCTGGCCGTTGCTCGTCCTCACCCCGGAGTCCTGGCGCGCCGACCCACCCCTGTGGGCCACGGCCAGCTACGTCTACTACGCGCTCGTCGGCGGTGGCCTGCTCGTCTTCTTCGCCCGCATCGGTCACGTGCCGGACATCTGGCGCCGGTACGCACGCAGGCAGCAGGCCCCCGCCCCGCCGCGCCCGCCCAAGGAGGACCCCGCCGACTGGCCCGAACTGCGTGCCGCCGGGCTCGACGAGGTGGCGCACACCCTCGCCGAGGCGACGAAGCGAGGCACGCTCGGCGATGTCGACTACGCCCGGATCCGCCGTGCCTGGCAGGGCGTACGCACCCGGCCCGAGCGGCTGCCCGCCTTCACCGACACCGTCCGTGCGGACGGCGCCGCCGCCTGCGCCCACCCCTCAGGCGCACGGGACCTGCCCGTCCGCACCGCCGCCCACGACCTCGCCACCGGACAGGTGAAGATCGGCACCGCCGCCGACCACCCCCGCAACCCCTACGCACGCCGCACCACCGGCGTCGCCCTCGAGCCCGCCCTCCTCGGCACCTCGCTGCTCGCCGTCGGGCCCTCCGGGTCCGGGAAGACCGTGCGGCTCGTGCGGCCCGTCGTGGAGGCGATGTGCCTGCAGGCGCTCGCCAACCGGGCCGCCGTCGTCGCCGTCACCGCGCACGGCACCGCGCCGGCCCCCGACGACGCGTTCGACCTCGTCATCGCCCTCGGCCGGCCCGAGTCCACGCACGACCTCGATCTGTACGGCGGTACCGACGACCCCGACGAGGCCGCCCGGATCCTCGCCGAGGCGCTGGTCGGGGACCTGACGGTCGACAGCCGCCGGGCCGCCACCGCGCTCGCCCAGCTCATCGGGCCGTACCGGAGCGTCCACGGCCACTTCCCGGCCGTGCCGGAGCTGCGTGAGCTCGTCGGTGGCGCGCCCGGTGCGCTGGACGAGCTGCGCACCGCCCTGGAGGAGCACGGGGAGGCGTCCCAGCTCCGTGAACTCGACGCGCGCGCACGCCAGTCGGGGCGCACGGACGACGTCGGCGTGCTGCTCGCCGAGCGGATCGCGTTCCTCGACCGGCCCGCGTTCGCGCAGTTCTTCCGTACGAAGGAGCCCGGCCGGCAGTTCTCGCTGCGGGCCATCGAGCACCCCCTCCGGGTACGCGTCGACCTTCCCGAACGCGGCCACGCCGAAGCCTCCCGGATCATCGCCCGGCTCGTACTCGCCCAGTTCACCGAGGCCGCACTCGCACGTTCCGACCGCTCGCTCTTCGCCTGCCTGGTCCTCGACGACGCGACGTACACCGTCACCGCCGACTCGGTGAGAGCCGTGCAGAGGCTGCGCTCCGCACACGCGGGGGTGGTGCTGGCGCTGCGCACCCTGGAGGACGTGCCCGAGACGCTGCGCGGGCCGCTGCTGGGAGCGGTCGGGTGCCGGATGGCGTTCGCGGGGCTCGCGCCCTGGGACGGCGGGCGGTTCGCCGAGACCTGGGGCACCGAATGGGTGCAGACCAGGGACGTCACCAACCGGCAGATCATCTCCGACGAGCCGCTGACCAAGGCGCTGCACTTCATGCGCCGTCTGGTCACCGGCAAGGCGGCCACCGCCGAGGCCGTGACGGTCCGTGAGGTCGAGCGGGAGCGCTGGTCGGCCTCCGAGCTGGCGCACTCCGTGCCCGCCGGGCACGCCGTGCTCTCGCTCACCTCGGTGCGCGGCGAGCACGCGCCGCCGCTGCTGGTGGACCTGCGCACCTGATTCCCGCACCCGGCTCGCGCGCACCGGACTCGCACTCCCGACCGGCGGACCCGACCCGCGCACCCGTACGACCTGGCAGAATCGAGGTATGCCGTTCGTACGGGACGGCAAAAAGCTCAGAAGCCCCGCTCAGCAGCCCCGACGCTCAGAAGTCCACGGCCCCGAGGCCCGACGCTCAGCAGCCCCAGGCCCGGAGCTCTCATCCTCTGCCGAAAGTCCGCGGTCCCATGCCGGTCACCCTTGCCTCGCTCGTCCAGCACTCCGCGCTCAAGCTGACCGTGCGCGCCGGGGAGGACCGGCTCGGGACCCGTGTGCGCTGGGCGCACGTCAGCGAGCTGGCCGATCCCGTGCCGTACATGGAGGGGGGCGAACTGCTTCTCGTCACCGCGATGACGCTGGACGCCGCGGACCACGACGCGATGCGACGGTACGTACGGAGGCTGGTCGGCGCGGGGGTCGTCGGGCTCGGCTTCGCCGTCGGCGTCAACTACGACGACATCCCCGCCGCACTGCTGGAAGCCGCCGAGGAGGAGGACTTCCCGCTCCTCGAAGTGCCGCGCCGCACCCCGTTCCTCGCCATCAGCAAGGCGGTGTCGGCCGCCATCGCCGCCGACCAGTACCGGGCCGTGACCGCAGGCTTCGAGGCCCAGCGGGAACTGACCCGCGCCGCGCTCGCCGAGGGCCCGGCGGCCCTGCTCGCCAGGCTCGCCGCGCACGTCGACGGCTGGGCCGCGCTCTACGACGCGTCCGGAGCCGTCGTCGCGGCCGCACCCGACTGGGCCACCCGCCGGGCCGCCCGGCTCACCGCCGACGTGGAGCGGCTGCGTGAGCGGCCCGCACCCGCCAGCGCGGTCGTCGGCGGCACCGACGACCGGGTCGAGCTGCAGTCGCTGGGCACCGGGCGGCGGGTGCGGGGAGCGCTCGCCGTCGGTACGGGCGCGCCGCTCGGGACGGCGGAGCGATACGCCGTGCACTCCGCCATCGCCCTGCTGACGCTCACGACGGAACGTTCCCGCTCGCTGCAGGCCGCCGAGCAGCGGCTGGGCGCGGCGGTGCTGCGGATGATGCTGTCCGGGCAGCCGGACCACGCCAGGGCGGTCGCCGGAGATCTGTACGGAGAGTTGCTGGACGCGCCGTTCCGGCTGCTCATCGCCGAACCGGCCGGCGAGCCCGACCCGGCCGCCGAGCACCCCGTGCACGCGCTCGCCGAGTCCCTGGAGTCCGCCGCATCCCGGTCGGGCGAGGCGGTGCTGACCGCGCCCGAGGGCGACGACCGGCTCGTCGTCCTCGCCGCCGACGGGGGAGCGGTCGTCCTGGAATGCGAGTCGTACGCGGAACGCGAGGCCGAGGAGGCGGGCGTCGTCGTCGGCATGTCCGCGCCGACCGGCCCGACCGCCGCCGCCGCGGCCTACAAGCAGGCCGAACAGGCCCTGTCCGTCGCCCGCCGGCGTGGCCGGGCCCTCGTCGAGCACGAGGAACTCGCGGCGGGGTCGGTGCTGCCGCTCCTCGCCGACGACGCCGTACGCGCCTTCGCCGACGGCATGCTGCGTGCCCTGTACGAACACGACGCGACAGGTCGCGGCGACCTCGTGGCCTCCCTGCGCGCCTGGCTCTCCCGCCACGGCCAGTGGGACGCGGCAGCCGCCGACCTCGGCGTCCACCGCCACACCCTGCGCTACCGCATGCGACGCGTCGAGGAAATCCTCGGCCGCTCTCTGGACGACCCGGACGTCCGCATGGAGCTCTGGCTCGCCCTCAAGGCGACGGAAGGGACGACGGCGGGGCCGGGCCCTGGCGCCGGCCCCGGCCCGTCGCCGGTCCCGGAGTAGGCGCCCGCTCGCCCGTCCGGTCCGGCCGCGGAATGCGAGATGCGGGATGCGAGACGCGGGCGGGATGCGGGATGAGGAAGAATTTTCCGGTTCGCTGCCCGAAGTCGGGCAGAAAACATGGCAATTGACTGCTGAACTGCTTAGGGTCCTGCCTCGTGATCAGGACGGCGGGTAGGCACCCGCCCCTGCCCACGAAGACGCCGCCCGTGCACCATGACGCTGCGTCCACACGGACGAGGACGAGAAGGACCGATGACGCAACCCGATGCCCGCACCGGCGCCACCGCGGCTGCCCATGCCGAAACCACCGCCGACACCACCACCGCCGACGCCACCGCCGCAGGCACCGCGCCTGGCCGCCGGATATCCGGAGCCGTATGGGCCGCGCTAGCCATCGTCTACGTCGTCTGGGGGTCGACGTATCTCGGGATCCGCGTCGTCGTCGAGACGATGCCGCCGTTCCTCTCCGCAGGCGCCCGCTTCATCACCGCCGGACTGCTCCTCGCCGCGATCATCGCCTGGCGTCAGGGGCCGTCGGCGCTCAGGGCCACCCGCGCCCAGCTCGCCTCCGCAGCCGTCGTCGGTCTGCTGCTCCTCCTCGGCGGCAACGGGCTCGTCGTCCTCGCCGAGACCGCCGTGCCCTCCGGACTCACCGCGCTGCTGATCGCCGTCGTCCCGGCCTGGGTCGTCGTGCTGCGCACGGCCTTCGGCGAACGGCCGGGTGCCGGCGCGTACAGCGGCGTCCTGCTCGGTCTCGCCGGGCTCGCCGTGCTGACCCTTCCCGGCCTGAGCGGCGCCGTACAGCTGTGGGGCGTCCTCACCGTGATCGCCGCGACCCTCATGTGGTCGGTGGGCTCCTTCTCGTCCTCGCGCATCCCCATGCCGGCCAACCCGTTCGCAGCGAGCGCGTACGAAATGGTCGCCGGCGGCTTCGGCTGTCTGCTCGTCGGCCTCGGCCGGGGCGAGCAGCACGGCTTCGCGCTCGCCGATGTGTCCGCCCGGTCCTGGACCGCCCTCGCCTATCTCGTCGTCTTCGGCTCGCTCATCGCGTTCACGGCGTATGCCTGGCTGCTGCAGTCCGCGCCACTCTCGCTCGTCGCCACGTACGCCTACGTCAACCCGGTCGTCGCCGTACTCCTCGGCGCGCTGGTCCTGAACGAGCGGCTGACCTGGCCGATCGCCCTCGGCGGCGCCGTCGTGGTGGCGGGCGTGTGCCTCATCGTCAGCACGGAACGCCGCCGCTGACCTGCGCACTCGCCAAAGCGGCAAGACCGCCCCGCCAACCACTCCAGCGCGGACAAATCACGATTCCGGTCCGCCGCCCTACCGTGTGAAGAGAGGAAACCCACTACTTCGGAAGGGCCGGACCCGCACATGACTTCCAGCCACGCCTTCTGGCTCGCCGGCCGCCAGGCCGCCGGTGAGACGACCTTCGACGTGACCTCCCCCTGGGACGGCCGTCTCGTCGGCACGGTCGCCGTCCCGACCGACGCTCAGGTCGAGGAGGCCGTGGCCGCCGCGCACGCCGTCGTGGACGAGTTCGCGGCGACCCCGGCCCACGTACGCGCCGCGGCCCTCGACCACGTCTCCAGGCGTCTCGTCGAGCGCACCGAGGAGATCGCCCAGCTGATCTCCGCCGAGAACGGCAAGCCCATCAAGTGGGCCCGCGGCGAGGTCGGCCGTGCCGTCTCCGTGTTCCGCTTCGCGGCCGAGGAGGCCCGTCGCTTCAACGGCGGTGAGGCCCAGCGCCTCGACACCGACGCCGGCGGCCAGGGCCGTCTCGCCCTCACCCGCCGCTTCCCGAAGGGCGTCGTCCTCGGTATCGCGCCGTTCAACTTCCCGCTGAACCTGTGCGCCCACAAGATCGCCCCGGCCATCGCCGTCGGCGCGCCGATCATCCTCAAGCCGGCGCCCGCCACCCCGCTGTCCGGCCTGATCATCGGTGAGCTGCTCGCCGAGACCGAGCTGCCCGCCGGCTCCTGGTCCGTGCTGCCGGTGCCGAACGACAAGATGCCCGCCCTCGTCCAGGACGAGCGCCTCCCGGTCATCTCGTTCACCGGCTCCGACAAGGTCGGCTACGCGATCATGGACTCGGTGCCGCGCAAGCACTGCACCCTGGAGCTCGGTGGCAACGGCGCGGCCGTCGTCCTCGCCGACTTCGCCTCCGAGGAGGACCTGGACTGGGCGGCGACCCGTATCGCCACCTTCTCCAACTACCAGGGCGGCCAGTCCTGCATCTCCGTGCAGCGCGTGATCGCCGACGCCGCCGTGTACGACCGGCTGCTGCCGAAGATCGTCGCGGCCGTCGAGGCCCAGGTCACCGGCGACCCGTCCGACTCCGCCACCGACGTCGGCCCGCTGGTCAACGAGGACGCCGCCAAGCGTGTCGAGTCCTGGGTCGACGAGGCCGTCGGGGCCGGCGCCCAGCTGCTCACCGGCGGCAAGCGCGACGGCGCCTCCTACGCGCCGACCGTCCTCACCGGCGTGCCCGCGAACACCACCCTCGCCTGCGAGGAGGTCTTCGGACCGGTCCTCACCGTGCAGAGCGTCCACGGCGAGGCCGAGGCCTTCGCCGCGGTCAACTCGTCCAAGTACGGCCTCCAGGCGGGTGTGTTCACCCGCGACCTGCAGACCGCCTTCCGCGCCCACCGCGCACTCGAGGTCGGCGGCGTGGTCGTCGGCGACGTCCCGTCCTACCGCGCCGACCAGATGCCGTACGGCGGCGCCAAGCAGTCCGGTGTGGGCCGTGAGGGCGTGAAGTACGCGATGGACGACTACACGTACGAGCGGGTGCTGGTCCTCACCGGCCTGGCCCTCTAGTACGCCACCGACCGACGGCCGGAGCCCACTGTGCGGGGGCTCCGGCCGTCCTTTTGCGGCAGGGGGTGTCCGGCCGATCTGGCTGGGCTCGCGTGCCCTGGCACGCACTCCCCCGTAGCCCTTCGGGCACGGGAGGTGCCCCCAGCACCAGACCCCGCTCGCTGATCCGGCCGGATCGGCCGGACACCCCCTCGCGCCCATACACCCGGCTGCCCCGCAGGACTGGTGAGGTGGTCGAGAATCGGGTAGATACGGACGAGTAGCACCGTGCGGTAATTCCGCCCGGCCGCCCTCGATTCAGCGGTGAGGTGAGTCCCTCATGTCCGCCCCATCCACTCCGCAGGACGCCCCAAAGGTCACCGTGACCCCTGAGGTCACCGGGGCACCAAAGGTCACCGAGCGTGAGGCACGCCGTGTCGCCGAGGCTGCGCGCGAGCAGAGCTGGCGCAAGCCCAGTTTCGCCAAGGAGCTGTTCCTCGGCCGCTTCCGGCTCGACCTGATCCACCCACATCCGCTGCCGTCCGAGGACGACGTGCAGCGTGGCGAGGAGTTCCTCGCCAAACTGCGCGACTTCTGCGAGACAGAGATCGACGGCGCGCTGATCGAGCGCGAGGCCCGTATCCCCGACGCCGTGATCGACGGGCTCAAGGAGCTCGGCGCCCTCGGCATGAAGATCGACACGAAGTACGGCGGGCTCGGCCTCACCCAGGTGTACTACAACAAGGCCCTGGCCCTGGTCGGTACCGTGAGCCCGGCGATCGGCGCGCTGCTGTCCGCGCATCAGTCGATCGGCGTACCGCAGCCGCTGAAGATCTTCGGCA
The DNA here is from genome assembly GCF_055585225.1 of Streptomyces sp. NPDC053673. Classification (NCBI taxonomy): domain Bacteria; kingdom Bacillati; phylum Actinomycetota; class Actinomycetes; order Kitasatosporales; family Streptomycetaceae; genus Streptomyces; species Streptomyces sp. NPDC053673. The sequence continues at coordinate 60,847 of NZ_JBVJKN010000016.1, read as the reverse complement.
CCCAGGAGCAGAAGGACGCGTTCCTGCCGCGCCTGGCCCGCACCGACATCTCGGCGTTCCTGCTCACCGAGCCGGACGTCGGATCCGACCCGGCGCGGCTGGCCACCACCGCCGTCCCGGACGGCGACGACTACGTCCTCGACGGCGTGAAGCTCTGGACGACGAACGGTGTCGTCGCCGACCTCCTCGTCGTCATGGCCAGGGTCCCGCGGCGTTCGACTGGAGAAGGGGCGGAGGGCCACAAGGGCGGCATCACCGCCTTCGTCGTCGAGGCGGCGTCCGACGGCATCACGGTCGAGAACCGCAACGCCTTCATGGGCCTGCGCGGCATCGAGAACGGCGTCACCCGCTTCCACCAGGTCCGGGTTCCCGCCGCGAACCGTATCGGCCCCGAGGGTGCCGGCCTCAAGATCGCCCTGACCACGCTCAACACCGGCCGGCTGTCCCTGCCCGCGATGTGCGTGGGCGCCGGCAAGTGGTGCCTGAAGATCGCCCGCGAATGGTCCGCCGTGCGCGAGCAGTGGGGCAGGCCCGTCGCCAAGCACGAGGCCGTCGGCGCGAAGATCTCCTTCATCGCCGCCACCACCTTCGCCCTGGAGGCCGTTGTCGACCTGTCGTCCCAGATGGCCGACGAGGACCGCAACGACATCCGCATCGAGGCGGCCCTCGCCAAGCTGTACGGGTCCGAGATGGCCTGGCTGATGGCCGACGAACTGGTCCAGATCCGCGGCGGCCGCGGATTCGAGACCGCGGACTCGCTCGCCGCCCGCGGCGAACGTGCCGTCCCCGCCGAGCAGATGCTGCGCGACCTGCGCATCAACCGCATCTTCGAGGGCTCGACCGAGATCATGCATCTGCTGATCGCCCGCGAGGCCGTCGACGCCCATCTCGCCGTCGCCGGCGACATCATCGACCCGGACAAGTCCTTCGGCGACAAGGCGAAGGCAGGTGCCCAGGCCACGGCCTTCTACGCCCGCTGGCTGCCGAAGCTCGTCGCCGGGCCCGGCCAACTCCCGCGCTCGTTCGCCGAGTTCCACCCGCGCGGCCATGTGGACCTCTCCACCCATCTGCGCTACGTGGAACGCTCGGCGCGCAAGCTGGCTCGCTCCACCTTCTACGCCATGTCCCGGTGGCAGGGCCGGATGGAGACCAAACAGGGCTTCCTCGGCCGGATCGTCGACATCGGCGCGGAACTGTTCGCGATGAGCGCCACCTGCGTACGGGCGGAGCTCCTCCGCAAGCAGGGCGACCACGGCCGCGAGGCGTACCAGCTGGCCGACGCCTTCTGCCGGCAGTCCCGTATCCGGGTCGAGGAGCTCTTCGGCCGGCTCTGGACCAACACCGACGATCTCGACCGCAAGGTGGTGAACGACATCCTGGCCGGCGCCCACACGTGGCTGGAGGAAGGCGTCATCGATCCCAGTGGCGACGGTCCCTGGATCGCGGACGCGACGCCGGGCCCGGCGACTCGGGAGAACGTCCACCGTCCCATCCGCTGACAACCCCGTTGTGGGGCATTCGTTCATGGAGGTCCCCCAGGACGAAGCCCTGGGGAGGAACGGGTGGCACCGCCCCCGGGGCGGGCGTCGTTTCGTGCGGCACCCCGCCCCGGGCCGGGGTGCCCCCGGGAAGGCCGTCGTCCACGGTGTGGACACCCGTCCGTCGTCCACGGTGTGGACACCCCGGTCCGGCGGCACCGGCCGGCGGCAGGATGGCGCCGTGACCGTCATCGACATCCCCGGCTCCAAGTCCGTCACCGCGCGCGCCCTCTTCCTCGCCGCCGCAGCCGACGGGACGACCACCCTCGTACGCCCCCTCGTGTCCGACGACACCGAGGGTTTCGCCGAGGGCCTGACCCGCCTCGGCTACCGCGTGGCGCGGGAACCGGGTGCCTGGCGGATCGACGGCAGGCCGCACGGCCCCGCGGCCACCGAGGCCGATGTGTACTGCCGGGACGGCGCCACCACCGCCCGCTTCCTGCCCACGCTCGCCGCCGCGGGACACGGCAGCTACCGCTTCGACGCCTCCCCGCAGATGCGCCGCCGCCCGCTCGGCCCGCTCACCGAGGCCCTGCGCACCCTCGGTGCGGACCTCAGCCACGAAGAGGCCGAAGGCCACCACCCCCTGCGCATCGCCGCCCACGGCATCAAGGGCGGCGAACTCACCCTCGACGCGGGCCAGTCCTCCCAGTACCTGACCGCACTGCTGATGCTCGGGCCGCTCACCGCCGAGGGCCTGCGGATCACCGTCACGGACCTCGTCTCCGCCCCGTACGTCGAGATCACGATCGCGATGATGCGGGCCTTCGGCGTCGCAGTGACCCGGCGCGGCGACACTTTCACCATCCCGCCCGGCGGCTACCGGGCCACGACGTACGCCGTCGAACCGGACGCCTCCACCGCGAGCTACTTCTTCGCGGCCGCGGCCGTCACTCCCGGCCGCGAGATCACCGTCCCCGGCCTCGGCACCGGCGCACTCCAGGGCGATCTGCGCTTCACCGAGGTACTGGCACGGATGGGCGCCGATGTCCGGGTCACCGAGGCCGGCACCACCGTCCGCGGCACCGGCCGGCTGCGCGGACTCACCGTCAACATGCGCGACATCTCCGACACGATGCCCACCCTCGCCGCGGTGGCGCCCTTCGCCGACGGACCGGTCCGCATCGAGGACGTCGGCAACACGCGTGTGAAGGAGTGCGACCGCCTGGAGGCCTGCGCGGAGAACCTGCGCCGTCTCGGCATCACCGCCACCACCGGCCCCGACTGGATCGAGATCCGGCCCGGGACCCCCCGCGCCGCCGAGATCACGACCCACGGGGACCACCGCATCGTGATGTCGTTCGCCGTCACCGGACTGTGGGCGCCCGGCATGACGTACGACGACCCCGGCTGCGTACGCAAGACGTTCCCCGGGTTCCATGAGGTCTTCGCCACGCTTCTCGACAGCAACTGACCCGCGGCCCCACAATCGAGCGTCGATCACGGTCAACACGGAGAAGGGGCAGGGATGTTCGGGGCGGGGAACCAGAGGAACCGGATGATGCGGAGCGCGGCCGCCGTCGCACTCGCCGGTGCCGTACTGGCGGGCACGGCTGCCTGCAGCGGCGACGCGAAGCAGGACGACAAGCCCAGGGACGGCGCCAAGCCCACTGCGGCCCCCGCCGCCGGCGCGCTGACCGAGAAGCAGCTGACCGCCCTCGCCTTCACCGACGGAGAGAAGGTCGGCAAGTACACCGCCTCCGAGTTCACCCTCGGCACACCGCTGGGCGAGGACTACACGGCCGACCCCGTCCTCTGCCAGCCCCTGGTCAGCCTCGCCTCCGCCGCCACGTCCTTCCACCCCGCCGCCGAGGTGCACCGCAAGGTCGACGTCCCCGACGAGATGACCGGCACCACCGTCACCGTTCAGCTGCGCTCGTACGGGGGCGACGGCGCGGCCGGCGTCATGAAGGCCCTCGACACCGCAGGCAAGAAGTGCGCCACGGGATTCACCGAGGTGCGCGCCATCGCGAACGCGAAGTATCTGAAGGTCGAGCCGGCCAAGGCGCCCGCCGTCGGCGACGAGGCGAAGGCGTACCGCTTCACCATCCTCGACGTGAAGGGAAAGCTGAAGCTGTACGAGTACCTCACGATCGTCCGGTCCGGCTCCACCACGCTGTCCTTCCGCGGTGAGATCACCGATACGAAGGACATCGGTGGAGTCCCGGAGGAAGTGATCACGGCGCAGTGGGAGAAGTTCTCCGCAGGGGGCGGCAAGGGCGCGTAGAGACGCCCTGTCCGGGCGCACAGCGGATGCGGCCACAATGGGGGGCATGAGCGACAGCCCATCCCCCCTCGCCGACCCGCACATCGCCTTCGATCCGTCCGAAGGCCGCCGGGACATCGTCGTCCTCGGCTCCACCGGGTCCATCGGCACACAGGCCATCGACCTGGTGCTGCGCAACCCCGACCGCTTCCGTGTCACCGGCCTCTCCGCGGCCGGCGGCCGGGTCGGTCTGCTCGCCGAGCAGGCGCACCGACTGCGGGTGCGTACGGTCGCCGTCGCGCGCGAGGAGGTCGTGCCCGCGCTCAAGGAGGCTCTCCAGGCGCAGTACGGGCCGGGCGAGCCGCTCCCCGAGATCCTCGCGGGTCCCGACGCGGCGACCGAGCTCGCCGCCTCGGACTGCCACACCGTGCTCAACGGCATCACCGGCTCCATCGGCCTCGCCCCCACCCTCGCCGCCCTGGAAGCGGGGCGTACGCTCGCCCTCGCCAACAAGGAGTCGCTGATCGTCGGCGGCCCGCTGGTCAAGGCGCTGGCGAAGCCCGGCCAGATCATCCCCGTCGACTCCGAGCACGCCGCGCTCTTCCAGGCCCTGGCCGCAGGCACCCGCGCCGATGTCCGCAAACTCGTCGTCACCGCCTCCGGCGGGCCCTTCCGCGGCCGCACCAAGGCCGAACTGGCGGATGTCACGCCCGAGGACGCCCTCGCGCACCCCACCTGGGCGATGGGCCCGGTGATCACGGTCAACAGCGCGACCCTGGTCAACAAGGGCCTGGAAGTCATCGAGGCGCATCTCCTCTACGACATTCCGTTCGACCGCATCGAGGTCGTCGTCCACCCTCAGTCCTACGTCCACTCGATGGTGGAGTTCACGGACGGCTCGACCCTCGCCCAGGCCACCCCGCCCGATATGCGGGGACCGATCGCGATCGGCCTCGGCTGGCCGCAGCGGGTGCCCGACGCCGCGCCCGCCTTCGACTGGTCGAAGGCCTCCACCTGGGAGTTCTTCCCGCTCGACACCGAGGCCTTCCCGTCCGTGGGACTCGCCCGGCACGTGGGGGAGCTGGGCGGTACGGCGCCTGCGGTGTTCAATGCCGCGAACGAGGAATGCGTCGACGCGTTTCTCGCGGGGCGGCTGCCGTTCAACGGAATCATGGATACGGTCACGGCAGTCGTCGGCGAGCACGGAACCCCCGGCCGGGGAACCTCGCTGACGGTGTCGGACGTCCTGGAAGCGGAGACCTGGGCGCGCGCCCGCGCACGGGAACTGGCCGGACAGGCTGAAAAGACAGCACAGACGGAAAAGACAACGAAGGCGACAGCGGAGGCTCGCGCATGACGATTCTGTTGACGGTCCTCGGCATAGCGCTCTTCGCCGTCGGACTGCTCGTCTCCATCGCCTGGCACGAGCTCGGCCATCTCTCCACGGCCAAGCTGTTCGGTATCCGCGTGCCCCAGTACATGGTCGGCTTCGGCCCCACCATCTGGTCGCGGCACAAAGGCGAGACGGAGTACGGAATCAAGGCCATCCCGGCCGGCGGCTACATCCGCATGATCGGGATGTTCCCGCCGGGACCGGACGGCCGTATCGAGGCCCGTTCCACCTCGCCCTGGCGCGGAATGATCGAGGACGCCCGTTCCGCGGCCTTCGAAGAGCTGCAGCCCGGCGACGAGACCCGGCTCTTCTACACGCGCAAGCCCTGGAAGCGCGTCATCGTGATGTTCGCGGGCCCGTTCATGAACCTGGTGCTCGCCGTCGCGATCTTCCTCGGCATCTCGATGACCTTCGGCTTCGCGACCCAGACGACCGAGGTCGCGGGCGTCCAGAAGTGTGTGATCGAGCAGAGCGAGAAGCGCGACACGTGCGCGAAGGGCGACCCGGTCTCGCCGGCCCACGCCGCAGGCCTGCGGCCGGGCGACAAGATCGTCGCCTTCAACGGTGAGCGGGTCGACGACTGGGGCACGCTGTCCGAGCGCATCCGGGCCACCATCGGCCCGGCGACCCTGACCGTCGTACGCGACGGCCAGGAGCAGGTCCTGCACCCCACCCTGCAGAAGAACATGGTGGCCGCCAAGGACTCGGACGGAGAGGTCATCGCCGGCAAGTTCGTCCCCGCCGGTTATCTGGGCTTCGCCGCCAGGACCGAGATCGTGCCGCAGACCTTCGGCCAGTCCCTGGACCGCATGGGCGACATGTTCGAGAACGGCGTCGAGTCGATCATCAGCCTCCCCGGCAAGGTCCCCGACCTCTGGGCCGCGGCCTTCGGCGACGGCGAACGCAAGGACGACTCCCCGGTCGGTGTGGTCGGCGCCGCGCGCATCAGCGGTGAGGTGCTCAACCTCGACGCACCCACGCAGAACATCGTTGCGACGTTCCTGATGCTGCTCGCGGGCTTCAACCTCTCCCTGTTCCTGTTCAACATGCTGCCGCTGCTGCCGCTCGACGGCGGGCACATCGCGGGGGCCCTGTGGGAGTCCGTGCGACGCCATGTCGCCAGGGTGTTCCGGCGGCCCGACCCCGGACCGTTCGACGTCGCGAAGCTGATGCCGGTCGCGTACGTGGTTGCGGGGATCTTCATCTGCTTCACGCTGCTCGTGCTGGTCGCGGACATCGTCAATCCGGTGAAGATCTCGTAGCGCCGTGCTTCCTGGGGGACGACCCCCGGACCCCTGGTCGCTGTGTTCACCCGGGGGACGACCCCCGGACCCCCAGTCGAAATGACGCGGCCGGACACTGTGTGGTGTCCGGCCGCGTCCCTTTGGGTGGTTTGCCGCCGCGGTGTGCTGGGGCACAGGCCCGTGGCGTAATCTCAAAGGCTGGAGCCCGCCTCTCGGGGCCTCGATCCACACCTTGGGGTTGCACAGCAGATGACCGCGATTTCTCTCGGTATGCCGTCCGTTCCGACCAAGCTCGCCGACCGGAGGGTCAGCCGCAAGATCCAGGTCGGCTCGGTCGCCGTCGGCGGCGACGCGCCCGTGTCGGTGCAGTCGATGACGACGACGCGGACCTCCGACGTCGGTGCCACGCTGCAGCAGATCGCCGAGCTGACCGCGTCGGGCTGCCAGATCGTGCGCGTCGCCTGCCCCACGCAGGACGACGCCGACGCGCTCTCCACCATCGCCAGGAAGTCGCAGATCCCGGTGATCGCGGACATCCACTTCCAGCCGAAGTACGTGTTCGCCGCCATCGACGCCGGCTGTGCGGCCGTCCGCGTCAACCCCGGCAACATCAAGCAGTTCGACGACAAGGTCAAGGAGATCGCCCGGGCCGCCAAGGACGCGGGCACCCCGATCCGTATCGGCGTCAACGCGGGCTCCCTCGACGCCCGGCTCCTGAAGAAGTACGGCAAGGCAACCCCCGAGGCGCTGGTCGAGTCGGCGCTGTGGGAGGCGTCCCTCTTCGAGGAGCACGACTTCCACGACATCAAGATCTCGGTCAAGCACAACGACCCGGTCGTCATGGTCAACGCCTACCGGCAGCTGGCCGCCCAGTGCGACTACCCGCTGCACCTCGGTGTGACCGAGGCCGGTCCGGCCTTCCAGGGCACCATCAAGTCCGCCGTCGCCTTCGGCGCACTGCTCAGCGAGGGCATCGGCGACACCATCCGCGTCTCGCTGTCCGCGCCGCCGGCCGAGGAGGTCAAGGTCGGCATCCAGATCCTGGAGTCGCTGAACCTGCGCCAGCGACGCCTGGAGATCGTCTCCTGCCCGTCCTGCGGCCGCGCCCAGGTCGACGTCTACAAGCTGGCCGACCAGGTGTCGGCGGGACTTGAGGGCATGGAGGTCCCGCTGCGCGTCGCCGTCATGGGCTGCGTCGTCAACGGGCCGGGCGAGGCCCGCGAGGCGGACCTGGGTGTCGCGTCCGGCAACGGCAAGGGGCAGATCTTCGTCAAGGGCGAAGTCATCAAGACCGTCCCCGAGTCGAAGATCGTCGAGACCCTGATCGAAGAGGCCCTGAAGATCGCCGAGCAGATGGAGAAGGACGGCATCGCCTCCGGCGAGCCGGAAGTCTCAGTCAGCTGACTCCCCCGCATACCGCGAAGGACCGGGCCCCCGCAGCCGGGGCCCGGTCCTTTCGCGTGAGCGGTACGGCTCGGCATCTCCAGGTAAAGTGCGGAGATCAGCAGGCCGTATGCAGCCATATGTACGCGCCGACGCTAGCCGACCGAGCGGCACCTGTCGTTGCCCGCAAGGAGTGATGGAGGGCCCCCTCGTGCTGACGCAGACCACCACCCGGGTCCTCGACCCCGCCGATCTCGGCGCCGCCCTCGGCGTCCTGGAGAGCGACCCCGTCGCCAACGCCTTCGTCGCCGCTCGCGTCCAGGTCGCCGGTCTCGATCCCTGGCGTCTCGGCGGCGAGATGTGGGGCTGGTACGCGGAGGGACGGCTCCGCTCCCTCTGCTACTCCGGCGCCAACCTGGTCCCCATCTGCGCCACCCCCGAGGCCGTCCGCGCCTTCGCCGAGCGCGCCCGCAGGACCGGCCGCCGCTGCTCCTCGATCGTGGGACCGGCCGAGACCACCGCCCAGCTGTGGCGGCTGCTGGAGCCCAGCTGGGGACCCGCCCGCGAGGTCCGTGCCCACCAGCCGCTCATGATCACCGAGTCGATGCCGCCGGACATCGAACCCGACCCGTACGTCCGCCGCATCCGCAAGGACGAGATGGATGTGATCATGCCCGCGTGCGTGGCCATGTTCACCGAGGAGGTCGGCGTCTCGCCGATGGCCGGCGACGGCGGACTGCTCTACCAGGCCCGCGTCGCGGAGCTCGTCGGCTCCGGCCGGTCCTTCGCCCGCATCGACGACGGCAAGGTCGTCTTCAAGGCCGAGATCGGCGCGGCCACCCCGCAGGCCTGCCAGATCCAGGGCGTCTGGGTCGCCCCCGAATTCCGCGGCCGCGGCCTCTCCGAGACCGGCATGGCCGCCGTAATCCGCTACGCCCTCGCCGATGTCGCCCCCGTCGTCAGCCTGTACGTCAACGACTACAACACCGCGGCCAGGGCGGCGTACCGACGCGTCGGATTCCGCGAGGTCGGTGCGTTCATGAGCGTGCTGTTCTGACGTGCTGACGGCGAAGTAGGGTTCCCGGCATGGAAGAGGATGTCGAGGTCGGACCGGTCAACCTCGCCGCACGGGTGGACGACGCCCTCGCGGTGCAGGCCCTCGCCTTCGGACTGAGCGAGGACGAGGTCGCCGTACGCCGCCACATCGTCCTCAGGCATCTGCTCTATCCCGGTGCCCACGCCTACGGGGCGACGACGCCCGAGGGACGCCTGGTCGGCTTCGTCTACGGCATGCCCAACGACCGCACCCACTGGTGGTCCACCGTCGTCGAGCCGTACCTGCGCACCAACGGCTCCGACGACTGGCTGGACGACTCCTTCGTGATCACCGAGCTGCATGTCCACCCCGGCTACCAGGGGCGCGGCATCGGCCGCACCCTGATCACCACCATCACGGACGGTGTGGACCAGCCCCGGTCCATCCTCTCCGCGATCGACATGGAGAGCCCGGCGCGCGGGCTCTACCGGACCCTCGGCTACCGGGACCTGGCTCGCCGGGTCCTCTTCCCGAGCGCGCCGAAGCCGTACGCGGTGATGGGCGCGCCGTTGCCGCTGCTGCGGCGCTGAACGGGGCTCTGCCCGGGGTCCGGCGGTTTACCCCGGGTGATACGGGCGCCGCGTGCGGGGAACTGATTTCCGCCCGCTGGCACCGCCCGGCTAACCTCCTGCACATCACCCTTTCTTGTACGCAGGAGTTAACCCATGGCAGCCCAGGTCCAGCGCATGTCCCGTCTGATGGTCAAGACACTGCGCGACGACCCGGCGGACGCCGAGACGCTCAGCCACAAGCTCCTCGTCCGCGCGGGCTACGTCCGACGCAACGCCGCGGGCATCTGGAGCTGGCTGCCGCTCGGCATGCGGGTCCTGGAGAACGTCGCCCGGGTCGTGCGCGAGGAGATGGACGCCATCGGCGCCCAGGAGGTGCTGCTTCCCGCCCTGCTGCCCAAGGAGCCGTACGAGGCGACCGGGCGCTGGGAGGAGTACGGCGCCGAGCTGTTCCGCCTCCAGGACCGCAAGGGCGCGGACTATCTGCTGGGCCCGACGCACGAGGAGATCTTCACCCAGCTGGTGAAGGACCAGTGCACCTCGTACAAGGACCTTCCGGTCATTCTGTACCAGATCCAGACGAAGTACCGCGACGAGGCGCGTCCGCGGTCGGGCATCCTGCGCGGCCGTGAGTTCCAGATGAAGGACTCGTACTCCTTCGACACCTCGGACGAGGGGCTGGCGGAGTCGTACCGGCTGCACCGCGAGGCGTACATCAAGATCTTCCAGCGGCTCGGCCTGGAGCACCGGATCGTGTCCGCGGTCTCCGGCGCGATGGGCGGCTCGGCGTCCGAGGAGTTCCTGGCGCCTGCGGCGGCGGGCGAGGACACCTTCGTGTACTGCCCCTCCTGCGACTACGCCGCGAACACCGAGGCGGTCACGTTCGCGCTGGAGCCGGTCACCGCGGAGCACGGAGCGGTCGAGGAACTGGACACCCCCGACACCCCGACCATCGAGACGCTCGCCGAGCACCTGGGCGTGCCGGCCTCCGCGACGCTCAAGAACCTCCTCGTGAAGGTCGACGGCGAGATCGTCGCGGTCGGCGTCCCGGGCGACCGCGAGGTCGACCTCGGCAAGCTCACCGACCACCTCGCGCCGGCGACCGTCGAGCTGGTCACCGCGGAGGACTTCGTGGGCCGCCCGGACCTGGTTCGCGGGTACGTCGGGCCGCAGGGCCTGGAGAAGGTCCGCTACATCGCCGACCCGCGGGTGGCACCGGGCACCGCGTGGATCACCGGCGCGAACAAGCCCGACACGCATGCCCGCAATGTGGTCGCGGGCCGTGACTTCGAGGTCGACGACTACCTCGACGTCGTCGTGGTCGAGGACGGCGACCCGTGCCCGTCCTGCGGCACCGGGCTGAAGCTCGACCGCGCGATCGAGATCGGTCACATCTTCCAGCTGGGCCGGAAGTACGCCGACGCCTTCCAGCTCGACGTGCTGGGCCAGAACGGAAAGCCGGTGCGGGTCACCATGGGCTCGTACGGCATCGGCGTCTCCCGCGCGGTCGCGGCGCTCGCCGAGCAGCACGCCGACGAGCAGGGCCTGTGCTGGCCGGGCGAGGTCGCCCCGGCGGACGTGCACGTGGTCGCGGCGGGCAAGGCGCTCCAGACCGAGCTGGCGCTCGACGTCGCCGAGAAGCTGGGCGCGGCCGGGGTGCGGGTGCTCGTGGACGACCGTGCGGGTGTCTCCCCGGGCGTGAAGTTCACGGACGCGGAGCTGATCGGCGTGCCGAAGATCCTGGTGGCCGGGCGTCGCTCGGCCGAAGGCGTGCTGGAGCTGAAGGACCGCCGGACGGGCGAGCGCGAGGAACTGACGGTCGAGGAGGCCATCGCCCGCGTCACGGCCTGACCCCGGCCGGGGGTGACCGGTTCGGGCCGGTCGCCCCCGGGGTGTGGTGCGGCGAGCCTCCGGCGGGGGTGCGGTCACGGTGTGCCCGGTGCCGTGACGGCGTCCGGTGTGTCCGTCCTCAAACGCCGGACAGGCTTGGTGGTTTGTGGGCAGTCGTTCCGCTGGGGCGGAACGGGTGGGCACAAACCACCCACCGGCCCGCAGACGGGCAACTGCCCGGGTTCAGGAACGGGCTAGAGCCAGCCCGCGAACTCCAGCGCCAGTTCGCCCTCCGCACGCCGGCCCGCGGCCAGCGCCCGGGTGCCCGATTCCACCGCGCGGAAGAGCGTCCAGCCGCGGAGGCGGTCGCGGTCCACGTCCAGGGAGTCCGCGAGACGGTTCACGCGGCGGCGGGCCGCGGACGGGCCGGAGGAGGTGGCGATCATGTCCTCCACGCGGTCGCGGGCCAGCCGGGCGAGGTCGTAGGCGCGTTCACCGACCAGCGGCTCAGGACCGACCGCGAGCCATGGAGTGCGGTCGCCCGCGAGGATCTTGCCCTGGCGGAAGTTGCCGTGGAGCAGGAGGACCTCGGGGGAGTGGGCGGTCAGCTCCTCGCGGGCGCCCAGGGCCGCGGCCACCAGGGCCGGCGGTGCCGCCTCGGACCGGGCCGACAGCGCGGACGCCTGGCGGGCCGTACGGTCGGCGACCGTCTCGAAGGCGTGGCCCGCCGGTGGGTCGACCCACAGGCGCCGCAGCGTACCCGCCGCCTCCAGCAGTGCCTTCGCCTCCGGCAGAGAACGCACGGACACCTCGGGATGCAGCCGCTCCAGCAGCAGCACCCCCTCGGCCCCGCCGAGCAGCCGCACCGCGCCGAAGCCGTTCCAGTGCGTGAGCGCGGCGCGTTCCAGCTCGGGCGCGGCGAACGGCGGGACGAGCTTCAGCGTGGCGGGAGTGCCGTCCTGCTGCCGTACGAGGACGACGAGGCTGCTCCGGCCGCCCGGTGCCATCACCCGCTCGATCTCGAGACCGTGCCGGGCGACCGCCTCCTCGGTGAGCTTCGGCAGCTGCCCGAGCCAGTCGCTGTCGCCGAGCGCCCGCACCAGACGCTGGGGCGGTTCAGAACCCATGCGTGCGTTGTTCCCTTTCACTGCCTTGTGGCTCGCTCGGCGAGCCCTGGAAAGGCTACGCCGGTACCCCGCCACCGCACGGCCCGCACCGCCGCTTCGCGGAGCGCACCCGCGGCCTCCCGGCGCAGCGCGCCCTCGGCAGCCCGGACGAGATCGGAGTAGGCGCCCGCGACCCGGTCCTCCAGCACCGCGGCGAGCCGCACCGCCGCGGCGGCGTCCGGCACCGGGAACGGCAGGGCGTACGCGGCCTGCGCGGCCACCGGCGTCCCGCCGAGGTCGCGCACGGTCCGCTCCAGCGCATCGCGGCGGGCCCGGTGCGCGGCGTGCGCCGCCATGGCCTCGGCCCGTCTGCTCTCACCGGCCCGGCCGCCGACGACTCCGTACCCGTACACGGCGGCGTGCTCGGCGGCGAGCGCGGCCTGTGCCGCCTGCAGCGTGCTCATGCGCGGGTCCCTTCCGTCAGCAGGTACGCGTGCCCGGCCCCGGCCGCGGCGACCGACGCGAGCAGCCGGGCGTACTCCGGCGGGGCGTCGGCCAGCGCGGCGGTGTGTGCGTCGGCGGTACTCCGCTCGGCCGAAGCCAGCGCCCGTACGGCCGTGTCGGCGTCCGTGGCCACAGGCGTCGCGTCGGGGCGTGCGGTCGGGGACGCACCGGGCGCGGCGCCGGCGGACGCGGCCGCGGATGCCGAAGGCCTCACCCCCGTGGGCGACAGCGCCTCCACATGGCGTGCGACCGCTGCTCGCAGTGGTGCCAGCCGGGACGCCAGCCCCGGATGGGCGACGAGGACCTCGTCGTATCGCCCGAGCAGCGCACTGCTCGCTGCCGCACTGCGCCGCCGCAGCGCGGTCTCTGCCGAGACGGGCGCCGGCGAGGTCCGCCGGACGGGGGGCTCGTCCGACGAGCACCCGGTCAGGGCCGCGGCCGCCGCCGCTCCCGTCGCCATGAGCGCACGTCTGCGTGTCGTCCCCGTGCGCTCCACGCTTCTCCCCTCGGGCCCGGGCCCTGTCCTTGCCGTGATCACCGCAGGCGAGAGCGTACCTGCGGGTCAGCCGCGGGTGGACGGCAACACCCCCCGGGACCGGATACCCTTTGTGCTGACACACGACGAAACCCACAACAGCACACGCGGCCGAGGAGTCACCCGGATGAGCACCACCCAGAGCGAGAGGCTGCGCGGACTGCTCGAACCGCTCGTCAGCGCCGCGGATCTGGATCTGGAAGAGATCGAGCTGTCCCGGGTCGGCCGGCGCCGTGTGCTCCGGGTCGTCGTGGATTCCGAAGAGGGCGTGGACCTCGACGCCTGCGCCGAGCTGAGTCGTGTCATCTCCGACAAGCTCGACGAGAGCGACGTCATGGGAGACGGCGAGTACCAGCTCGAAGTGACCTCCCCCGGGGCCGAGCGCCCGCTCAAGGAGCACCGCCAGTACGTACGCGCTGTGGGCCGGCTGGCCAGGTTCCAGCTGGTCGAGGGCGGCGAGCTGGTCGCGCGGATCCTGACCGTGGATGACGATGGCCTCGACCTGGAGGTGCCGGGTGTGAAGGGCCGTAAGCCCACCGCCCGCCGTGTCACCTTCGACGAGATCGCCAAGGCGCGCGTCGAGATCGAGTTCAGCCGCAAGGACAAGAACGACATTCAGAAAGAAGAGGAGGCGTAGCCGTGGACATCGACGTGAAGCTCCTGAGGGGCTTGGCACAGGAGAAGGAGATTGCCTTCGACCTGCTGGTCGAAGCGATCGAGTCGGCCCTCCTCATCGCCTACCACCGCACCGAGGGAAGCCGCCGCCACGCGCGCGTCGTGCTCAACCGTGAGAACGGGCACGTGACCGTGTGGGCGAAGGAGGACCCTTCCGAGCTCGAAGAGGGGCAGGAGCCCCGTGAGTTCGACGACACTCCGCACGACTTCGGCCGGATCGCCGCGTCCACGGCCCGTCAGGTCATCCAGCAGCGGCTGCGGGACGCCGAGAACGATGTGACCTTCGGCGAGTACGCCCGCCGCGAGGGCGATGTCGTCGCCGGCCAGGTCCAGCAGGGCAAGGACCCCAAGAACGTCCTGGTGAAGCTGGACGACAAGCTGGAGGCCATCCTGCCGGTGCAGGAGCAGGTGCCGGGCGAGGAGTACACGCACGGCTTGAGGCTGCGCACGTACGTCGTCCGGGTGGCGAAGGGTGTGCGCGGTCCGTCCGTCACCCTGTCCAGGACCCACCCCAATCTGGTGAAGAAGCTCTTCGCCCTGGAAGTCCCGGAGATCGCCGACGGCTCGGTGGAGATCGCCGCCATCGCCCGCGAGGCCGGTCACCGCACCAAGATCGCCGTACGTTCCACCCGCAGCGGGCTGAACGCCAAGGGTGCGTGCATCGGTCCGATGGGCGGCCGTGTGCGCAACGTCATGGCCGAGCTGCTCGGCGAGAAGATCGACATCGTCGACTGGTCGGACGACCCGGCGGAGATGGTCGCCAACGCGTTGTCCCCGGCCCGCGTCTCGAAGGTCGAGATCGTGGATCTCAGTGCCAGGTCCGCTCGGGTGACAGTGCCCGACTACCAGCTGTCACTGGCCATCGGCAAGGAGGGGCAGAACGCCCGCCTGGCCGCCCGGCTCACCGGTTGGCGCATCGACATCCGCCCGGACACGGAGCAGGCCCCCGACCAGGCCGATCAGGCCTGAGGCCCGGCTCCGGCCGAGGGTGACCCCTGGTCGACCGGACCGGGAACAGATCACGGCGGGTACCCGTTCGACCACGGGGAGATCGCCACGAGTTTTGAGCCATCAACTGTTCGATTTTTGCCCCAAAGGGGTGAGGTCGGTACGGGGAGGTAGACTTAGTCGTGTCTGGCCGGACGCAAGACCGCGCATGCCCTGAGCGAACCTGCGTGGGATGCCGGGAGCGAGCGGCCAAGAGCGATCTGCTGCGCATCGTGGCGATCGAGGGCGAATGCGTCCCCGATCATCGCGGTACGCTGCCCGGCCGGGGTGCGTATCTGCACCCCGCCTCGGTCTGTCTCGACATGGCGGTGCGACGTAGGGCGTTCCCACGGGCCTTCCGGGTCCAGGGGCCGCTCGACACCGCGGATGTACGCCGGACCGTCGAGGCGGAAACGGCGCAGCCGGCACCGTAAGAAAGAAGTACGGCACGGAACCCCGTGCGGTCAGGTACCTCGCGAGTTGGAAGTAGGTCGAGATTGCGATGAGCACTCGATGAGTACGCGATGAGTACGCCCATGAAGTAGCGACGGTCCGGCGGTAACCCGGACCTAAAAGGAGCGAAGTGGCTAAGGTCCGGGTATACGAACTCGCCAAGGAGTTCGGTGTGGAGAGCAAGGTCGTCATGGCCAAGCTCCAAGAACTCGGTGAATTCGTCCGTTCGGCGTCCTCGACGATCGAGGCGCCGGTTGTACGCAAATTGACTGACGCTTTCCAGCAGGGCAGCGGCTCCGGCCGCGCCGCCGGAAAGCCTTCGGCGCCGCGCAAGGCGACGCCTTCCCCCGCAGCCAAGCCTGCCGCGCCGTCTCCGGTCTCCCCGGCACAGACGGCCCGTCCGGCTGCCCCGAAGCCTGGCGCGCCCACCCCGGCGCCCAAGCCGGTTGCTGCCGAGAAGCCCGCGGCGCCCACTCCGGGTCCGCGTCCCACCCCGGGCCCGAAGCCCGCGGCCGCGCCGAAGCCGGCTCCGGCCGCTCCGGCCGCGCCCGAGTTCACCGCGCCTCCGTCGGCTCCGGCCGCCGGCCCCCGGCCCGGTGCCACTCCGGGGCCGCGTCCTGCTGCCCGTCCGGGCCAGGGCGAGCGTGGCGGTGCCCGTCCGGGCGCCCCGCGCCCCGGTGGCGAGCGTGCCCCGCGTCCGGGCGGTGCCCGTCCCGCGGGTCCGCGTCCGGGCAACAACCCGTTCACCTCTGGTGGCTCCACCGGTATGGCGCGCCCGCAGGCGCCCCGTCCGGGCGGCGCCCCGCGTCCCGGCGGCCACGGTGGCCAGGGCGCACCCGGTGGTCCGCGTCCGCAGGGCGCCGGTCAGGGCGGTCCCCGTCCGCAGGCCGGTTCCGGTGGGCCCCGCCCGACTCCGGGCGGCATGCCCCGTCCGCAGGCGCCCCGCTCCGCCGGTGGCCCCGGCGGCGGTCCCGGCGGTAACCGTCCGAACCCGGGCATGATGCCGCAGCGTCCCGCTGCCGGCCCGCGTCCTGGTGGCGGCCCCGGTGGCGGCGGTCGCGGTCCCGGTGGCGCCGGTCGTCCCGGTGGTGCCGGTCGTCCCGGCGGCGGCGGCTTCGCCGGCCGTCCGGCCGGTCCCGGCGGCGGCGGTCGTCCCGGTGGCGGCGGCTTCGCCGGCCGTCCCGGTGGCGGTGGCCCCGGTGGCGGTGGCGGCTTCGGTGGCGGCGGTGGCCGTCCCGGCTTCGGCGGACGTCCGGGTGGTCCCGGCGGCCGTGGTGGCACGCAGGGTGCGTTCGGCCGTCCCGGCGGTCCGGCGCGTCGTGGCCGTAAGTCGAAGCGGCAGAGGCGCCAGGAGTACGAGGCCATGCAGGCCCCGTCGGTCGGCGGTGTGATGCTGCCTCGCGGCAACGGCGAGACCGTTCGTCTGTCGCGCGGTGCGTCCCTCACCGACTTCGCGGAGAAGATCAACGCCAACCCGGCGTCGCTCGTCGCCGTGATGATGAACCTCGGCGAGATGGTCACGGCCACGCAGTCCGTCTCCGACGAGACGCTGCAGCTCCTCGCCGACGAGATGAACTACACCGTTCAGATCGTCAGCCCCGAGGAGGAGGACCGCGAGCTTCTCGAGTCCTTCGACATCGAGTTCGGCGAGGACGAGGGCGGCGAGGAACTCCTCGTGTCCCGTCCGCCGGTCGTGACCGTCATGGGTCACGTCGACCACGGTAAGACCCGACTGCTGGACGCGATCCGCAAGACCAATGTGGTCGCGGGCGAGGCCGGCGGCATCACGCAGCACATCGGTGCGTACCAGGTCTCCACCGACGTCAACGACGAAGAGCGTCGCATCACCTTCATCGACACCCCGGGTCACGAGGCGTTCACCGCCATGCGTGCCCGTGGTGCCAAGTCGACCGACATCGCGATCCTCGTGGTGGCGGCCAACGACGGTGTCATGCCGCAGACGATCGAGGCGCTGAACCACGCCAAGGCGGCCGACGTGCCGATCGTGGTCGCGGTCAACAAGATCGACGTCGAGGGCGCGGACCCGGTCAAGGTGCGCGGTCAGCTGACCGAGTACGGCCTGGTGGCCGAGGAGTACGGCGGCGACACGATGTTCGTCGACATCTCCGCCAAGCAGGGTCTGCACATCGACTCCCTGCTGGAGGCCGTCGTCCTCACCGCCGACGCCTCGCTCGACCTGCGGGCCAACCCGGAGCAGGACGCGCAGGGTATTGCGATCGAGTCCCACCTCGACCGCGGCCGCGGTGCCGTCTCCACCGTCCTCGTCCAGCGCGGTACCCTCCGCATCGGCGACACGATGGTGGTCGGCGACGCGTACGGCCGAGTCCGCGCGATGCTCGACGACAAGGGCAACAACGTCGAGGTAGCGGGTCCGTCGACCCCCGTCCTGGTCCTGGGTCTCACCAACGTCCCCGGCGCCGGCGACAACTTCCTCGTCGTCGACGAGGACCGTACGGCCCGCCAGATCGCCGAGAAGCGCGCTGCGCGCGAGCGCAACGCCAACTTCGCCAAGCGCACCCGCCGGGTGTCCCTCGAGGACCTCGACAAGGTGCTCAAGGCCGGTCTGGTGCAGGAACTCAACCTCATCATCAAGGGCGACGCGTCCGGTGCGGTGGAGGCTCTCGAGTCCTCGCTGCTCCAGCTCGACGTCGGTGAAGAGGTCGACATCCGAGTCCTGCACCGCGGTGTGGGTGCGGTCACCGAGTCCGACGTCGACCTGGCGATGGGCTCCGACGCGATCGTCATCGGCTACAACGTCCGTGCGGCCGGCCGTGCCGCGCAGATGGCGGAGCGCGAGGGCGTCGACGTCCGGTACTACTCGGTCATCTACCAGGCGATCGAGGAGATCGAGGCGGCCCTCAAGGGCATGCTCAAGCCGGAGTACGAAGAGGTCGAGCTCGGTACGGCGGAGATCCGCGAGGTCTTCCGCTCGTCCAAGCTGGGCAACATCGCGGGTGTTCTCATCCGCTCCGGCGAGGTCAAGCGCAACACCAAGGCGCGCCTCATCCGCGACGGCAAGGTCATCGCGGAGAACCTCAACATCGAGGGTCTGCGTCGCTTCAAGGACGACGTCACCGAGATCCGCGAAGGCTTCGAGGGTGGTATCAACCTCGGAAACTTCAACGACATCAAGGTCGACGACGTCATCGCGACGTACGAGATGCGCGAGAAGCCGCGCGGCTGACGCGTCAATGGTCGGGGCCGGTCGGCGGGACGAAATCCCGTCGATCGGCCCCGGCCGTGCGTGTACGGTTCCTGATGTCCCTGCCAAGAGCGGGCAGGGCATTACCCAACCCCGTACCGGCGGGACATCCGGACATACATGTATGTGGGGACGCTGTCCTTCGATCTGCTTCTCGGCGATGTGCACTCGCTGAAGGAAAAACGCTCCGTGGTCCGCCCGATCGTGGCCGAGCTCCAGCGCAAATACGCGGTGGCAGCGGCCGAAGTAGGCGGTCAGAACCTCCACCGCAGGGCAGAGATCGGCCTCGCGGCGGTGTCCGGGGATCCGGGACACCTCACAGAAGTACTGGACCGGTGCGAGCGCCTTGTCGCCGCCCGGCCCGAAGTGGAGCTGCTGTCGGTTCGACGGCGGCTGCACGGCGATGAAGACTGAATGACTGGATTCCCCGTGGGCCGTGACACAGCGGTTCCGCCGCGGGCCCCGGAGAATCCGGTAGGAAATCAAGGAATGAGGAGAAGGACCGGTGGCCGACAACGCGCGGGCCCGCAAGCTGGCCGATCGCATCCAGGTCGTGGTCGCGGAGACCCTGGACCGGCGAATCAAGGATCCGCGGCTGGGCTTCGTCACGATCACGGACGCCAGGGTCACCGGCGACCTCCGGGAGGCCACGGTCTTCTACACGGTCTACGGGGACGACGAGGAGCGTGCCGCGTCCGCCGCGGCGCTGGAGTCCGCCAAGGGCATCCTCCGCTCCGAGGTCGGCCGCCAGACCGGGGTCCGCTTCACGCCGACCCTGACCTTCGTCCCGGACGCCCTCCCCGACACCGCGCGCACGATCGACGATCTGCTCGACAGGGCGCGCGCCAAGGACGCCGAGGTCCGTGAGGCCTCGACCGGTAAGATGTACGCCGGTGACGCCGACCCGTACCGCAAGCCGGAGGACGAGGACGAGGACGGGGACGCAGCCTCCGAATGAGCCAGCACAGCAAGACGCCCGACGGCCTTGTCATCGTCGACAAGCCGTCGGGCTTCACTTCGCACGATGTCGTCGCCAAGATGCGCGGCATCGCCAGGACCCGCAGGGTCGGGCACGCGGGCACCCTGGACCCGATGGCGACCGGTGTTCTCGTCCTCGGCGTCGAGAAGGCCACCAAGCTCCTCGGCCATCTCGCGCTGACCGAGAAGGAGTACCTCGGTACGATCCGCCTCGGCCAGAACACGATCACGGACGACGCCGAGGGCGAGATCACCTCGTCCACCGACGCCTCCAAGGTCACCCGGGACGGCATCGACGCGGGCGTCGCCGCGCTTACCGGCGACATCATGCAGGTGCCGTCCAAGGTCAGCGCCATCAAGATCGACGGCAAGCGGTCGTACGCGCGGGTGCGCGGCGGCGAGGAGTTCGACATCCCCGCCCGCCAGGTGACCGTTTCGCAGTTCACGGTGTACGACGTCCGCGAGGCCGTCGCCGAGGACGGCACGCCCGTCGTCGACCTCGTCGTCTCGGTGGTCTGCTCCTCGGGTACGTACATCCGCGCCCTCGCCCGTGACCTGGGCGCGGGACTGGGCGTGGGCGGGCATCTGACCGCGCTGCGCCGCACCCGCGTCGGGCCGTACAAGCTCGATGTGGCGAAGACGCTCGACCAGCTCCAGGAGGAGCTGACGGTCATGCCGATCGGCGAGGCCGCCGCCGCGGCGTTCCCGCGCTGGGATGTCGACGAGAAGCGGGCCCGGCTGCTCCTCAACGGCGTACGGCTGGACATGCCGGCGTACGACACGAAGGGGCCGGTGGCCGTCTTCGGTCCGGAGGATCGGTTCCTGGCGCTGGTCGAACAGCAGAAGGGCAAGGCGAAGAGCCTCGCGGTCTTCGGCTGAGGCCCCTTTCACCGACGCCTCGCCGCTTTCACCGACGGCTCCCCGCTTTCACCGACGGCTCCCATCGTGGAGCGGGCACGGCCGCTGCCCGCTCCACGATCCCCCTCGGAGGGTGTCTGTCCGCCCCGTCGCACGGATTCACACCATCGAGCAGGCGCTCGGAGTGATCCGAGGGGGCACTGGGGGGCGCTTTCGTCCCGCCACCTTCTTCCGGCGATCACCGCGGGCCTACTGTCGGTCCCACGCTCACCGTCCTCGGGCTGCTGCTCGTGTGCGTTCCCGAGGGCGCGAAAACGCTTCGACCGGCGGAGGCGCCGGGCAGCCCGGTGCCGATGCGAACGGAGCACCGCGGGCATGGCAGTCTTAGACCTGCGTGAGCGGTCGTCCTCACGTACGCAGGTTCGATTCGGGTTCGGGCGAGGAGCGGTCACAGTGCAGCGCTGGCGTGGCTTGGAGGACATCCCCCAGGACTGGGGGCGCAGCGTCGTCACCATCGGTTCCTACGACGGTGTGCACCGGGGCCACCAGCTGATCATCGGGCGGGCCGTGGAGCGCGCCCGCGAGCTGGGCGTGCCGTCGGTCGTGGTGACGTTCGACCCGCACCCCAGTGAGGTCGTCCGCCCCGGCAGCCACCCTCCGCTGCTCGCGGCGCACCACCGGCGTGCGGAACTGATGGCGGAGCTCGGGGTGGACGCGGTGCTGATCCTCCCGTTCACCTCGGAGTTCTCGAAGCTGTCGCCCGCAGACTTCATCGTGAAGGTCCTCGTGGACAAGCTCCACGCGCGCGCGGTGATAGAGGGCCCGAACTTCCGCTTCGGCCACAAGGCGGCGGGGAACGTGGACTTCCTGGCCGAGCTGGGCCGTACCTACGACTACGAGGTCGAGGTCGTCGACCTGTACGTGCGCGGCGAGGCGGGCGGCGGCGAGCCCTTCTCCTCCACGCTGACGCGCCGCCTGATCTCCGAAGGCGACGTCGAGGGCGCCGCGGAGATCCTCGGCCGCCCGCACCGCGTCGAGGGCGTCGTCGTCCGCGGCGCCCAGCGCGGCCGCGAACTGGGCTACCCGACGGCGAACGTCGAAACCCTCCCGCACACCGCGATCCCCGCGGACGGTGTCTACGCCGGCTGGCTCACCGCGGACGGCGAACGTATGCCGGCCGCGATCTCCGTCGGCACGAACCCCCAGTTCGACGGCACGGACCGCACGGTCGAGGCGTACGCGATCGACCGCGTCGGCCTCGACCTGTACGGGCTGCACGTGGCCGTCGACTTCCTCGCGTACGTGCGCGGCATGGCGAAGTTCGAGTCCATCGAGGCCCTGCTGGACGCGATCGCGAACGACGTGAAGCGTGCGCGCGAACTGACGACGGAGTACGACGCGTAGCGCCTCCGGCGGGGTGGGGTGGTCTTGCCCGGTGCCGCGGCCCGGGAGAGTCTTCACAGTCCCGTCCGCCCGCCGGGCAGACGGGACTCTGAAGACATGACCGAGGGCTGACTCAGCGCGCCGTCGCCCAGTGGCAGGCCACGGCCTTCGGGCCCGAGCCCGCGAGGACCGGGAGGTCGTCCGTGCGGCATCGGGTGGCGATGCCCGCGGCGTCCGCTTCGCCCGAGGCGAGGATCTGGCAGCGCGCGTGGAAGCGGCAGCCGGCCGGGATGCGGGAGGGGTCCGGGGGTTCGCCGGTGAGGACCACCGGCGGTTCGGTGGACTCGGGAAGCACCGACAGCAGCGCCCGCGTGTACGGGTGCCGAGGGTTCGTCAGGACGTCTTCCACCGGGCCCGTCTCCACGATCCGGCCCAGGTACATGACGGCGACCCGGTCCGCGATGTTCCACGCCAAACCCAGATCGTGGGTCACCACCAGCGCGGAGAGGCCCAGCTCGTCCCGCAGCCGCAGCAGCAGCGCAAGGATCTCGCCCCGCACCGAGGCGTCCAGTGAGGCCACCGGCTCGTCGGCGACGATGAGTTCGGGCTGGAGGACCAGCGCGCCCGCGATGACCACGCGCTGGCGCTGGCCGCCCGACAGCTCGTGCGGGTAGCGGAGGAAGAAGCGCTCGGGCGGCCGCAGACCCGCGCGCGAGAGGGCCTCCGCGACCGCGGCGCGTTCGTCCCCCTCGTACCCGTGGATCCGCAGGCCCTCGGCCACCGCGTCG
Organism: Streptomyces sp. NPDC053673; assembly: GCF_055585225.1. Taxonomy (NCBI): domain Bacteria; kingdom Bacillati; phylum Actinomycetota; class Actinomycetes; order Kitasatosporales; family Streptomycetaceae; genus Streptomyces; species Streptomyces sp. NPDC053673. Next base: position 38,158 of record NZ_JBVJKN010000016.1, on the reverse strand, counting down.
TACACCGTGTGCCGCGGATTGAGCGACCCGCTCGGATCCTGCAGCACCAGCTGCACCCGCTTGCGGTACGCCTTCAACGCCCGGGAGCCGTACGAGAGCGGCGCACCGCCGAAGGCGATACGGCCCGTCGTGGGCTTCACGAGGCCGAGCAGCGTCCGCGCCAGCGACGTCTTGCCGCAGCCGGACTCGCCGACGAGCGCGACGATCTCCCCGGCGCCGATGTCCAGGTCGACCCCGTCGACGGCGCGCGCCGCCGGTGCGCCCCGCCGCCCGGGGAAGGCCACGCGCAGACCCGCGGCCGACAGCAGGGGAGCGACGGTCATCCTGGACTCCTCGACAGCACTCATGCTTCCTCCGGTGCACCCGCGTGCACACACGCGGCCCGCCGTCCCGCCCCCACCCCGCGCAGCTCCTGCTCGTCCCGCGCACACGCGTCCAGCGCCACGGGGCAGCGCGGATGGAACGTACAGCCGCCCGGCAGCGCCGAAGGGTCCGGCGGGTCCCCGGGCAGCCCCCGCGGCGCCCGCCGCGACGCCGGGTCCCCGATGCGCGGGAACGCCGCCGACAGCGCCCGCCCGTACGGATGCGCAGCCGCGTCGTACACGTCTCGCGCCGGGCCCTCCTCCACCACCCGCCCCGCGTACATCACCGCGAGCCGGTCGCACGTGTCGGCGAGCACCGCCAGATCGTGGCTGATCATCAGCAGGCTGATGTCCTGCTCGGCCACGAGCTGCTCGATCAGCCACAGGATCTGCGCCTGGATCATCACATCCAGCGCGGTCGTCGGCTCGTCCGCGACGATCAGCCGTGGGCCGCAGGCGAGTGCCATCGCGATCATCACGCGCTGCCGCTGCCCGCCGGACAGCTCGTGCGGATACGCCTCCGCACGCGCGGCCGGCAGCCCGACCTGCTCCAGCAGCTCGCCCACGCGCCCCCGCGCCGCGCCCGGTGTCGACTGCCGGTGTACGAGCAGGGGCTCGGCGATCTGCTCCCCGATCCGGTGCACGGCGTTGAGCGAGTGCATGGCGCCCTGGAAGACGATCGACGCGCCCGCCCACCGTACGGCCCGCAGCCGCCCCCACTTCATGGTGAGGACGTCCTCGCCGTCCAGCAGGATCTCCCCGGTCAGCCGGGCCGAGGCGGGCAGCAGCCGCAGCAGCGCCAGCGCCAGCGTGGACTTCCCGCACCCCGACTCACCTGCGAGGCCCAGCTTCCGGCCCGTCTCCACGGTCAGGTCGACACCTCGTACGGCGGGCACGGCTGCCGCCCCCGTCCCGTACGTGACCCTCAGGTCCTTGATCTCGAGGAGGCTCAACGACCCACTCCCAGCTTCGGGTTGAGCACCGACTCGACCGCCCGCCCGCACAGCGTGAACGCCAGCGCCACCAGCGCCACCGCGATCCCCGGCGGGGCCAGGTACCACCAGTGCCCCGACGACACCGCGCCCGCCTCCCGCGCGTCCTGGAGCATGCCGCCCCACGACACCACCGACGGATCGCCGAGCCCGAGGAACGCGAGCGTCGCCTCCGTCAGGATCGCGGTGGAGATGCCGAGCGTGGTCTGGGCCAGGACCAGCGGCATCACATTGGGCAGCACATGGCGGGCCATGACGTGTCCGTGCCCGCCGCCGAGCGCCCTCGCCCGTTCGATGTACGGGCGCGACTCGACCGCGATCGTCTGCGCGCGCACCAGCCGCGCCGTCGTCGGCCAGGTCGTGACGCCGATCGCCAGGATCACCGTCCACACACTCCGCGACAGCACGGTCGCCAGGACGATCGCCAGTACCAGCGTCGGCATCACCAGGAACCAGTCGGTGATCCGCATGACGACCGTCGAGAGCCGGCCGCCGTAGTGCCCGGCGATGATGCCCACGAGCGTGCCGATGCCCACCGACAGCGCCGCGGCGAGCAGCCCCACGGTGAGCGAGATCCGCGCGCCCCAGATCAGCAGCCCGAGCAGCGACCGCCCGAACTGGTCCGTCCCGAGCGGGAATGCGGAACTCGGGGACTCCAGCGCAGCCCCCGGAGCGTTGGTGACGCTCTGCACGTCGCTCCCGACGAGCACCGGCGCGGCGAGCGCGACCAGGGCGAGCAGCGCGAGTCCGCCGAGGCCGACGACCCCCGCCCGGTGCGTACGGTACGCGCGCCAGAACCGTGCCACCGAGTCCCGGCGGCGTGTCCAGAGCAGAGACCTCGTCATCGGCCCACCCTCGGGTCGAGCAGCGGATACAGCAGATCGGCCAGGAGGTTCATCAGGATCATCGCGCCGGCGAAGACCACGAACAGCCCCTGCACCAGGGGCAGATCGGGCACGCTCAGCGCCTGGTAGAACAGTCCGCCGAGCCCCGGCCAGGAGAAGACCGTCTCGACGAGGATCGACCCGGCGGCCACATGACCGAGGTTGATGAAGACCATCGTGACGGTCGGCAGCAGCGCGTTGGGAACGGCGTGCCGGCGCCGTACGGCATCGTCCCGCAGCCCCTTCGCCCGGGCCGTCGTCAGATAGTCGCTGCCCATCTCGTCCAGCAGCGAGGAACGCATCACCAGCAGCGTCTGCGCGTACCCGACGGCGACCAGCGTCAGCACCGGCAGCACCATGTGGTGCGCGACGTCCAGGACGTACGCGAAGCCCGTGGCGTCGCCGGACTCCATGCCGCCGGTCGGGAACAGGCCCGGGAGCGGCCCGACTCCCACCGAGAAGGTGATGATCAGGAGCAGCCCGAGCCAGAAGGACGGCACCGACCACAGGGTCAGTGCCACCCCCGTGCTGAGCCGGTCGCCGAGCCCGCCGTGCCGCCATGCGGAGCGCGTACCGAGCCACAGCCCGAGCGCCGAGTAGATCACCACGGCGACACCCGTGAGCAGCAGCGTCGCCGGCAGCTTCTGTCCGATGAGCTCGCCGACCGGGGCGTGGAACTGGTACGACGTGCCCAGATCGCCCGTGAGCGCGCCCGCGCAGTACTCCGTGAACTGCTGCCACAGCGGCAGATCGAGACCGAACTGACGGCGCAGCGTGGCCAATTGCCCCTCGCTGGTCGGCATACCGTGCGTCATGGCCTTGACCGGGTCGCCGGGGACGATCCTGAAGAGGAAGAAGCTGGTGACGAGGACGGCGAACAGCGACACGGCCGCACCGCCCAGCTTGCCCGCCACATACAGCGGATACGCGCTCGCACCGCGGCCGCGCGCGGCGCGGTCCTCGGGGGATCCGGGTGGCCGCGGCGCCTCGGCCGGGGCGGAGCCGGTCGTGGTGCTCGTGGTGCTGCTCATCGGCTACTCACGGTCTTCCGCGGTGGCACGGCGGCGCCGGCTGCCGATGACACCGATCGTGACGACCAGGACCACGGACACCCCGATGCCGATGGCCACGGCCGTGGAGGAACCGCCGCCTGCCGATGTCGCGGCGCCGCTCCCGGCGGCCGGTTCGGCGGACCACCAGCTCCAGTAGCCGTCCTGGCCGTAGAGGTTGCCGGCGGCCTCCGGCATGGTCGTGATGGACTTGATCTGGTCCGTGCGGTACGCCTCGACCGCGTTCGGGTACGCCATGACATTCATGTACCCGGTGTCGTAAAGCCGGGCCTGCATCTGCTTGACCAGGGCGCTGCGCCTGGCCGCGTCGTACTCCACGGCCTGTTGCGCGTACAGGTCGTCGAACTGCTTGTCGCAGATGAAGTTGTCGGTGGCGCCCGTGTCCTTGGGCGTGGCGGGCAGGGCGGCGCACGTGTGGATGGAGAGGACGAAGTCCGGATCGGGGTTGACGGACCAGCCGTCGAACGCCAGGTCGTAGTCGCCCTTGAGCCACGGGTCGGAGACGTTGTCGAGACAGTCGACCTTCAGCCCGACGCCGAGCGCTCCCCACCACTCCTGGAGGTACTTGCCGATCGCCTTGTCGTTCGGATCGGTGGCGTGGCAGAGGATCCGCAGGTCCAGCGCCCTGCCGTCCTTGCCCACGCGCTTGCCGCTGCCGGTCTTGCGGTATCCGGCCCGGTCGAGGAGTGCGGCCGCCCTGGCCGGGTCGTACCCGATCCTCTGGTCCGCGGCCGGCTTCCAGAAGTACGGGCCGAAGCGCGGCGGGATGTACCCTTCGCCCTCCACCGCATGGCCCTGGAACACCTTGTCGACGATGGTCCTGCGGTCGACCGCATGGAACAGCGCCTTGCGCACCATCGGGTCGAGCAGCGCGGGGTGTCCGCTGCCGAACTTCCCGCCGTCCCTGGCCCGGGCGCCGGGGTTGGTGGCGAGCGCGAAGAAGCGCCGGCCCGGAGCGTCGTTGACCTTGATGTTCTCGGCGTTCCTGAGTGACGCCGCCTGGGCCGGGGTGAGGTTCGAGACGAAGGACACCTCGCCCTTTTGAAGCGCCGCGACCGCCGCGTCACCGTCCTTGTAGTACTTGAACACCAGCTCGTCGAACTTCGGTGCGCCACGCCAGAAGTTCTTGTTCGGCTTGAGCCTGATGTACTGATCGACCTTGAAGTCGGTGAGGACGAACGGGCCGTTGCCGACGACGGGGAACCGCTTGTCGTTGTTGAACTTCGAGAAGTCGCCGACCTTCTCCCAGACGTGCTTGGGCACGATCGGGACGTCCAGGGCGGTCATCGTCGCCTGCGGCTTCTTCAGCTCGATGACGAGCGTCCCGGGATCGGGGGCGGTGACCTTCCTGAAGTTGGCCGTGAAGCTGCCGCTGGCGGTGGCGGCGTTCTCGTCCGTCATCATCTTGTTGAACGTCCAGGCGGCGTCCTCGGCCGTGGCCTTCTCGCCGTCGGACCAGGTGGAGTCCTTGCGGATGGTGTACGTCCACGTCAGTTTGTCCGGGGACGACGACCACTCGGTGGCGAGGCCCGGGACCGGATGTGCGTCCTTGACGTCGTAGTTCGTCAGGTAGTCGTAGATCAGCCGGTGGACGGTGGTGGAGATCAGCCGCTGCGCCAGGAACGGGCTGAGGGAGTCCACGCTCTGCGAGACGGCGACCGTGAGGACCCGGCCCTTGCCGTCCTTGCTGTCCTGACCGTCCTTGTCGTCGGTCGCCGCGGCGTGCGACGGCACGGCCACGAGCGCCGAGGCCGCGATGCCGGTGGCGAGAATCAGCCGGAGGAACGGACGCCGGCGTGAGGTGTGGGGCGGAGCCGTTGTGATCATAGGACGTTGACCTCGCGTCGTAACTCGCTTGGAGGACGCACGTGGATCTTGTGGGCGCCAACTGGTGAAGCGAAGGTCTATCAGCGTGGTCTAGACGTGTCAACGATGTGGCGACATGGCGTCAAACCCCTTGTGTGCTGGGCGAATGCGAGAGGGCTCGCACCGTGGAGAACGGTGCGAGCCCTCAGAGGTCTAAACCGCTGACGCCCTACTGCTGAGGGGCCGGCGGCGCCTGCGGAGGCTGCTGATGCGGGTAGCCGTAACCGGCAGGCGGGACGGGGCCCTGGAGTTCCGGCTGGCCCGGCTGGCCCGGCTGGCCCGGCTGACCGGGTGCCTGGCCGGGAACCGGTGCATGGCCAGGCTGGCCCTGCTGGCCCGGGAAGGGCTGCGGCGGGAGCGCCGGCTGGCCGTGGTGGGGCTGCGGCGGCTGCTGCGCGGGAGGCTGTCCGGCCGGGCTCGGCACGGACTGCGCCTGGGACGGCTGCGACTGCTGCCACGGCTGCTGCACACCCGGCTGCGGCGGATACGGCTGCTGTCCCCCGTACGGAGGCTGTCCACCGTACGGCGGCTGCTGCGGGTCCGCTGCGTACGGCTGGCCCGGCTGCTGACCCGCGTACGGCTGGTTGGGCATCGGCGGCGCCATGTGCGGCGGCTGGTGGCCCTGGCCCTCCGACGTCCACAGCCCCTGTACCTGCTGCGCCCGGACGAAGTCCTCGGCGACCATCGCGGACAGATTGAAGTACGCCTCACGGGTCTTCGGACGCATCATGTCCAGGTCGACCTCGGCGCCCGCTGACAGATGCTCGTCGAACGGCACCACGACGACCCCGCGGCAGCGGGTCTCGAAGTGCTGCACGATGTCCTCGACCTTGATCATCTTGCCGGTCTCGCGGACACCCGAGATCACGGTGATCGAGCGCTGCACCAGGTCCGCGTAGCCGTGCGCGGACAGCCAGTCGAGCGTGGTGCTCGCGCTGCTCGCGCCGTCCACCGACGGCGTGGAGATGATGATGAGCTGGTCGGCGAGGTCCAGCACCCCGCGCATCGCGCTGTAGAGCAGACCGGTGCCGGAGTCCGTGAGGATGATCGGATACTGCTTGCCCAGCACCTCGATCGCGCGCCGGTAGTCCTCGTCGTTGAACGTCGTCGAGACGGCCGGGTCCACGTCGTTGGCGATGATCTCCAGACCGGAGGGTGCCTGTGAGGTGAACCGGCGGATGTCCATGTACGAGTTCAGGTACGGGATCGCCTGGACCAGGTCACGGATGGTCGCCCCGGTCTCGCGGCGCACCCGGCGGCCCAGCGTGCCGGCGTCCGGGTTGGCGTCGATCGCCAGGATCTTGTCCTGCCGCTCGGTGGCGAGGGTTGAACCGAGCGCGGTGGTCGTCGTGGTCTTGCCGACGCCGCCCTTGAGGCTGATGACCGCGATCCGGTAGCAGGACAGCACCGGCGTACGGATCAGTTCGAGCTTGCGCTGGCGCTCGGCCTCTTCCTTCTTGCCGCCGAGCTTGAAGCGAGCGGCGGCGCCGGAGGGGTTACGGCTCGACTTGGCCTTCTGCTTGTTGTTGCGCATGAGGCGGTCGGAGGAGAGCTCCACGGCCGCCGTGTAGCCGAGCGGTGCGCCCGGCACGGAACGCTCCCGCTGGTCGTGCGTGACGGGCGTCGGCCAGGCGCCACCGGACCGCGGGTCGACCGGAGCCGCGGCGGGAGGCTGCGGCTGAGCCTGGCCCGGCGCCTGCTGCGCGGGCGCGTGGGGCGTGGCGGGCGCGGGGAGGTTCGGCGCCTGGGGTGCGTGCGGGGCCTGAGGCGGCAACTGGGCGGGCACGCCGGGCTGCGGCTGGGCGGCCTGCGGGAAGCCGTAACCGCCTTGCGGAACTTGCGGAACCTGCGGGACCTGCGGTGCCTGCGGAACCTGGGGGTTCGGCCCGGGGACGGCGGGCTGCGGCTGGGCGGCCTGCGGGAAGCCGTAACCGCCTTGCGGAACCTGCGGGTTCGGCCCTGGGGCCGCGGGTGGCACGGGGGCTGTCCCCTGCGGTGCCTGCGGTGCGTGCGGTGCCGGTGCCGGGGCCTGGGGCACGTGGGGTGCCTGCGGTGCGGGCGCGTCGGCCTGGGGCTGCTGCGGCTGCGGCGGCGGCAGGGGGAACCCGTAACCGCCCTGCTGCACCGGCAGGTTGGGGGTCTCGGCGCCCGGCTGTGGGAAGCCGTACCCGCCCTGCTGCGGGCCGGCGTCCGTGGCCGGCTCGGGGGCGGGGGCGGAGGCTTCCGCGGTTGCGGGCCATGCGGGCTGCGGCTGTGCCGGCTGCTGCGGGGCGGGCCACTGGGGCGCGGCCGTCGGTGCGGCGGGCTGGAACGCGGGCGGCAGCGGCGGCAGTGCCCCGATCGGCGCGGCCGGGGCGGGAGCCCAGGGCTGTGCGGCCGCCGGACCCGGGGGAGTGTCCTGCGGTGCGTCCACGGGAACGGAGTCCTGCGGAACCGCGTCGGCGGGTACGTCGGCGGGCACGGCGTCGGCCGGCTCGTCGGCCGTGGCGTTGTGAGCGGGGCCGGATTCCGAGCCCGGCTCCGAGCCCGACTCCGAGCCACTAACCGAGCCACTGACCGAGCCTGAGTCCGCGTCGGCGGCCGTGTCCTGAACCTGGGCCGCGTCTTCCGGCGTTCCGGAGCCGACGGAGCCGGGGCCGGAGCCGGCGTCGCGCGCCTCGTCCACCGTGGCTGCGGGCCCGCCCACGGCCTCGTCCGCGGTCGCTGCCGCGTCCGTGGTCGTACCCGTACCCGTAACCGTGCTCGAACCCGTACTCGTGGAGTCATCGGGCTCGGCCGCGGCGCCCTCGGTTCCGTCGGCCGCCGCGGCGGCAGCCGCCTCCCGCTCCGCGATCTCACGCTTCAGCGCGGCGGGGGAGAAGCGCATCGTCGCCCCGCTCTCCACATCCCCACCGCCGAACGGCTGCGGCGCGCCGGCCCCCGAGTCGGCAGAAGCGACAACTGGGGCGGGAGCGACAGGAACAGCAGGAGCCGGAGGAACGGGCGCAGGGGCCGGGGCAACGGGCACGGGGGCAGCAGGCGCAGGCACGGGGGTTGCCGCGGGTGCGGGTGCGGGTGCGGGTGCGGGTGCGGCGGGCGCCGGCGTCGGCGCGGGCGCCCAGTTCGGCTCGAAGCCACTGCCCTGGGGCAGTCCCGGCACCGCTATCGGCGCCCCGGGCGGCGGCGGAGGAGGCGTCGCTCCCTGCGCACCCGAGCCGCCTGCCGGCTCCCCCGACGCGTTCTGCGTGTACCAGGCCGGCGGGGTGTAGTCGATGGTGAACTCACCCGTCATCTCTGCGGGCTCCGCGTCGGACTGATCATCGACGGGCATGTTCCAACCCCCGCGGATCTCGTCCCGATCGCCGTTCACTTTGCCTCCTGTGGTCGAGCACCCTCGTGCCGTGGTGGGTGGGGGCGACCGCTACCGTCGTCCGGTCCGCCCGGCTCTCCCCCGTTGGGACGCCGCGCACCTGCCGGCAGGTTCTTGCCGCGCCCTGACCCACCCTAATCGTCAACGGTGTCAGTACGGCAGGGCGGACCGCCCGCCGTCGACTGTCCCGTACATCACCCCTGCCCCCAAGTGACATGGGTACGCCGGAGCGTGAGTGTCGAAGGGGTCAAACCCGCACGAACATCGTCAGTCCATCCGGCGTGCAGTGCCCAGCAGTCCGGTCTCGGCATCCGTGGCCTGGGTCATCACGAACTGCCGGTCCCGTGCCGTACACCAAAGCGTCACACCGTCGGCGAGCGTGGACAGCGCCTCCGTCTCGGCGCGCGGCAGACTCATGATGCGGCTGATCTGCGCGGCCTCGTCCGGGGACACCCGCTGGATGCCGACCAGCCCCGACTTCTCCATCAGCCGCGGCGCCACCGGACTGAGATACGGGAGCAGCGTCACGACCGACTGCCAGGGACCCGGGACCACACGCCCGCGGGGCGGCCGCATCCCGCAGTCCCGCACCACGACCACCGGGCTGCCGGCCGAGGCACCCTGCGGCGGCACCCGGCCCACGTCGTGCAGCGTGATGCACGGCTGGCCGCCGCCCGCAGCCTGGGCGAGACTCGTCCAGGCCGGTGCCCGGCCGGTCTCGACGGCGATCCGCGCACCCGTCGCGGCCGCGCGCAAGGCCATCACCTGCGCCGTCCACAGGCCACCGATCAGCGTGATCTCGTACGGCGTGGGCCGGTTGATGCCGAGTACCGCGGGCCGCCCCCCGGCGTCCACGCCGATCACCATGCCGTCGTCACCGACCGGCAGGGCCAGCGACTCCAGTTGCTCAAGCGGTACCGAGTGGCGGTCGCGGCGCGGTCCGATGAGCCCGAACCCGATCCGCGGCTTGCCGCCGCGCCCGCGCGACGCGGGTGCCGACGGCGCGGCCGACGCGGCCGCGGACGCCGACGAAGAAGACGAAAGGGTGGGCATGGACATCAGCGGGTACCTCCGAGCGGCAGCGTGGCGAGCATCCCCGGCAGCTGCTCGCGGTCCAGCCGGACCAGCCCGGTCTTCACCCCGCGTGCCACACGCTCCAGTTCATGACGGGCGGTCACCAGCTCCTCGTCGCTGCGCCCGGTGATCCGCACGTGACCGGTGACCGTCACCTCCTGCCGGTCACCGCGCCCCAGCGTGAGGCTGAACGTCGTGGCGAGCGCGGGCAGCGAGGTGAGCAGCGCGACGAGCTGCGGCATCGACGCACCGCCCGCCGCACCGCGGCCGCCCAACTGGGGCCAGCGGCCCACCCAGTACGTCGTGTGCCTGCGGTCGTCCACGCGCCAGGTCCGCGAGGTCTCCTGGGTGCGCCGCCCCGGCACCTCCGCGCGGCTCGCCTGCGCTGTCGCCATCGGGTTGGCGCACGCGGACGTCGCGATCGCGGCGGTGAGCTCCTGCTCGGTCAGTACGGTCGCGCTGAATCCCGCTCCGGCCAGCCGGCTTGCCAGCTGGTCCGCCGCCCGGACCACACACTTCTGCGCGCCCTGCAGCCCGCCGCCACGCGCGGCAACAGCCTCCGGGCAGAGCTCCGGGTCGAGTTTGAGCGCGATCCAGGTGATGCGCACCCCCGGCGAACCCGTCTGTGCCTGCAGCGGCGCATAGTTCCGCACGGCCACCGACTGCTGCGGCAGATGCGGCGCCGGCGCGGGCTGCGTGTGCTGCACGACCTGCGCGGACTCCAGCCGTATGCCGTCGACGTCCATCACGTCCCGTAGGAGACCCACGGGCAGCGGGTGCGCGGCACGGTCGGGCCGCAGCGCCGTCTCTTCCGGCTCCACCTGCAGCAAGGCCGTCAGGAACGTGCCGTCGCCGACCATTCCCACCGGGCGCCGGTCGCGGTCGCTGTACGAGTACGTCCGCAGCGCCGGATCGCACTCGACGGCCGGCGCGAGCCCCGGCTCCGTGCCCGGCGGAACGACCAGCGAGGCCGCTCTGCGGGAGCGTGCGCGCAGCGCGAGAACGGTGGACAGCCACTCGGGCAGCGAACGGCGGTGCCTGCGGACCAGGGCCAGCAGCACCAGCAACGCGGCCACCACACCTGCCGGCACCACCAGCAGCGGCTCGACCACCCAGGCGATGAGGAGAACCGCGGCAGCGCACTCGATCAGTACAAGCTGTTGCAATCGGAACGAACCGAAGTGCCCCGGGCGCCCATTCAGCCGGGGCGCGGTCGTTCCCTGCGACGCCGTGGGTGCCGGCGTCTGCGTTGACCCCGGCGCCGGAGTGGAGGGAGGCGCGGAGGTCCGCGCGGCCGCGGCCGTCCGCCTTCGCGTCGCGGAAGCCATGATGGAGAATCCCCCTAATTCATCCCGATCACCCTGGCCTGCCAGGGTATTGGCGGCCGCATCACCCTACCCGCCCGCCGAGCGCCCTCGATCAACAGGCATAGTAGGGGCCGGTCCGACAACCGGTCCGGGGGAACGCACTCACCGCCGGGGCGTCGATGACTGCGGCTGTTTCGACCAATGGGGACTCATGGCATCACGGCGGGATGAGCTGAACGCGTACACCTTTGCGAAGAAGCGCACGGTTGCCGCGTTCCTCCAACCCTCACTCACCGGTACGGAGGAGGGGGCGCCGCGCCCGCTGCGCGCGGTCGTGCCGAGTCTGGTGGTCGGTGCCCTCATCCTGGCCGGATTCGGCGCCTGGGGCATGTTCAAGCCCAAGGCGCCCAACGGCTGGGACGAGCCGGGCGCCAAGGTGATCGTCGGCAAGGAGTCCACGACCCGCTACGTGGTGCTCAAGACCGGCAGCAAGAAGCTGCTGCACCCCGTCCTCAACCTGGCCTCCGCCCGGCTGCTGATGAATCCGCAGCACTTCGAGGTCATCCAGGTCAGCGATGACGTACTCGACGCGGGCAATCCCCCGCGCGGACCGATCCTCGGCATCCCCTATGCCCCCGACCGACTCCCGAGCGCCACGGATGCGGCGAGGCCCAAGCGCTGGGTCGTGTGTGAACAACCGGGCGGCGGCAAGGGCGCCAGCGTCCAGAAGGCGACGTTCGTCCTCGCCGAGCGGGACGCGTCCAGGACCGAGGGCAAGGAGCGGCTGACCGGCGGGCAGGTGCTCTACGTCAAGGGGCAGAACGGCGCCCGCTATCTGGTGGACGCGGCAGGCACCAAGTACCTCGTACGTGGCGAGGGCTCCGACGCGGCGTTCCTCACCCGTGCCCTCGTGGGCAGCGAGCAGCCGCAGGCCGTCACGGACGACTGGCTGGCCACGCTCCACGACGGCAGCCCCGTCGACTTCCCCCTGATCCCCGGGACGGTCGGCGCGAGTGCCGGCATCGGCGGCGGACTCGACGACTCCGAGGACAAGGTCGGCATGGTCCTCAAGGCGCAGACGGGTTCGGGACCGCAGCACTACGTCGTCCTGCAGGGGAAGGTCCAGCCGGTCTCCGACTTCACCGCCTGGCTGCTCATCAACTCCCCGCAGACCGACGATCTCGACATGGGCGGCGAGGCGGCCACCGTGGACGCGGCGTCGTTCACGCCCGAGTCCGCGGCGTTCGGCGCGCAGTACCGCTGGCCGTCACAGAGGTCCGACCAGGTCAACTCCACGGGCGGGGAGGGCGCCAGGGACACGGTCTGCAGCGTCCTGCGCTCGGTCGACGGCAAGGGACGTACGACCCTGTCCACCTGGGCCGGCACCCAGTACCCGGCGGAAATCACCGCGGGCGGCACCAGCACCTACGTCACCCCGGGCAGCGGCCTGCTCTACACCCAGGTCCAGGGCAAGCAGACCAAGCCCGACGGATCGCTCTTCCTGGTCACGGACACCGGACTGCGGTACGCGGTCCAGGCGAACGGCGACAGCGACGCGGCCCGTTCCGACATCGGCACCGGCGGCGGGCAGAAGCAGCAGGACGGCCGTCCCGAGCCGAGCCTCGCGCAGGTCCGCCTCGGCTATGAGAAGGTCACACCCGCCCTCGTCCCGATCACCTGGTCGGAGTTCCTGTCCAAGGGGCCGCGGCTGGACACCAACAGCGCGCGGCAGCCGCAGGGTTCGTGAGGGGAACGTCAGTGACGTACCGCAGGACTGCCCTGCTCATCGCTGTGGTTCTCACCGGGCTGCCGGCGGCGCCGTCGGCAGCGCACGCGGAGGAACTCCCCGGCCGCCTCGGCATCGACGGCAGCGGCGAATGCACCTTCCCGATGAAGAAGCAGATCGCGAGCATCCCCTGGTCGCTCCAGCGGGTGCTCCTCGACGAGCTGTGGCAGGACACCAAGGGCAAGGGAATCCGGGTCGCCGTCATCGACACCGGCGTCGACGACGTCAACCCACAGCTCAAGTCCGCCGTGGACGCCTCCGTCGGCAAGGACTTCCTGAAGCCCGACAAGGACTCCCGGGACGACAAGCGCGGCAAGACCGACGGCACGGTCGACGAGGTCGGCCACGGCACCAAGGTCGCCGGCATCATCGCCGCCCGCCCCCGCAAGGGCACCGGCTTCGTCGGGCTCGCCCCCGAGGCGACGATCATCCCGATCCGCCAGAACGACGAGAAGAACAGCGGCAAGGCCGACTCGATGGCCGACGCGATCGACCACGCCATCGCCAAGAAGGCCGACGTCATCAACATCTCGCAGGACACGACTCAGCCGCTGACCCCGCAGTCGGACCTCGGCAAGGCGGTCGCGCGGGCGGTCGCACAGGACATCGTCGTCGTCGCGTCCGCCGGGAACGACGGCATGGACGGCAAGCTCAAGAACACCTATCCGGCCGCCTTCGACGGCGTACTCGCCGTCGCCTCCTCCGACCGCAACAACGAACGTGCCGCGTTCTCGCAGGCCGGTGAGTTCGTGGGCGTCGCGGCGCCCGGCGTCGACATCGTCTCCACCGTCCCCGGCGGCGGCCAGTGCGTCGACAACGGCACCAGCTTCTCCGCCCCGTACGTCGCCGGCGTCGCCGCCCTCCTGCGCGCCAAGCACCCGGCCTGGAAGGCGCACCAGATCGTCGCCCAGATCGAGCAGACCGCCGAGCGCAGCATCAACGGCCGCGACAACTTCGTCGGCTGGGGCGTCGTCGACCCGGTCCGCGCCCTGGCCGAGGACGACCGCCCCCTGGAGTCCCCCCGCCCGGACCCGGGCCCGCCGAAGCCCCCGGCCCCCGAGCCGGCGTATCTGACGCTCTCGGAGACCGCGCAGGAACGGGACGAGCGGTACGCGACGTACGCGCTCGGCATCGCCGGGGTCCTGGTCGCGGTGGTGGCGGGGACGGCGATCGTGGTGCGGGACACGGGGCGCCGGCGGCGCGGGCGTTTGCAATAGGGCAGGTGATGGCTGATGCCAGGGATGAGTACCAGTACTCATGTGGAGCCTGAGGGTGCATTGGATATGATCGCATTCACGAATGCGACAAGGGGGCGCTGAGGTGGACGGGCGGAACGGGGGCGCCGGCAAGCAGGGCCTGGAAGTCGGAAGTGTGACTCTCCAGAGCTTCCGGACCCGCATGGAGGAGCTTCTCAGCTCCCTGGAGAAGTCGCCGGCCGAGCACAAGAAGATCGGCGAGCAGAAGGTCACCGCGGACTCCTACGGCAACGGCTTCGCGGCGGCGACCGAACTCCACGCCGCGTACGAGAAGGTCCGCAGCCAACTGGAGGCGCTGACCAAGACGTTCGGCGAGACGATCGAGGCGATGGGAATCGCCGTGCACATCGCCGACAAGGGCTACGAGGGCGTCGACATCGAGGAGCGGGATCGCTTCGCGGCGATCCAGAAGCGCGCGAAGGAACAGTACGAAGGCGGCCCGGGCGCGACGCAGAGCGGTGCCGGCAAGGACGCAGCGAAGCCGCAGCAGCCGTCCGCTGACGCGGGCAACGACACCGGTGATTCCGGCGGATTCAGCTAAACGGGGGATACGGACACATGGCGGGTGGCGAGTTCGAGGGGAAGTCCCTGGATGCTCTGTACGCGATGATCGCGTCTGCCAAGCCAGGGGAACTCACCGGCGCCGGCGAGGCGTTGGCGGCTGCGGTGCCGAAGATTCTGGACATCGCCGCGGATCTGCGGCACTACGTCAGCCGGGTCAAGTGGGAGGGCGAGGGAGGCGAGGCCTTCCGCAAGTGGGGCGAGGGGATCGCCACCGAGACGCTGGTGCTCGGTGACTACACCAAGGTCGTCAGCGACGAGATGCAGCGCGCGGGCCAGGCGCTGACCGAGGCGCAGGCGGCCGTGCCGAAGCCCGCGGGTCAGTGCTTCGCGGACCCGGAGAAGGAGAAGGCCCGCATCGAGGCGGAGACCGGTCCGAAGCTCCAGGAGGCGATTCACCAGTTGGAGCGGCTGTCGTCGTACTACGAGGTGACGCAGAACCGGATGGGGGCGGAGCGGCAGCCGGAGTTCAAGCCGCCTGAGCTCCGCGTGAGCGAGTCGGAGCGTGCATACGGCTCAGGCGGCACCGGCTCGACAGTTCCTTCGGGAAGCGCGGCGTACGCAGGCGCAGCCTATGCGCCTGTGCAATCTGGTACGGCAGCTCCCCCGGGCAGTGCCGACAAGCAGGCTGTCGATTCGACGGTCCGCCGTCCGGTACCGCAGGAGACCTCTGCTGGCACGAATCTCGACTCCACCGGCCCCATCGCCCCGGAGGCGCCGACCCGACCTGGCCCGCAGGCTCCGGCGACGCCGCCGTCGACGGGCCCCAGCGCCCCACCGAGTCTCCCGCTGCCGCCGGTCACCCCGACTGTGGTCGGGCCTCAGACAGGCCGTGGTCCCCGTACGCCCACCACCGGTGGGCAAGGAGTACCGCGTCCCACGGTGCCCGGTCCAGGACAGCTGGGAGCAGCTCCGCCGCCCCGTGTTGGCGACGGCATCGTCGGCGGCAAGCAAATGCCCGGCCGTGCGGGTGGGCCGCCGAACGGACCGAGGCTTCCCATGGGCACCGTGATCGGCGAGGAGCGAAGCCCCCTCGGCCGTGGGCCCGCAGGCATGCCCGGCCACGGCGGCGTCGGTATGCATGGTGGCCCGGGTGCTGGTACGGGAGCGGGCGCCGGCCGCCGACTGGCAACTCAACCCGGTGGAATCGTTGGGACTCCTGCCACGTCTGGTGCCAGCGGCCGCACCGCATTCACACCCGGCGGTACAGGTCTCGTCCGTCCGGCTTCCTCGACGACTTCGGGTCAGGAGGAGCGCCGGAACTCCACGGGCCGCCCCGACTACCTGGCGGAAGACGAGGAGACGTGGGCCATGGGTCAGCGCAAGATCGTCCCTCCCGTCATCGACTAGGAGTTCCTGTAAATGTCCCCCCTTGCCCGAGCCTTGCGTAGCCGTGCGATCGGTCTACTGGGTGCCATGACGACTGTTGTCGCGGCCTGGACTGTCGCGGCGCCCGCCGCGCAGGCCGACGACATGCGCTCACGTCAGTGGTACCTGGACGCGATGAAGGCTGACGAGCTGTGGAAGGTCTCCACAGGCAAGGGGATGACCGTTGCAGTGCTCGACACTGGCGTGGACTCAACGGTGTCGGAGTTGCACGGAAAGGTGCTGCCTGGTCGTAATTTCTACGATGCGGGAGGCGGTGGCGGTCGCACGGACAACCAGGACACTGAGCGACACGGCACCAACATGTCCATCGCCATTGCCGGCAACGGGGCTAACGGTGGCATCAAAGGGGTCGCGCCCGACGCGAAAATCCTGCCTGTGAAGGTGGGGGACAACGCTTTCTTTGGGTGGAAGCCCACCGCCATGGGGATTCGTTATGCGGTGGACAACGGCGCCCGTGTCATCAACATTTCCTTGAGTGGCTCAGACGCCGACGCGGAAAGTCTGCAAGCCGCGGTTGACTATGCCCGAAAGAAGGGGGTTCTCATATTCGCGGGTTCTGGCAACTCGGGCATTGAGACTCACCGGGCCTACCCCGCTGTTCTCCCAGGCGTGATCGCAATCGGAGCCCTCGACACCAAGGGCAAAGTGGCGAAGTTCTCCGACTACGGTGACCATCTCGCTCTCGCCGCTCCGGGAGTATCGATGCCCGGCCGGTGCACCGACAACAAGAACACCTACTGCGAATTCACCGGCACCAGCCATGCCACCGCCATCGCCTCCGGCTCCGCCGCCCTCATCTGGTCCGCCCACCCCAACTGGACCGCCAACCAGGTCCTGCGCGTCATGATGGAGACCGCGGGCCACAACGGCCCCGTCCCCAGCAAGTACATCGGCTACGGCTCCATCCGCCCCGCCCAGGTCCTCCTGGAGGGCAAGGGAAACCCCGGGCCGCCCGATGTGAACCCGCTGCTCGCCGCGCGAGCGAGTGCGTCACCCACACCCAAGACTTCCCCCTCTCCTGAGAGCACGGGGGCAAGCGGCAATGGCCAGGCCCAGCAGCCCAAGGCGCCTGAGGCGGCGGCCAAGGCCGACGAGAGCGGGTTCCCGCTCTGGGGCATCGCCGCGAGTGCAGCCGTCGCCGTCGCCGTCATCGGCGCCTTCGTGGCGGTGAGCGTACGCAACAGGAGAGCGTAGCCAAACGCACGGAGATCCACCTGGCCGGAGTCTGCCGGCCGGGTCAGGGATATCGAGAATGAGGAGCTCCATATGACCAGCCCCGCAGGTGGGTTCGGACTTGCCGACGATCCGGTAACCAAGGCGAAGATCAAGATCGCTCAGACCGGTGAGGCGGTGACCAAGCAGGCCCGCGAGCTGGCCAACATCATCGAGACGGTCAGCGCCGGCTGGACCGGTGCGGGCGCCGGCGGCTTCAAGACCGCCCAGGTCGTGATCAACGAGGACCATGACGAGATCCGACGGCTGCTCCGGGTTCTCTACAACGCCGTTGCCGAGACCAAGAACCTCAGCAACGCCAATGACCAGGAAGTGGACGACGTGTTCAAGGCCGCCGCAGCCAAGTCCGGCCTGAACAACGTCTGAATCCCAAGGAGCAGAAGATGTCCGGAATTGACCAGGGCGGTACCAAGGTTCGGTACGACAGCGTTCAGGAGATCGCGAACCGTATCCGCGTCGTATCGCAGAACATCATCAAGGACCTTGAGGAGATGGACAGTGCCCTCAAGGTCGTCACCGGTACCTGGGACGGTGAGGCTCATCAGGGGTACGTGGACCTCCAGAAGAAGTACAAGGCCAAGGCGGAGGATATGAGGGACCGCCTGGAGGTCGTCGCGAAGTTGGTGGAGCAGGGCAAGGACAGCTACCGCTCCACGGACATCAAGGCGTCGCGGCTGTTCACCGAGGCCTTCTGACGACCGCCCGGACCCACGCCGAAGGGGCATGCTCTCCACAGAGCGTGCCCCTTTCGTATTCCGCGTCGATCCACGTCAGCTCACTGCAGGTCGAACTCCCCGTCACGGGCGCCCAGAACGAAAGCCTGCCACTCGGCCTCGGTGTACCGCAGCACGGTGTCCGGGTCGACGGACGACCGCATGGCCACGGCCCCGCCCGGCAGATACGCGATCTCGACCCGCTCCTCGTCGGGAGTGGTGCCCGGCGCGCCGTGCCACTCCACCCCGCTGATGTCGAGCGCGTACAGCTCGTCCTTCTCCTGCTGAGTGCCCATGAGGCGCCCTTCCTTCCCAAGGTGGTGGTACGGCGTTGCGGATCAATTATCCGTGCTTCGAGGCTTGTGGGCAGGCGGTACCGAGCAAGTCACCCCTTGCCGCAGTTCAGCGTCTTGACGGTCTCCGTCATGTAGGTGCGCATGAACGCCTCGATCGCGGGCCGCAGATCGGGCTTGGTGGAGGAGGCACGCGAGACGAACATTCTGAGGGTGAAGTTGTCCGCCTTCTCCGACTTGCACGGGGTGGTGGCGATCGCACCCTGGTTGGCAACCACGGAGTCCGAGAAGCCCAGATCAACATGTGTCGCACCGTCGAGGCGCCCTCCGCCGGCGTTCTTGGCCGCTGACTTCAACAGTTCCCCTGCCGTGCCCGTGTGCCACGAGAAGGTGAGCTGCAGCGCACGTTTTCCGTCCACGGCGATCACGCAGGGCGCGTACCAGCCGCTGTCCCAGTCAACCCTGTTGTCTTCGGAGATCTCGCCTGGCTCGAGCAGCGGCCGCGTGAGGCTGGAATCGATCCTGGTACCGCAGATCGTGTCCGGGACCTCATCTGCTTTGTTGAAGGGTGAGCCGCTGCACGCGTTCAGCGAGGCCAGGCACATGACTGTGAGGCCGACGGTCGCCATCATCCGTGCCGGAGGCCGATTGGCGCTCATCAGCTTGCCTTCCCTGCTGCTGCCTCGCGTGCCCGTGCGGCACCTGTCATGGCAGCCTCGTCGACATCCTCTTGGTGCTGGGTCTTCTCGGCGCCACTTGGATCGTGCGTCTTGGACCACTCGTCGGCAAGCGCCATCAGTTGGAGGTTCCGGTTCTTGGAGGCTTCGTAGGCGGCGTCGGCGTGCTCGGCGTCGATCTTCTTCTGCTCGTCCTCCGTCCACTTCTCCGTCACGTAGTCGAACCCGCCCTGGACGAGGTCCCCACCGACGGGGAGGTAGCCGATAAGCTGGTCAAACATCCACTTCTCCTCGAACTCCGCGGTCTCTGCGTCGCCCACCGCCTTGATACGGGCCTCTTCCAGGAAGCCCACGGTCCGACCCGCGTGGATGAGCGAGGCCTCGGGTTCCTTCTGACCGGCCGCGTGAATTTCCGTCACCATGGCGTGGCTGATGCCGGCGTTGAGGGTCTGGTATGCCTTGTCGTCCTTGGAGACTTGCTCGATGACCGCGAAGAGTTTGTTCTGCTCGATCCCGGCCTCGCGCATGTCGATACTGCTCGCCGACTGGTGCACCGTGGCTCCGTGGTTCGCCAGGATCTTTGACGTTGGTTCCCGCAGCGATTCCGGAAACGTGTCACCGGCCTCGGCGAAGTGCGTGATCGCGTTCTTGAAAACCGCCACGTTGTCAGCAGAATGCTTGACGTACTTCGCATTACTGTCCGACGGATCCATCCCCGTCGCCCCCGCCACCAGCGCCGCTCCGAGCCCCGCCCGCTCGTCCCCGTCCAGCGCCGGCGAGTAGTGCGTGGCGTTACCGACCTCCTTGGCCTCCAGCACCACCTCCCAGTCGCGCTTCATGAGGTGTGCCATACGGTCGTCGTCCTTGAGGAACGACGCCGACGCCGCAGGGTCATGACTCATGACACCCAGCAGGCCGTCCATGGGGTCATTGGCGAACCAGCCGTCCTCCTTACCGCTGTAGTCGCCCTTCATGACCCAGACGTCCGTGCCGTCCTTCTCGGCCTTGATGATGTCGTCGCCGATGTCGTGCAGGAATTGCTTCGAATACCCGTCACCCTGCTGCATCAGCGTGACCAGCGACTGGTATCCCCGTGCCTTCTCCAGTCGCAGGTCCGTGAACGACGTGCTGTACCGCTCCATACCGGCTTTCTGCAGGTCGGATCGGAACTTCTGGTAGAAGTCCGACTTCGGGTTCTGCGTGGCGGAAGCCAGCGAACTCGCCAGCCCCTTCTCCAACGCCGCGTAGTCGCCCTTGTTCTTCACGTCCTTGACATGGATCAGGTCGTTCAGCTTGTTGGTGAACTCGATCGTTCCCTTGGCCCCGAGTCCGTTGAGGAGGGTCTGGCTGAACGCGGCAGTGCCGGAGTTGTCCCGGAACGCGCGCTTGAGCTCCGCCATCTCCGCCGCGGAGACGTCCTTGCCGCTGGTGATCCGGGTCGCGATGTCCTCGGCGTTCTGGGCCTCGTACACCTCGATGTCGCCCGTGGCCCGGCCGTTGAAGCCGACGCCGAGCGTCGCGTCGTTCTTGTCGCCGTAGCTGTCGGTCACGGCGGCCTCGAGGGCGAGCTTGACGCCCTGGTCGGCGTCGTCCACCGCGCGGACGCAGTCGTCGATGCGCTTCTGCCATGACGCGACCGCCTTGTGGCAACTGTCCCGGTAGTCGCGATCGTGGACGTAGGCCTGGTGCTCTCCCTTGGTGAGCTTGCTTGTGTCGAAGCTGACATGGCCCTGTTCGGAGACTGCCATTCCGGCTTTCACGGCTTCCGCACGCGACGACTCGAGCCGCTTCTTGAGGTCAATGAACTGATCGCGGGCATCGCGCAGCAGCGAGGCGATGGCCTTCGCCTGGATCTGGGCCGCGGAGTACTCGTATCGCGTTCCGGCGAAGTTCGTGTGGGCCGCGTCCGCGCTGACGCCGGACCAGCTGGGACCCATCGTGATCTTCTGGACGGAGTCCCTGTAGAGGTCCTCCATCTTCTTGATCTCACCCGCCATGGCGTCCCATTTACCAGCCGTCGTGGTGAGCTGGCCGAAGTTCGTGTTCATGACCTCGTAGTACGTCAGCATCCGTTCCCCCGTCAGAGTCGTTCGGCGGTATGTCCAGGTCCTCCGTCGCCATGAGCAAGGCTCACATCCCGTCGAGCCCCGACCTCGGCTTCGCCAGCGGCGTGAACTGCGAATGGATACCGATATCGGTCCTCGCGAAGTAGCCGGAGGCCACGCGCAAGTTGTTCATCTCCGATTCCAGTCGCCCCATGAGGACCTTGACCTGCTGATCCCACGTCGTCTGGACCTTCTTCAGCCCCGCCGCCGTATTCCAGCCGTCAAAAGCCTTGATGGCGTTGTTGGACTCCTCGTCCGCCCACACCGTGGCGGTCCCCGTCCCCGGCTTGAGCTCGGTCTCGATCGTGTTCGCCGCGGCGTACTTCTCCGCCGGCGTCGACGCCATGTCCTGCTTTCCGCCAGGCAGCCCCGCGGGACCGCCACCCGTCCCGTTCAGCCGCATACTCGCCGCGTGCTCTGACTGCCGGGCCGCAGACTCCGCCCGCGCCGATGTCCACTCCTGCTCGAAGCTCATGCTTCCTCCCCGTTCCGATGTACCCACCGGGCCGGAACCCGGCGGCTTCCTGCACCCTCAACACGGCACTCGTTGAGTCCCTCACCGCGGCCCTCAGCGCGCGGCACTCGTCGAGTCCCTCACCGCGGCACTCACCGCGCGGCACTCGTCGAGTCCCTCACCGAGTCCCTCACCGCGCTCCTCACGCATCCGGCAACCGCCCGGTCTGCACCAGCGACGCCCCCCGCCTGCGCGAGGCGAAGTACCCACGCCCCGGCGGCATCGCATGCGGACGTACGTTCCCGATCAGGTCGCCCTCGGACGGGTCGCCCGACAGCACCACACCCTGCGCCCCGAGCTCCTTGATGCGCTGCATGAACGCCTCGTACATGGAGCGCGAAGCCCCCGCCGAGTTGCGCGCGATGATGAAGCGGACGCCGGTGTCCCGGGCGAAGGGCAGATACTCGGCCAGCGGGCCGAGCGGGTTGCCGGAGCTCGTCGAGACCAGGTCGTAGTCGTCGACGATGATGAAGACCCGCGGCCCCGTCCACCAGCTGCGGTCGCGCAACTGCTGGGGGGTGACGTTGTCCGGGGGCTGCCTGCGCGAGAACACGCCGGCCAGGGCCTCCATGTGCGTCTGCATCGAGTTGGCCATGGGCGCGTACTCGAGCAGATGGCTTTCCGGCAGTGATCCGAGCAGCGCCCGCCGGTAGTCGCCGACGACGATCTTCGCCTCGTCCGGGGAGTACCGCTCGGCGATCTGCTTGGCCATGAGACGCAGGAGATTCGTCTTGCCGGACTCGCTCTCACCGAAGATCAGGAAGAACGGGTCCGTCTCGAAGTCGACGAACACCGGCTCCAGGTTGGTCTCGTCGATGCCGATCGCGATTCCGTGCTGCGGGAATTCGAAGCCCTTCGGCAGCTGATCCGCGCGGAGCATGCGCGGCAGCAGGCGGACACCCGGCGCCGCGGGACCCGTCCAGCCGGCCTTCACCGCCTGCACGAACGCCTGCGTGCCCTCCGCGAGATCACCCGAGCCGCTCGATCCGTCGATCCGCGGCAACGCCCCCATGAAGTGCAGCTTCTCCGGCACCTGGCCGCGTCCCGGCACTCCCGTCGGCACGTTCGCGGCGACCTTGCGGTCGAACTCGGAGTCCATGACGTCACCGAGGCGCAGTTCCAGACGGCCCAGCATCTGGTCCTTCAGGGCCGCGCGCACCTCCATGTAGCGCGCGGCCGTGATGACGACATGGATGCCGTAGCCGAGGCCGCGCGCCGCGAGGTCCGCGACGACCGGCTCCAGGCCCTCGTAGTCGTTCTTGAAGCCGCCCCAGCCGTCGATGACGAGGAACACATCGCCCCAGGCCTCGCTCGGCAGCTCGCCCGCGGCTCGCTTGCGCCGGTAGGTGGCCATCGAGTCGATCGAGTGCGCGCGGAAGAACTCCTCGCGCCGGTTCAGTACGCCCGCGACCTCGGCGACCGTACGCCGCACCCGCTCCGGGTCCAGCCGGGACGCGACTCCACCGACATGCGGCAGGTCCGCGAGCGAGGCCAGACCGCCACCGCCGAAGTCCAGTGCGTAGAACTGCACTTCGTGCGGCGTGTGGGTCAGGGAGAACGACGAGATCATCGTCCGCATCAGCGTCGACTTGCCGGACTGCGGACCACCGACGACCATCATGTGGCCGGCGGCACCGGAGAAGTCCCGGTACAGCACCTCGCGCCGCTGCTCGAACGGCTTGTCGATCAGACCCAGCGGCACGACCAGCCCGCCGGGGCGCGTGTACTCGGTCGCCGTCAGCCCGCGGTCCGCGGTCTGTGCGAGCCCCGGCAGCAACTGGTCCAGCGACGGGGCCTGGTCCAGCGGCGGCAGCCACACCTGGTGGGCGGGCACGCCCTGCCCCTCCAGCCTGCGCACGATCACATCGAGCACGGTGTCCGCGAGTGCGTCGTCCTCGCTGTCGCGGGACGCGGCGAGATACGCCGGGTCGGGCGCCGCGTACACCACCGGCACCGGCGCCGCCGTGAAGACAGCCGGCCGCCGCTCGACCGGCAACTGGTCCGCCGACAGCCGCGGCCCGTCCGTACGGTACGTACCCGACACGTACGCCGCCTTGAAGCGGGTCATCTCGTCCGTGCCGAACTTCAGATAGCCCGAACCGGGCACCGACGGCAGGTGGTACGCGTCCGGCACGCCGATCGCCGTACGCGACTCCGCCGCCGAGAACGTCCGCAGACCGATCCGGTACGACAGATACGTGTCCAGGCCGCGCAGCTTGCCCTCCTCCAGACGCTGCGAGGCGAGCAGCAGATGCACACCGAGCGACCGGCCGATGCGGCCGATCTGGATGAACATGTCGATGAAGTCCGGCTTGGCGGTGAGGAGTTCGGAGAACTCGTCGATGACGAGGACCAGTGAGGCCAGCGGCTCCAGCGGGGCACCGGCCGCGCGTGCCTTCTCGTAGTCGTGGATGTTGGCGTAGTTGCCCGCGGAGCGGAGCAGCTCCTGGCGACGCTGCAGCTCACCGCGGATCGCGTCACCCATGCGGTCGACCAGCGTCAGATCGTCGGACAGGTTGGTGATGACGGCGGCCACATGCGGCATCTGCGACATGCCGGCGAAGGTCGCGCCACCCTTGAAGTCCGCGAGGACGAAGTTCAGCGTCTCGGAGGAGTGCGTCACCGCGAGACCGAGCACCAGCGTGCGCAGCAGCTCCGACTTTCCGGAACCCGTCGCACCCACACACAGACCGTGCGGGCCCATGCCCTCCTGCGCGGCCTCCTTGAGGTCCAGCATCACCGGCTGGCCGTCCTCGCCGACACCGATCGGCACCCGCAGCCGCTCCGCGGTCGACCGCGGCCGCCAGGTACGCGCCACGTCCACCGATGCCGCGTCGCCCAGATTCAGCAGATCCGTGAAGTCCAGGTTGGCGAGCAGCGGCTCGTCGTCGTCGCCCCCGCCCATGCGCAGCGGTGCCAGCTGCCGCGCCAGCGCCTCGGCGGCCGGCAGCGAGATGCCGTCCGGCAGACCCTCGTACGCCACGCCGGCACCGGATTCCAGCCGCAGCCGGCCGGGCCGTACGACCACCGAGAGGCCGCCGCGCGGCTCGTCCAGCTCGCCCTGCACCACTTCGACGATGGTGACGCCCTGCAGTCCCTCGGCCGCCGCGAACTGCGAGTCCGGCGGCACCAGACCCCGAGGGGAATCACTGTCCAGCACCACCACGATGTGCGGCTGGTCCAGCACCGGCTGGCTGTCCCGGCCGAACCGCGGCCGCCCGTCCAGCCTGCTGCGCAGCAGCTCCTCCAGCTCGCCCAGGTCGTCGCCGAACAGCCGCTTCGTACCGGCCCCGTCGATCTGACCCGGCACCTGCGTGTGGGGCAGCCACTTCGTCCAGTCCCAGCGCGCCACCGCACCCGGCGCGGCCACCACCGCGACCATCAGATCCTCGGGGGAGTGCAGCGTCACCAGCTGCGACACCAGCGCGCGGGCCGCCGCATGCGCCGGCTCCGGCTCCCCGGACACCGTCACGTGGTAGAACGCCCGCATCGACACGGCCATCGGCAGCCCGTCCAACGAGCCGTGCACCGCCAGGAACTGCTGCATCGCGCCCGCGCACAGCGGCTCCAGCTCATCCACTGGAGCCGTGTCCGGAGCGATCAGCGGCGTCGACAGCTGCTGCGCGCCGAGCCCCATCCGTGCCTGACCGAAGTCCTTGTCGCCGACCCGCCGTTCCCAGACCCGCGAACCCTCGGCGACCACCGACCACAGCTGCTCGGGCGAGGGGTGCAGATACAGCTGCGCGTCGCGCTGCCTGCGCGCCGTCCTGCGGACCGTACGCCGGGTCTTCGCGAGGTATTTGAGGTAGTCGCGCCGGACATCGGCAATTTGCCCCTGCGTACCCTTCCGGAACCGGACGAGCTGCGCGATGGCCATGGCGACCGTCGACACGAGCATCAGAATGCCCATGATCCGCATGAACGGATGGGCGTTCGGCATGAAGAAGAAGACCACCGAAGAACCCATGCCGAGCATCGGCAGGAGCTGCATCAGCATGGACTCCTGCTGGCCCCGCGGCAGTTCGGGCGGGGACTCGAGGGTCAGCTCCTCGGTGGGCACTTCCGGGGGAAGGGAGCGCGGCGGGCGTTTGACGACGATCTGGCTCACCGGAACATCAATCCCTTGATACGGATGAGTCGGAGGTCGGATTCCGCACCGGCGCCCCCGCTGACTGCCTCTGCTTCGCGGGCCTTCCCGCGCGGCGATGATCCTACTTGCAGGCAGGAGAACCATGTCCCGGTAGGGTTGCCGCGCATCGTGCGCAACCGCGAATCAGGGGGTCCCACACGTGAGTACGACCGCAGCGACCGGCTTCTGCCGCGTCACTGTCGTGGCACCGGACAGCCGTATCGACGTCGCCCTCCCCGAGGACATCGCTGTCGCCGACGTCTACCCGGAGGTCCTCCGGCTCACCGGCCAGACGCAGCCCGCCGGCACCCCCACCGGCTACCACCTGGTCCGCCGTGACGGCACCGTCCTCGACGGCGCCCGGTCGCTCGCCGCCCAGCAGGTGCTCGACGGCGAGGTGCTCAGTCTGCGGCCGTTCGCCCAGTCGCTGCCGCCCGCGGTCTTCGACGACGTCTCCGACGCGGTCGCCTCCGCCGTCACCCGCGACCGTCATCTGTGGAGCGACGACCTGCTGCGCGGCGCCGGACTCGTCGGCGGGGTGCTGCTGCTCGTCCTCATGGGTTTCGTGCTCTGGTTCGCCGACCCCGTCCGGCACGACATGCACAGCCTGCCCGGCATCGTCGCGGGCGCGGCCGGTCTCCTGCTGACCGCGTTCGCCGGCGTACGGGCCCGGGTGTACAGCGACCGGGCCACCGCGGTCGCCCTCGGGCTCGGCGCCCTTCCGCTGCTGCTGATCGCCGGCTCCGGGATCATCGGCCAGGAGCCCGGTCACGGGCCCGGCCGGCTCCAGTTCCTGCTCGGTTGTGTGACCGTGCTGGTCGCCTCGGTCGCCCTGGTCGCGCTCACCCCGAGCGGGGACGCCCCGTTCGTCGCCGCCACCTTCGTGGCCACCGTCGGCACCCTGGCGACCTTCGTCATGATCCTCACCGCGGCCTCGGCCACCATGACCGCCGCGGTCTGCGCCCCCACGGCCATCGGCCTGGTCGCCTTCCTGCCCGGCCTCTCGGCCCGCTTCGCCCGGCTCCCCATCGGCTACGCCTCCCCGCACAGCGCCACCGACGACGACTTCCACACGGACCCGAACGCGACCCCCCAGGCCCAGCCCGTCGACGCCGAGCGCATCGCCGCCCAGGCCCGGCGGGGCCACGAGATGCTGCTCGGCCTGGTCGGCGGCTGCGCCGCGGTCGTCGTCGGCTCCGCCGCCGTCCTGGGTTTCGCCGGCAACGTCTGGGGTCAGATCCTCACGCTCGCCGCGGGACTCGCGATGCTGCTGCGCGCCCGGCTCTTCCGGTACACCTCGCAGGTCGCCTGCGTCCTGGTCGCCGGCCTCGCCTCGATCGCCCTGCTGGTCCTCGGCCTCTCCCTGAAGCCGCCGTCCGACCTGGTCAGGGACCTGCTGGTGTACGGGGACCGGGGCGGCCTCGACATCCGTACGATCTGGCTGACCGCCGCCGTCGCCGCCGGAGCGGCCCTGATCACCGCGATCGGCCTGATCATCCCGAGGAAGGGCCTCTCGCCCTTCTGGGGCCGGCTGCTCGACCTCACCGAGGGGCTCGTGCTGCTCTCGCTGGTCCCGCTCTGCCTGGCCGTACTGGACGTCTTCGACCGGGCCCGGTCCCTGACCAGCTAGAGCCTGTCCGGCCGGGGCGAGCGCGAGGTGAGCACGAGGCGAGCGCGGGGCGGACCGACCCGGACCGGCCCAGGACCAGGGCCGGTCCCGGGCCGGTCGGCGGGACTGGTACGCTGTGTGACGGCCGTTTGTGTACGCGTACCCCGGAACGTCGAAATTCTGGAGTGCAGCGCCCATCGTGCCTTCGCCTCCGAGTCACGGAAGCTCCCCTGAGACCAAGACCAGGGGCACTCGTGGGCGCATCGAATCACCAAGAGGAGTACCGAGTGTCTCTCGACGCCGCTACGAAGAAGCAGATCATGGCCGAGTTCGGCACCAAGGAGGGCGACACCGGCTCCCCCGAGGTCCAGGTTGCGATGCTCTCCCGCCGCATCTCGGACCTGACCGAGCACCTCAAGACCCACAAGCACGACCACCACTCCCGCCGTGGTCTGCTGATCCTGGTCGGCCAGCGTCGCCGTCTGCTGCAGTACCTGGCCAAGAAGGACATCCAGCGCTTCCGTACGCTGGTCGACCGTCTCGGCATCCGCCGCGGTGCGGCGGGCGCGAAGTAAGACGCCGTGAAGGGAGCGGTTCCCACTCTGAGGGGGCCGCTCCCTTTGCTGTACGTGCGGTCTTGCGGCAAACCTCAGTAATCTGGTCGCACAACGCAATATCGCAGTACCTGAGGTACGCAGTACCCGAAGTAACGCATTACCCCTGAAGTACGCAGTACCGAAAACGCAATACCGAACGAGGAGGAGCGCCCCTCCGCCGCCGGTCCTCGGTAGTGGCCCCCGGAACCCATCACCCGGGTGCTTCGATCGAAGACCGGCCCGCACACAAGGCGCGCTTCTCCGCCACCGTCCCCCCGCCACACGGGCCGGGAGACGCAGACGAGGAGATATCGCTAGTGGAGAACGAGACCCACTACGCCGAGGCCGTCATCGACAACGGCTCCTTCGGCACCCGTACCATCCGCTTCGAGACGGGCCGCCTGGCCAAGCAGGCCGCCGGTTCCGCCGTGGCGTACCTGGACGACGACACCATGGTGCTGTCGGCCACCACCGCGTCCAAGAACCCCAAGGACCAGCTGGACTTCTTCCCTCTGACGGTCGACGTCGAGGAGCGGATGTACGCCGCGGGCAAGATCCCCGGTTCCTTCTTCCGCCGTGAGGGCCGCCCGTCCGAGGACGCGGTCCTCACCTGTCGCCTGATCGACCGCCCGCTGCGCCCGTCCTTCAAGAAGGGCCTGCGCAACGAGATCCAGATCGTCGAGACGATCATGGCGCTCAACCCCGACCACCTGTACGACGTGGTCGCGATCAACGCCGCCTCCTGCTCCACGCAGCTGGCCGGCCTGCCCTTCTCCGGCCCGATCGGCGGCACCCGTGTCGCGCTGATCAACGGCCAGTGGGTGGCCTTCCCGACCCACACCGAGCTCGAGGACGCCGTCTTCGACATGGTGGTCGCGGGCCGCGTCCTGGAGGACGGCGACGTCGCGATCATGATGGTCGAGGCCGAGGCCACCGAGAAGACCATCGAGCTGGTCAAGGGCGGTGCCGAGGCGCCGACCGAGGAGGTCGTCGCCGCCGGTCTCGAGGCCGCGAAGCCCTTCATCAAGGTCCTCTGCAAGGCCCAGGCCGACCTCGCCGCGAAGGCCGCCAAGCCGACCGGCGAGTTCCCGGTCTACCTCGAGTACCAGGACGACGTCCTGGAGGCTCTCGCCGCCTCGGTCAAGGACGAGCTCTCCCAGGCGCTGACCATCGCGGGCAAGCAGGAGCGCGAGGCCGAGCTGGACCGCGTCAAGGGTCTGGCCGCCGAGAAGCTGCTCCCGCAGTTCGAGGGCCGCGAGAAGGAGATCTCCGCCGCGTACCGCTCGCTGACCAAGTCCCTGGTCCGTGAGCGCGTCATCAAGGAGAAGACGCGCATCGACGGCCGTGGCGTCACGGACATCCGTACGCTCGCCGCCGAGGTCGAGGCCATCCCGCGCGTGCACGGCTCGGCCCTGTTCGAGCGTGGCGAGACCCAGATCCTGGGCGTCACCACCCTCAACATGCTCCGCATGGAGCAGCAGCTGGACACCCTTTCCCCGGTGACCCGCAAGCGCTACATGCACAACTACAACTTCCCGCCGTACTCCGTCGGTGAGACCGGCCGCGTCGGTTCGCCGAAGCGCCGCGAGATCGGCCACGGCGCCCTCGCCGAGCGCGCCATCGTGCCGGTGCTGCCGACGCGCGAGGAGTTCCCGTACGCGATCCGTCAGGTGTCCGAGGCCCTCGGCTCCAACGGCTCGACGTCCATGGGCTCGGTCTGCGCCTCCACCATGTCGCTGCTGAACGCCGGTGTGCCGCTGAAGGCCCCCGTCGCCGGTATCGCCATGGGTCTGATCTCCCAGGAGATCGACGGCCAGACGCACTACGTCGCCCTCACCGACATCCTCGGTGCGGAGGACGCCTTCGGTGACATGGACTTCAAGGTCGCCGGTACCAAGGAGTTCGTCACCGCCCTCCAGCTCGACACCAAGCTGGACGGCATCCCGGCCTCCGTCCTGGCCGCGGCCCTCAAGCAGGCCCGCGACGCCCGCCTCCACATCCTCGACGTGATGATGGAAGCGATCGACACCCCGGACGAGATGTCCCCGAACGCCCCGCGGATCATCACCGTCAAGATCCCCGTGGACAAGATCGGTGAGGTCATCGGCCCCAAGGGCAAGATGATCAACCAGATCCAGGAGGACACCGGCGCCGAGATCACGATCGAGGACGACGGCACCATCTACATCGGTGCCGCCGACGGCCCGGCCGCCGAGGCCGCCCGCGCCACGATCAACGGCATCGCCAACCCGACCATGCCGGAGGTCGGCGAGCGCTACCTGGGTACGGTCGTCAAGACCACGACCTTCGGTGCGTTCGTCTCCCTGCTCCCGGGCAAGGACGGCCTGCTGCACATCTCGCAGATCCGCAAGCTCGCCGGTGGCAAGCGCGTGGAGAACGTCGAGGACGTGCTCGCGGTCGGCTCCAAGGTGCAGGTCGAGATCGCCGAGATCGACCAGCGCGGCAAGCTCTCCCTCATCCCCGTGATCGCGGACGAGGACGCTGCCGGCGACGACGCCGAGAAGAAGGACGACACCGACAAGTGACGTCCCGTAGTTCCAGGACGACGGCCCGCACCTCCTCGGAGGCGCGGGCCGTCGCCCGTACCCAAACGCTTCTCCAGGGCGAGCACGGCATCGGCACGGTCCGCCGCACGGTCCTCCCCGGGGGCCTGCGCATCGTCACCGAGACGCTGCCGTCCGTACGCTCCGCCACCTTCGGCATCTGGGCGCACGTCGGCTCCCGGGACGAGACCCCGTCGCTGAACGGCGCGACGCACTATCTGGAGCACCTCCTCTTCAAGGGCACGCACAAGCGCACCGCCCTCGACATCTCCGCCGCGATCGACGCGGTCGGCGGCGAGATGAACGCCTTCACGGCGAAGGAGTACACCTGCTACTACGCGCGCGTCCTCGACACCGATCTGCCGCTCGCGATCGACGTCGTCTGCGACATGCTCACCGGCTCGCTGATCCTCGAGGAGGACGTCGACGCCGAGCGCGGCGTCATCCTCGAAGAGATCGCGATGACCGAGGACGACCCGGGCGATGTCGTCCACGACCTCTTCGCGCACACCATGTTCGGCGACACCCCGCTCGGCCGCCCGGTCCTCGGCACCGTCGACACCATCAACGCGCTGAACCGCTCGCAGATCGCCCGCTTCTACAAGAAGCACTACGACCCGACGCACCTGGTCGTCGCGGCCGCGGGCAACATCGACCACGCCACGGTCGTACGCCAGGTCCGCAAGGCTTTCGACAAGGCCGGCGCGCTGTCCCGTACGGACGCCGCACCGGTCGCCCCGCGCGACGGCCGGCGGACGGTCGGGACGGCGGGCCGGGTCGAGGTGCTGGGCCGCAGGACCGAGCAGGCCCATGTCGTCCTCGGCATGCCGGGCCTGGCCCGGAACGACGATCGCCGGTGGGCGCTCGGCGTACTGAACACGGCCCTCGGCGGCGGCATGTCGTCCCGTCTCTTCCAGGAGGTCCGGGAGAAGCGCGGCCTGGCCTACAGCGTGTACTCGTACACCTCGGGCTTCGCCGACTGCGGCCTCTTCGGCGTCTACGCGGGCTGCCGGCCCAGCCAGGTCCACGACGTGCTGAAGATCTGCCGCGGCGAGCTCGACCGGGTCGCGAACGAGGGACTGTCGGACGACGAGATCGGCCGCGCCATCGGCCAGCTCGCCGGATCGACCGTCCTCGGTCTCGAGGACACCGGCGCGCTGATGAACCGCATCGGCAAGAGCGAGCTGTGCTGGGGCTCCCAGATGTCGGTCGACGACATGCTGGCGAACATAGCCGCGGTCACTCCAGACGACGTCCGCGCGGTCGCCCGTGAGGTCCTGGGACAGCGCCCCTCGCTGTCGGTGATCGGCCCGCTGAAGGACAAGCAGGCGGACCGCCTGCACGAATCCGTCTCGTAGATCCGTCTCGTAGATCCGTCTCCCAGGGAGAGCAGAGCAATGAGCAAGCTGCGCGTGGCCGTCCTCGGCGCCAAGGGCCGTATCGGCTCCGAGGCGGTACGAGCCGTCGAAGCCGCCGACGACATGGAACTGGTCGCCGCGCTGGGCCGGGGCGACAAGCTGGAGACCCTGGCCGAGACCGGCGTCCAGGTCGTGGTCGAACTGACCACCCCCGCCTCGGTGATGGGCAACCTCGACTTCTGCGTGCGCCACGGCATCCACGCCGTCGTCGGCACCACCGGCTGGACGGACGAGCGCCTCGCGCATCTGCGCACCTCGCTCGACGCATCCCCCGAGACGGGCGTGCTGATCGCGCCCAACTTCTCCATCGGCGCCGTGCTCACCATGAAGTTCGCCGCCCAGGCCGCGCGCTACTTCGAGTCGGTCGAGGTCGTCGAGCTGCACCACCCGAACAAGGCGGACGCCCCGTCGGGCACCGCCACCCGCACCGCCCAGCTGATCGCGGAGGCCCGCGCCGAGGCCGGCTGCGACCCGCAGCCGGACGCGACCGTCACGGCCCTGGACGGCGCGCGCGGCGCGGACGTCGACGGGGTGCCGGTGCACGCCGTACGGCTCCGCGGTCTCCTCGCCCACCAGGAGGTCCTGCTCGGCGGCGAGGGCGAGACCCTCACCATCCGCCACGACTCCCTGCACCACAGCAGCTTCATGCCGGGCATCCTGCTCGGCGTGCGCCGCGTGGTGACCACCCCCGGGCTCACCTTCGGCCTCGAACACTTCCTCGATCTCGGCTGAGTGCTCGTATGCGCGCGAAACTCTCGTACTTCGTCACGGCCGCCGTCCTGGTCGTCTACTTCGTCCTGGTCGGCAGCCGCGGCGTGATGCTGATCCAGCACGGCACCGCGCTCACCGTCACTTTCGGTGCCGCAGTGCTGATCCTGCCGGTGATCGGTGTCTGGTTCCTCTGGAAGAACACCCAGTTCGTCAAGAAGGCGAACGCCCTCGCCGCCGAACTGGACGCCGAGGGCGGACTGCCGGTCGACGAGCTGGTCCGTACCCCCGGCGGACGTATCGACCGCGACTCGGCGGACGCCGTCTTCGCCAAGCGCCGCGCGGAGACCGAGGACTCGCCCGACGACTGGCGCTGCTGGTTCCGGCTGGCCGTCGCGTACCACGACGCCCGGGACACCCCGAGAGCCCGCAAGGCGATGCAGCGCGCGATCGCGCTTCACGAGGGGAAGCCCGTCATGCCCTGACGGGCGCGTGGCTCAGATGGTTCGGGGTCTCGGGGCCCGTGCGGAATCAGGCGGAGTGCGTGGGCCGGTACTCCGCGCCCCACGCCTCGACCGTGTCGGCCGCCCGGTCGAACGCCTCGATACGCGACAGGAAGTCGGCGTTGTGGTCGGTGAGCAGCGGAAGCTGCTCACCACCTTCGCGTACGAGCATGAGCGCCTGCCCCTGCACCGTGCGGGGCAGCCCCAGCCAGCGCACCGGCTGCTGCACCGTACGCAGCGCCGTGACCTGTACCCATGGCACGGTGCTGGTCGAGAAGAAGCCCACCCGCCGCAGTCCGTGCCTGCTCACCCAGGTGCCGATGCGCAGCAGCCGAAGCGCCGCGCCGATCATCAGCGTCGCGAGACCGAAGCACACTCCCGCACCCGGCAGCGCACCGGCGAACGCGATGACCATCGCGGCCAGCAGCACGAACGACGCGAGCAGCAGGGTCAGGGCCGCCGCTCCGACCCGCCACGGGCCCGGACGGTACGGCCGGCGCCACTGATCATGGTCGTCGAACGGCAGCGCGACGCCTTCGTCCGTAGCGTCAAAGGCGCGGTCCGCCGTCAGGAAGGGCAGGGGCACGGCTGATCCTCACTCGTCACCACGATGGGGTTGTGCCCGGTGAGGCTACCGAGGCGGTCAACCCCCGACCACCCCCGGGGGTCCATGGGGGTACCTCCCACGCCTGTCAGGGCAGCGGGGAGCGTCAGCGGCCGTCGGCGGACTCGGGCTGCTGCGCTTGGGAAGGCGCCTTGGGAGCTGCCGGGGAGCTCAGCGCCGGCATGCCGAAGAGCAGCGACCCGGCCAGCCCGGCCACAACGGTCAGTCCGATCAGCGTACGGCCTACGAGCTGGGAGCCGCTGGGACGCTCTCTGGGCGGGGGAGTGACGTTGCTGCGGAAGCGGTCGGCCTCGGCGACGAATGCGAACGGAACGGCCTCGCGCGTGGGGGCACCTCCCGGCGGTAGCTGGGGGAGGAACATGGGCGCAGGTCTCCTCATCTGGTGGCGGAACGTGGTTACTGGTACAGACGAGCAGAACCGGCATTTGGTGCCCGATTCCGGTGAATTGACCGAGGAACATCGGGACGGCCCGCCCCGGCCGTCGTTGTCAGTGGCGAGCCGTAGAGTGGGCGCCGACCGAGCGATGCAACTGGAAGGACCCCGCCGGTGACCGAGATCCCCGCCGACATCAAGCCCAGCTTCCGCAGCGATGTCACCGTCGAGCTGGTGAAGCACACCGCCGGCGACTCCGACGTGCTGTGGGCGGCCCGGGTCTCCACCGCGGGCGAGCAGTCCCTGGAAGAGATCTCCAAGGACCCGGAGCGTTCCAAGGGGCTCATCAACTATCTGATGCGGGACCGTCACGGCAGCCCCTTCGAGCACAACTCGATGACCTTCTTCATCAACGCCCCGATCTTCGTCTTCCGCGAGTTCATGCGGCACCGCGTGGGCTGGTCGTACAACGAGGAGTCCGGGCGCTACCGGGAGCTTCAGCCCGTCTTCTACGTCCCGGACGAGTCGCGCAAGCTCGTCCAGGAGGGCCGCCCCGGAAAGTACGTCTTCGTCGAGGGCACCCAGGCGCAGCAGGAGCTCACCGGCCGGGTGATGGAGGACTCGTACCGCCAGTCGTACGAGGCGTACCAGGAGATGCTCGCGGCCGGTGTCGCACGCGAGGTCGCCCGCGCGGTCCTGCCCGTCGGGCTCTACTCGTCCATGTACGCGACCTGCAACGCACGCTCGCTCATGCACTTCCTCGGCCTTCGCACCCAGCACGACCTGGCGAAGGTGCCGTCCTTCCCGCAGCGGGAGATCGAGATGGTCGGCGAGAAGATGGAGGAGCACTGGGCGAAGCTCATGCCGCTCACCTACGCCGCCTTCAATGCCAACGGGCGCGTCGCTCCGTAGAGCACAGATGTACGGTCAGCCTTACTCGGTGTCCGTATTGCGGCGTTTCGAGAAGTTCATCTAGGCTGATCAAACGGACCCGGCACTGCTTGAACCCCCGAGCAGGCAGTGCCGGGCTCCACTGACCACGGCATACGTCACGTCCCCCAAGGGGACCCTACGCGCTGAGCAGCGAGTAGCGTGTTACCCATGGCTCCGATCTCCACTCCGCAGACCCCCTTCGGGCGGGTCCTCACCGCCATGGTCACGCCGTTCACGGCGGACGGCGCACTCGACCTCGACGGCGCGCAGCGGCTCGCCACCCACTTGGTGGACGCAGGCAACGACGGCCTGATCGTCAACGGCACCACCGGCGAGTCGCCGACCACGAGTGACGCGGAGAAAGACCAGCTCGTACGAGCCGTCCTCGATGCCGTGGGCGATCGCGCCCATGTCGTCGCCGGGATCGGTACCAACGACACCCACCACAGCATCGAGCTCGCCCGCGCCGCCGAGCGCGCCGGCGCGCACGGCCTGCTGGCTGTCACGCCGTACTACAACAAGCCCCCTCAGGAGGGCCTGTACCGGCACTTCTCGGCCATCGCCGACAGCACCGGCCTCCCCGTGATGCTGTACGACATCCCCGGCCGCAGCGGCGTCCCCATCGACACCGAGACGATCGTCCGCCTCGCGGAGCACCCGCGCATCGTCGCCAACAAGGACGCCAAGGGCGACCTCGGCCGCGCCAGCTGGGCCATCGCCCAGAGCGGCCTCGCCTGGTACTCGGGCGACGACATGCTCAACCTCCCGCTCCTCTCGGTCGGCGCCGTCGGCTTCGTCTCCGTGGTCGGCCATGTCGTCACCCCCGAGCTGCGCGCCCTCGTCGACGCGTACACCGCGGGCGACGTGCAGAAGGCCACCGAGATCCACCAGAAGCTGCTCCCGGTCTTCACCGGCATGTTCCGGACGCAGGGCGTCATCACCACCAAGGCGGCACTCGCCCTCCAGGGCCTGCCCGCCGGCCCGCTGCGCCTCCCGCTCGTCGAGCTCACCGAGGCCGAGACCGCCCAGCTCAAGATCGACCTCGCCGCGGGCGGGGTACAGCTGTAACCACAGACTTCACAACTGAATACGTACCAACCGAAGAAACCGCACAGACGACAACAGCAAGTGCACGAATGTCATGCGCGCCACGTGCCCAAGCGGTACGTGGCGCGTGTGGTGAGGAGAGTCTTTTGAGTCATCCGCATCCTGAACTCGGCGCCCCGCCGAAGCTGCCCAAGGGCGGCCTGCGTGTCACCCCGCTCGGCGGTCTCGGCGAGATCGGCCGGAACATGACGGTCTTCGAATACGACGGCCGACTCCTGATCGTCGACTGCGGCGTCCTCTTCCCCGAGGAGGAGCAGCCCGGCATCGACCTGATCCTGCCGGACTTCACCACGATCAGGGACCGCCTCGACGACATCGAGGGCATCGTGCTCACGCACGGCCACGAGGATCACATCGGCGGTGTCCCCTACTTGCTCCGGCTGAAGCCGGACATCCCGCTGATCGGCTCCAAGCTGACCCTCGCCCTGATCGAGGCCAAGCTCCAGGAGCACCGCATCCGCCCGTACACCCTCGAAGTCGCCGAGGGAAACCGCGAGCGCATCGGCCCCTTCGACTGCGAGTTCATCGCGGTCAACCACTCCATCCCGGATGCCCTGGCCGTCGCCATCCGCACCCCTGCGGGCATGGCCGTCCACACGGGCGACTTCAAGATGGACCAGCTCCCCATGGACGGCCGTCTCACGGACCTGCACGCCTTCGCGCGCCTGAGCGAGGAAGGCATCGACCTCCTGCTGGTCGACTCGACCAACGCCGAGGTCCCCGGCTTCGTCCCCGCCGAGCGCGACATCTCGAACGTGCTGCGCGGGGTCTTCGCGGGCGCCCAGAAGCGCATCATCGTGGCCAGCTTCGCCAGTCACGTCCACCGCATCCAGCAGATCCTCGACGCGGCCCACGAGTACGGTCGCAGGGTCGCCTTCGTCGGCCGTTCCATGGTCCGCAACATGGGCATCGCCCGTGACCTGGGTTACCTCAGGGTCCCGGCGGGTCTGGTCGTGGATGTGAAGACCCTCGACGATCTTCCGGACGACGAAGTCGTGCTGGTCTGTACGGGCTCCCAGGGCGAGCCGATGGCTGCCCTCTCCCGTATGGCCAACCGGGACCATCAGATCCGCATCGTCCAGGGCGACACGGTCATCCTGGCCTCGTCCCTCATCCCGGGTAACGAGAACGCCGTCTACCGGGTGATCAACGGTCTCACCCGTTGGGGTGCGAACGTCGTCCACAAGGGCAACGCCAAGGTCCATGTATCGGGCCACGCCTCGGCCGGCGAGCTGCTGTACTTCTACAACATCTGCAAGCCGAAGAACCTGATGCCGGTCCACGGCGAATGGCGACACCTGCGCGCCAACGCCGAACTCGGCGCCATGACGGGCGTTCCCAAGGACCGCATCGTCATCGCCGAGGACGGCGTGGTCGTCGACCTGATCGACGGCAAGGCCAAGATCACCGGCAAGGTCCAGGCGGGGTATGTGTACGTCGACGGCCTTTCCGTCGGCGATGTCACCGAGGTCCACCTGAAGGACCGTCGCATCCTCGGCGACGAGGGCATCATCTCGGTGTTTGTCGTGGTCGACTCGACGACCGGCAAGATCGTGGGCGGCCCGAACATCCACGCCCGTGGCTCCGGCATCGAGGACTCCGCCTTCGACGCGGTGATCCCGAAGATCGACGAAGCCATCAACAAGTCCGCTGCCGATGGCGTCTCCGAGCCTCACCAGCTGCAGCAACTCATCCGCCGGTCGGTCGGCAAGTGGGTCTCCGACACCTACCGCCGGCGCCCGATGATCCTCCCGGTCGTCGTGGAGGTCTGACACCGGATCTGGCGCCAGAACTGACACCAGAACTGACGCCTGGTGAAGTGATCTTGGAGCGGGGCGACCTCGATTTGCATCGGCCGCCCCGCTCCAGTACGTTTACGGCTCCGCCTGAGGGAAACCCGGCGCACTGGTGTGCGCTCGGAACGTTCGCTCAACGGGGCGGAAATTCCGACTCAGAATCTCTGATAAAGTCGGATCAGCCGAAAGGCAAAAGGCCCTCCAACGGCCACCGGAAACGAAATCCGAACCGGAAACGGAACGGAAAAGAACCTGGTAAGGTTGGAAACATCGAAGGGAAGCGCCCGGAGGAAAGCCCGAGAGGGTGAGTACGAAGGAAGCGTCCGTTCCTTGAGAACTCAACAGCGTGCCAAAAATCAACGCCAG